>JAOZST010000077.1:3513-16134 GCA_029939535.1 Desulfobacteraceae bacterium | reverse complement strand
AATTGATATATTCAGCCAGTTTGGCAATTGTGTTCAACTCCCGGAGTTTCAAATCGTCTGGAACGGAAAAGCCGAAAGTGGACGCGATCTTTGCAAAAATTTCCACCTGTTTTACCAAAGAGAAATATTCGGAAAGAAAAAGTAATAAAAAATATTATTAACTCCAGAGGAGATCATCCGGGTCTTGTTCATATTATTTCGGCCATGGAGGCATGCCCTTCATACAAACCCTGGCATAATAAAAAAACTGGTAAAACATATCTGAAGTCTGTTCTGGGGAAGTGTTTGCATTATTATTTTTATTTTATAGATGAGGACATGGACCTTTGCTATGTTCGGGTGCCTACATGGTGTCCATTTCAGTTGCAAATTTATTTTAATGGCCACAATGTCCTTAATGCGGCTATGAAACAAAAAGGCATTCGAAGTGTAATACGGGACAATGCCATCATGAAAAACGGAATCTTTTGAGTCTGCTCAAGAAATCAGCGACGCTCTAAATATTGAACACATCCATAAAAAATTAAACGAATTTGCAAATTATTATTGTCCGGTTATAAAACATTTTCCGATGGGTTATCATTGGAGTATCATGCAAGTTGAATATGCGACAGATATTATTTTTAAACGCCAATCAGATTTGAAATTGATTTATGAAAATTTAACCCGCACAGCTATTCATTCTGTAAAACCAGAAAACATCGCCACTTTTCTTGGCCGAAAACTCAATCCACAATATCAAGATGAAATGGGCAATAATTTTTCTACAAGAATAGAAGGAACTTGTATCAAGTTTAGAATGGGCCCCACCTCGATAAAAATGTATGATAAACACGGCATCATTCTCAGGATTGAAACGACAACTAATGATGTCTCTTTTTTACGTGTGACCTTCAGGTTAAGCACTACCGAAAGGTAGAACATCGTGATGGAACAAGTTCCATGAAACTCACAGGCATGAAGAAGGGCCTCTACAGTTTGGGGCCATTAACCGGAATACTGTTAAATGCAAACAAACGTTTTCTAAAATTCATTTCGGATATAGTTGATCCGAGCGTTGGTATAAAAAAACTCAAAAAAGTCTCAAGAACCTTAAAAAGATTGCATACCCACGGTATGGTCAAAAAAGTTGCCCACACTTATAAATACTATTTGACTCGTTTTGGAAGCCAAGTAATCACCATGGGAATGAAACTTAAAACCATGGTTATTATTCCTGAATTGGCAAGGG
Organism: Desulfobacteraceae bacterium; assembly: GCA_029939535.1. Taxonomy (GTDB): domain Bacteria; phylum Desulfobacterota; class Desulfobacteria; order Desulfobacterales; family Desulfobacteraceae; genus NBML01. The sequence goes on along the minus strand of JAOZST010000077.1, from coordinate 14,903 downwards.
CTTATGAACCATTTGCATAATTCTTTTGCCAAAAAAACAAGAAAATAAGAGTTTAGAAACTAACGGCCCGCCTGGCCTCAACCTGAGGTTGAATTAAGCCATGGAAAAACCAGGCCAGAATTCAAGAAAAAGCCAGCCTAAAATACTTACCATGAAAAAAGAGAAAATAACGACCACAATTCCCTTTTTTAACATTTCCCTGGGGTCCAGACCATAGCCAACTGCCACTGCTCCCACTGAAGTTGGCAGAAGGATGGCGCAGTTTGATGCCACTGAAGCGATATATACATAGGGAACAGGGTTCAGATTCAGCGTCTGGGTCAAGTTTATGACGATTGGAACCAGGATGGCACAGGCAGCAGTTGCACTTGAAACATTACATAAAAAAAGCCCCAGAAAGACAAAAACAGCTATGAGAAGCATCCCGGAGCTGAGGTCATAACTGGTCATAGCCTGGGCAAGGATGTTGCCGGCACCTGATTGTGTCAGCATTTTGCCGATGGCCATTCCGCCGGCAAAAAGATAAAACAGTCCCCAGACCAGACGGGGTGATGTATACTCCCATGTCATCAGCCTGTTCCCCTTGCCGTCCGGAACGATGAAGCTCAACAGCCCGCAGATCAGGAAAATATAGGGGGGTTTCAGGGAAGGAAGCGCATGGGCGTAGAGCGGTCTTAAAAATGATAAAAGGCTGGCGGCAAAAAAAAGGGCCAGGCTCCATTTTTCAGCAGTGGACATTTTCGGCAGTTTCTTATATTCATCCTGAAAAAACTTTCGTGAACCCGGCAGTTCTTTTTGTTTAATCTTGATTCTCAAAAGTAAAAAAAGCACACCCGCAGAAATAAAAACCAGCATTGGCAGCATGCAGATCGTCCAGTTGATATACATGTACTCCCGGTGCAGGACCATTTCTTCCAGATGCTGAATGGATACCAGGTTCATGGCCCCGCCCAGGGGAGAGCCAAATCCGCCCAGGCTTGCCCCGTATATAATGGCCAGAAGAATGGCCGTGGATACGGCGGATCGCCCGATGCCCTCACCCATCCCGAGATAGGTCAGCATGGCAACGGATATGGGAACCAGCACGGCTGCAACAACAACATTGGGCAATACAATGGTCATAACCGTTGATATGACAAACCAGGTGATGATCTGGTGCCGCATTGAGGGGCCGATCAGGCAGAGGGCTCTTAAGGATAAGCGTTTATCAAGGCCGCTGGCACTCCAGGAAATGGTAATGATATTCGCTCCCAGCAAAAGAATGACAATGGGACTGGCATAATTTTCCAGTACGGATGTCACGGGTATAAATCCCAGCAAAGAAGTTGTGACAATGGGCAGCATGGCACTGATGGCAATATTGACAGGCCGCAGTATCCACCACGTTATCATCCAGGCCATGGTCCCGATGGATCCCCTGGCTGCAAAATTAAAGATATCCTGGGGCAGACCATAAAGAATGCCGATAAAAAATAAAGGTCCCAGTATCAGATAGATATAAAATTTTGTGTTGATATAAACTGCGGATCTACCTTCGATATTTTGTATCCCATTGGCCATGTTTCATTACTCCGTTCCAATTTTGTTCCCACATTAAATTTAAATAAATACAGCAAAAGACATGCCAGTTGTACTCAACAGCCGTATCCATTGATATAGGCCGATCTTTGAATTATCAAGCGACTGCCGGGCCCAAATTTGGGCCCGATTAAAAGGTGTGGAAACGAATATTGGGCTTGAAATAATTCTGAAAATGATTTTAATTCAGACTGGAATAAAACCGGGTTAAACCTGTATTTACGGGGAAGGTTTGTTTCAGGCATAGTCCTTTGGGTTAAATCCAAACTTTTTTATGCGGTATTGAAGGGTTGATTTAGGCAGTCCCAGTATTTGTGCGGCACCCTTCGGCCCTCCCACAACCCCATGGCTTTTAATAAGGGCCCGCTCTATACCGGTTTGTTCATACGGGGCCAGGGCCGGGATATTATTTTCCGGGCTCGTATCAGGACGACGGGTCATGTCCACCAGATTCTGTATATCTGATAATGAAATGATTTCACCCGGCTTGAGTATGGCAAAGCGTTTGACGATATTTTTCAGTTCCCTTACGTTTCCCGGCCAGTGATACGCCGTTAAAAACCGGATCACCTTTTCTGAATACCGGGGCGCAGGCCTGTTTAACTCTGCAGATACCATTTTATTGATCTCTTTTATCAGATAGGGGATATCGTCTATGCGTTCCCTTAATGGCGGTACCTGCACCTGAAGTGTATTTAACCGGTAGTAGAGATCCTTCCTGAATTTTCCCTGGTTTATCAAATCAAACAGGTTTTTGTTTGTTGCCGCGATGAGCCGGAAATTGGTTTTGACGAGTTGATTGTCTCCCACCCGTTCAAACTGGTGTTCCTGGAGTACCTGAAGCAGCTTTGCCTGTAACCCGGGGGGAAGTTCAGCAATTTCATCCAGGAAAATCACCCCTTTATCTGCCATTTCAAATCGACCGGTTCTGTTGATGTCTGCACCCGTAAAAGCCCCTTTGACATGTCCGAAAAGCTCACTTTCAAAAAGAGAAGAGGTCAGGGCCGGACAGTTGACTTTTACAAAGAGGTGATCCCTGCGAGGACTGATGGAATGGATATAGCGGGCGATGTAGTCTTTACCCGTTCCTGTTTCACCCGTAATCAAAAGAGGGGCATCAATCTCGGCAACCTTTTGTGCAAATTTCATGATATCAACCATCTTGGGGGAGATGTATAAAAAATTATTGACCTGGTATTCACCATTGGCGTTCAAAAGGAAGTTGTTTTCTCTCTCTAGATGATGTTTCTCTTCCACCAGTTTGGAAAAGGTCACCATATTGCCCACTGCAATGGCCACCTGACTGGATATGTCATTTAATATCCGTGTTAAACCGGGTAAGTCATCCGGTATTTTTTTAAAGGACATATGCAGGGTTCCGAGAATGTTATTCCGTACAATCAATGGGAATGCCAGTGTCGAGGTCAGCCCGGCTTTGATCATTGCAGGAATAGCCGGCTGGTCAGAATAGGCGGACAGATCCTTGATCACAACCGGTTTTTTGGACTCTATGACCATCCTGGCAACGGTTGCACCGGACAGGGGCCGTATTTTTTTTTCAAATCCTTCAGGCTGGACCCCGTCTGCTATTCTCAGATAGGTCAAAGACCGGCTTTTTTGATCATAAATAAAAATACTCAGGCGGTCATAATCAAAATGTCTTCTCAACTCTGCTGACAATGCCTTGTAAAATTCATTCAAAGAAAAATTTGTAATTACAGCGTTATTAATTTCTAATAGTATTTTATACCGTGTCGTAAGGCTCCAGTGCATTAATCCCCTCCGCCTAAAATAAATTTGTGATTACAGGAAGAATAGCTGATTAACATAAAAACGCAAGCCCAACCTTGGGCTCAATAGAGGGGCGAATATCGTCTATTCTTTTAAAATCATGTCACACATGTTGTTTTTTATATTCTCTAAGATTCTAATTCAAAAATTCCAGGCAAGGTGAAACGTAATGGATTTAAATTTCAAAAATCATTTTTAAAATCAAGACTATTAAAAAGTTTTTGAGTCTCAACTGCATCCGGGCGTTTCCAATCCAATTTCAAACGATTGGGATAACGATTAAAATAATAGTCACCATCGCGCAAAAAAGCGTTGACACTTAAAATAAAATTATGTTTTAAACAATGAAACTCTATTTTAAACAAATAAACAACAATGAAGGAGTTCAACATGAATATGCAAACTCGTCCAAAGGCCATCGTGATTCAAGGGAATCAGGCTTGTGTTGAGGGCGCACTTTTAGCGGGATGCACTTTTTTTGCAGGATATCCCATCACCCCTGCCACTGAAGTTGCCGAGGTGATGGCAGAAAAAATGCCGAATACCAACGCTGTTTTTATCCAGATGGAAGATGAACTGGCATCGATGAATGCCTTAATTGGTGCATCATGGGGTGGCGCAAAGGCCATGACGGCAACATCAGGCCCTGGGTACAGCCTTATGCAGGAGGCAATCGGTTATGCCGCAATTACCGAAACGCCTTGTGTTATAATAAACGTAATGCGGGGTGGTCCCTCAACGGGCCAACCGACCATGACGTCTCAGCAGGATGTCTATCAAGCGAAATATGGCAGCCATGGTGATTACGAGCCTATTGTTCTCGTTCCCTCATCAGCCCAGGAAGCACTGGATCTTACGATCCGGGCCTTTAACCTTTCCGAAAAGTATCTTGTGCCCGTATCTGTTCTTACTGATGAAGTTGTCGGCCATACTCGGGAGCGCGTGGTTATCCCTGACGCACCGGACGTGTACAATCGTATCGCTCCGCCGGAAGGTATTGATTACAAACCCTTCAAAGGAGTGGATGAACTTGGCGGGGTTCCGTACAGGGGCGGATTCGGTGAAGGACATAATATTTGCGTAGACGGCCAGACCCATGACGGAATAGGTATGCGGATCGGTCATTTGATGGAACCCAGCGGCAACCTGGTCAAACGCATCATGGATAAAATTAATAATAATATTGACGATATTTCTGATTATGAACTCAAATGCACAGAAGATGCCGAGGTTATTGTGCTGTCATACGGAAGTACGGCCCGTGTTGCACTCAGATCAGTAATTGACGCCCGTGAGAAAGGAATTAAAGCCGGGCTTATAAAATTGAAGACATTATTTCCCTTTCCCGATGAGATGATTCGTGAAGAAACCAATAAAGCGGTTAGAATCCTGGTACCGGAATGTAATGCCGGAAAAATCTGCAACGAAGTCCAGCGAGTCGTGAACATTGAAGTGGAATCGTTGCCTAAATTCGGCGGTGCCATGCATGTCCCTGCTGAGATTTTAAGTGCAATTGAAAGGAGTTGAAAATGAATCCATTGGCTGAAAAATATCTTCGAAAAGAAGCACTGCCGACTATTTTCTGTCCGGGATGCGGTCACGGTTCCGTGTTGAATGCAACCATTCGGATGATTGATAAAATCGGGATTGAAGATTTCTTGTTCGTATCGGGAATTGGGTGTTCATCATGGCTGCCTGTATTCATCAAAGCAGACGTCATTCATTCCCTGCACGGCAGATCCATTGCTGTCGCAACCGGGTTAAAACTTGCCCGTCCTGAAAAAAAAATTGTTGTGTTCAATGGTGACGGTGATTGCCTTGCCATTGGCGGCAACCACCTTATCCATGCAGCAAGACGAAACTTGGATATCACCGTTGTAACCTTAAACAACTATATTTACGGCATGACCGGCGGCCAGATGTCTCCAGGGACACCAACCGGTGGGAAAACAAAGACCTCCCCGTACGGAAATAATGAGAAGCCTTTTGATGCTGTTACACTGGCCATCGGAGCAGGTGCAACATTTGTGGCCAGAGAAACGGCCGCATCACCTGTCAAAATCACCAAGACGCTGACCAAGGCTGTCGCTCACAATGGTTTTTCATTTGTTGAAGTTATGAGTCAGTGCCCAACCCAGGCCGGAAGGAATATTTTCGGAAAGGCTGCTCCAAGCGATCTTTTCAACATACTGAAAGAAAACGCTGTTTCAAAGAAAGGTGCTGAACTTACATCGAGTCAGTTCCGTACCGGGGTGCTGCACCATGATGAGAAAAAAACCGCTTTCAGGACAGTCAATGAACTACTCAAAACCGAGGCGTGAAAGAAAAAGAAGGATATGGATATGTGGAAAATCGATAAAGATCAATGCAAAGGATGCGAACTTTGTATTGCAGTTTGCAAAAACGAAGCACTGAAACCGGGAAAAGAAAGAAATAGCAAGGGATATCTGGTACCTGAACATATCAGTAAAATCTGCATTAGTTGTATGATGTGCGATCTCATTTGTCCGGATATGGCGATCACCGTTACCAGGGAGAAAGAAAAATGCGAAAAGAGTTAAGAATAGCAGGGTTTGGCGGACAGGGTGTGATCACTATCGGCCTGTTGATTGCCAAGGCAGTCGGACAATATGGAGAGCAGGATGTGGTCCAAACCCAGAGCTACGGCCCGGAAGCCCGGGGGGGAGCCTGCAAAACAGAAATCGTTGTTTCCGACTCAACGATTGATTATATCAAAGTGCTCAATCTCGATACCTTGGTCGCCATGTCACAACCGGCCTTCAACACCTATTGTAAAGATCTGCCGGCGGATGGTGAGTTACTGATTGACGATACATTGGTCAAAGATATCCCTGAAAAGTATACCAATGTCAGAAAAATCCCTGTTACAGCCATTGCGGAAAAAGAACTGGGGTTTCGTGTCGTTGCAAACGTTGTAATGTTCGGTGCAATTGCAAAGGTTAGCGGGGTTGCAACGCCGGAAGCCTGCAAACAGGCATTGGAAGATACTTTCCCTGCCAAAGTGATCAAGAAAAATTTTAAAGCCTTTGATATGGGGTACAACTATGACTTCAATGCAGCTGGAGCACTGTCATGAGATTGTTTGAATATCAGGGTAAACAAATCCTTAAAGCGGCCGGAATACCCATTGCCGAGGGGAAGGTCGTTTCTTCTGTTTCCCAGGTAATGGAGACTGCCCATGAAGTTGGGTTTCCGGCTGTGGTAAAAGCCCAGGTCCTGGCCGGTGGACGCGGTAAGGCCGGCGGGGTTAAGGTTGCAAAAAACGAAACAGAGCTGGAAACCTATGCCGGTGAAATTCTCGGGATGACCATCAAGGGAGAGGTATGCAATGAACTGCTGATTGACCCAATGATGGACATTTCCACGGAGCTGTACGCAGGGATCACGCTGGATCCAGGAGCTGGCAAACAGTTGCTCATGTTTTCCCACCGTGGGGGCGTGGATATTGAAGCCGTTGCTGAATCATCGCCTGAAGACGTTTTGATGCTTCATTTTTCAGCCCAGACACCTTTGAAGCAGGCCAGAGTTTTAGGATTGTTAAAGGGGACGGCATTTGATTCTGCCATAAAACTCAAGGTTGCCAGGGTAATAGTAGCGTTATCCAAAGCATTCCTTGATGCAGACTGCACCACACTTGAAATTAACCCTCTTGTCATCAATTCGGGCGGTGATGTTGTTGCCCTGGATGCAAAGGCAGTGATTGATGACAGCGCAGTTCCTCGTCAGCCATACCGATGTGCTGAAGAGGAGCCTAAAACGGATCGAGAACGCAAAGCCCATGAAATTGGTGTGCATTATGTTCCCCTTGAAGGAGATATAGCGGTTCTTGCCGGCGGGGCAGGCCTTGCCATGGGCACCATGGACATGATTAATGCTACAGAACACGCGGCTGGGAGTTTTCTGGATACCGGGGGTGGAATTTCATCAGAAAAAACGGTAGAGGCACTCAGGATTTCAATGTCGACACCTGGTATCAACGGCGCGCTTATTAATATTTTCGGCGGTATCAATAACTGTGAAGTCATAGCAAAAGGGGTTATCCGTTATCTTGAGACGGACAAACCCGGTATCCCACTGGTCGTGAAAATGCGGGGACACTCCCAGGATGCGGGATGGGCACTACTTGAGGAACATAATGTCCCGTTCATCAAATACGGTACTACCGAAGAGGCTATTCGGCTTCTGGTGTCAATCATGGATGGAGATCAATAACATGGCGATCATTGTTAATGAAAAAACTATATTTGTAATTCAGGGAATTACCGGTAAACAGGGACGGATTCATGCAAGCCATTCGCTGGAATATGGCTGCAAACTGGTCGGAGGGGTCACCCCCGGTAAAGGTGGAGAAACAGTAGGAAACCTACCTGTTTTTAATACAGTTCAGGAAGCCATAGACTCTTGTGGACCCATTGATGCTTCAATGGTACTGGTTCCGCCATTTGGTGTCAAAGAGAGTGTTCTGGAAGCAATTGACTGCGGGATTGAAACCATTATTCCCATTACCGAGCACGTACCGGTCAAAGACACCATGATCATCAGAGAACATGCAATGGCCAATCAATGCCGGATTATTGGCCCGAATACCATTGGTGTGATCAGCCCGGGACTCAGTAAAATAGGCATTATGCCCGGCTTTCTTTACAGCCAGGGGCGTGTCGGAATCGTATCGCGCAGCGGAACATTGACCCATGAAGTCGCCTCATGCCTGAGCCGAAAAGGGGTAGGACAATCAACGTGTGTCGGAATCGGTGGAGACCCGATCCCCGGATCTTCTTTTACTGACATTCTTGAGCTATTTAAAGATGATTCGGAAACCTGTTGTGTTATTCTTGTTGGAGAGATCGGCGGTGCAGGGGAAGAGATGGCCGCCGAATATCTGAAAAGTGTCAATTACTCAAAACCCGTGGTGGCTTTCATTGCTGGCAGTACAGCCCCGGAAAAGAAAAAGATGGGGCATGCTGGAGCCATTGTTTCAGGAAACGCAGGAACGGCATCCTCAAAGAGGAATGCATTGGAATCTGCCGGCGTAAAAGTTGCGAAGGGCCTGGAGGAACTGTTGAATATTACAGCAGATATCGTTGCTAATGAAGTAAAATAAAAAAACCCATTTCATGGGTTAAATTATTTTGGCAGTTTTAAACCATTTTAAAAGTAGCTTTGTGCTTATGTTGACAAATGAAGATCCCTACAATAAATTTCAAACCAACACATTTATTGATTGGCATTTAATATTAAAATAGTAAAGGGAATAAACCGATATGAGCGTAACCCCTCAGTCTGCAAAAAATAAAAAAGTTAATGAGTCCGTGATGAAAGCCTTGCAGGTGCTGGAATATGTCTGCAAAATGGATAAGGATGTACGGGTTGTGGATCTTGAAAGTGCTTTGAATATTAATAAAGCTACTGTCTACCGGTTTCTCAGGACGTTTGTTGAAACCGGTTATGTTGAACAGGATGTCGACACAAGCCGTTACAGACCAACCATGAAAATTCTCGCTCTGGGGAACCATGTCATGAACAGGGTTGAAATTAGGAATCTGGCTTCGAATTTCATCAAAGAACTGAGTCATGTTTCAGGGGAATCTGTTCATTTGGCAGTCTGTGATGCGAATCAATCGATTATCATGGATAAAGTGGACGCAAAAATTGAAAATAAGGTCACTTTTCACATTGGAAGGCGAAGTGATCTTTATTCCACCGGGACAGGTAAAGTGTTTCTGGCCCACATGCCTTTCCATGAAATGGAAAAGTATTTTCATAACGTAATACTCACTCGTTTTACGTCAATGACCATTATAGATCCGGAACAAATCAAGCAGGCTTTGATAGACATTCGGGAATGTGGCTATGCCATTGACAGGCAAGAAAATAACATCGGCATATCCTGCGTGGCGGGGCCTATAAGAGATTATTCAGAAAAAGTTGTTGCTTCTGTCAGCGTGACTGGACCCAGTTCACGAATTGAACATGACATTTCACGATTGAGCAAATTAATTATAGAATATAGTCAAAAAATTTCACACCGTATGGGTTATGGCAGATAGACCGAGAAATGGAGACTGGTAGCAACTCTGGTTTCGGTATCCTTGCTGCCGGTCACTTCCATGTCCCGTTTGCCGGTACGACCAAAAATCGTCCACCCTTTGGGGGCTTGGCGCAAACACTCCTGAACAATATGTTCCGGCGCTTTGACCAATTCGTTGTTTACAACGGCTCCTGCCTTTGCCAGCATCGTCCGGGCATCGGCATGAAGAATTTGAAATCCAACCGATCGCATGGCATCAAAGGTGGCGTACAGCATTTCCTGAATCTGATCTTCAACAAGCATTTTGAATGAATAGGTGGCATCTTCTATGGATGAGGTGTTGATCATGATCTTTTTATTTTCTATGCTTTAATTGTTCTATGGTAATAGTGGGTTAAAATCAACGGTACGGGATAAAGACGTACCGGATTGACGGCAATACATTATTCTAACCTGCTTGGTTTTTCTATTCCGTTTGGCAGGGAACAATGATCCCCGCTTCTTTTTTCAGGATTTGTGATACCAATTCCGGATCGATGTGCCGGGGATGATGGGTATCCAGAATTCTACAGGCCTCTTCTTCTGCAAGTGTCCAGGCATCCTTGGATCCTTCGTCGACCCATCCGTCGTACCCTTTACGGGTTGCGGCTCTGGGATAATAGAATTCGGTGCGAGCACGCATAGCCGTGTGCATATCCCCCAAAAAATTACCTTTGGGGCCGATCTTTGTGATTACCTCCACGGCCAGGGTATCTTCATCAATCTCTATGCCGCGTACGCCACGCATGACGCAACCGTTGATGTCGTTGTCGATGACAAACTGGGCATAGCTGATGGTCATGCCTGAGTCCAACTGCCCGGCTGCTTCGTGGATGAAGTTGGCACCGGCCAAGGCAGGCAGTACCGCCGTAAATGCTTTCTCATATCCAGCCTGAAGATCCGGTTGTTTGGCGTCACTGATTCCTCCGGTGGAATAAAGCGGCAAATCATAATATTGGGCTAACTGGGCAGCCGCAGCGTTCATGATTCCCGACTCCATGCTGCCAAAGAGAAAGGAACTGGTTTTCATGTCCATGATGGTGGGTACGGCCGAATAGAGACTGGGAGTGCCGGGCCGAATAATCTGGGCAATGGTAATGGCCGCCAAAGCTTCCGCGTTCATCTGAACCAGTGTTCCGGCAAGAGAAATAGGCGAGGTGGCACCGGCAATGGGCGCGATTGAGAACGCCATGGGGATACCACTATCGGCCACTCTCATCACCATTTCGGCATGCTGCCTGTCCATGGTGAGCGGACTGATTACGCTGGAGATGGTGGCAATGAAGGGACGCTTTGCCAATGCCTCTTTCCCTCCTGCAATTGTAGCGGCCATGTCGATGACACGTTCCAGCCCGTCCAGGGAGAGACACCCGCCCATGATCGGTTTGGTTGTGTTGTTAATGGCGTTGAAAAAACGGTTTACATCCGTGTTCTCAGCCGCACTGTCTCCGGGATGACAGGGGATGACAAAGAAATGGATGTTTTCCAGTGCATCCACAAGTTTTGCCGTGGCAGCAACATCGGCAGCTGTGGTGGGACGTCTGACCCGGTCGACGTCCAGGATGTTAACTGCGGTTCCACCGGTTCCGAGGTAGACACGGTTACCGCCCAAGACGACATTGTGTTCATCCGTTTCCCGACCATAGATGGTGACCCTGGACGGATTGCTTGCAATGGCTTCTTTAATGACAACTTCATCAAAGAACGCCTTTTTCTGTTCAAAATCCACTATAACGCCCTGGTTCTCCACTCTCTCCAGCAGCTTGACAGAGTCGATATGGAATCCCGTTTCCCCCAACACCCTCATGGAGGCACGATGAATGGCGGTGATCTGCTTTAATGTCAGAAACTTTAGAATGTCGCTTTCCAGTCCGCCTGCTAATGTATCGTTTTTCATGCTACGTTCTCCTGTTTTAAGTTGAAGGTGATATGG
>JAOZST010000077.1:0-3413 GCA_029939535.1 Desulfobacteraceae bacterium | reverse complement strand
GGTTTTCAGAATTTCCACGCAACTTTCCATGCCTTGAGCTGCAATGAGTACTTCCGGGATAAACAAATCATCGTTTTCCATTTTTCCATCCACGATATCCATTCCTGCGATGAGTCCTTCGTTTAGAATATCTGCCGGGTGTCGGCCAAAATGGCTATTTGTCCTTTACGATTTCCTTTTCCCCTTTTTCTCTGATTTTCATGAGTTCATCCAGCACTTTGCCGTCCAAGGCTTGGGGTTTATGGGTTTCCAGGATAGATACCACTTCCTCGGCCGCCCGGACGCCGGCGTCTTTGGCACCGTTATCTTCCCAGCGTTTTCTGGGCTGCCGGTCCATGAGTTTGCTTTGCCACAGCTGATCCTTGAAATTCTCCATGGTATGTTTCTTGGCAAGGAAATGGCCGCCTGGGCCCACGGATTCAATAATTTCACGGGCCAGAGTATTGCGGTTCACGGTGATGCCCTTCATGAAGTGCTTAACCATGCCCACTAGCTCATGTCCGAAAACCAACTGCTGAGGGGAACAGCACATGGCGGAATCTGTATACCCCACGTCATGGATCAGGTTCAGTCCTGCCATTGCCTGGGCCATGATGTGAAAGGCTGCTTCGCCCCCTGCCTGTGCGTCGATCATTTTGGAGTCTGTAGCACCGGCAAGACCCCAAGTGGGCAGTCCCAGGTACTGGGACACCTGGGCATGTGCGCAGGTGGCAAGGGATTTGGTGGGCTCGCCGAATGTGGCAAGACCCGTGTTCATGTTCATGATACCCATATTGGTGGACAGGGTCACGGGGCAGCCCGGGTTGCGAATTTGGGCCAGGGTCAGGCACATGAGTCCTTCAGCCAGGGCCTGAACCACGGCACCAGCCACGGTGACCGGTCCTGTTGCCCCCAGCATGACCGAGGCCCCCGGGATCTGGGGCATTTTTAGGTCAGCCGCTGCAAACAGTCTGTCAATCACATGATCCGGATATACCATGGGAGCAATGGGTTCGGGATACACCATGACAAAAGGGCGTTCCTGGAGTTTATCCAGACCCCCAGCAACAGCAGCCGCCATTTCATACATCAACTCGGTTCCTCGTCCAGAGTAGTTAATCGCAACAATGGGTTTGGTGGAGTTTTGAACCATGACCGGAAATTCATACAGATCGCATACATCGCCGGGAACATCCTGGGATGAGCCGAATGGCATGATAAAATCGATGTTGGGCAGAGCATCTGCGATCCTGGCTCCCCTGCCGATATCCTCCAGGCGGGTTTCATGGAATTCACCTGTAAAGGCGTCCATTGTATTGGGGGCTGCCGTTGATGTGCCGTAATAACTTTTTCGACCGGTCACTTCCATAGCCCGTTTTCCGGTCCGGTCAAAGATGGTCCAGCCTTTGGGCGCTGTGCGCAGAGATTCCCGAACAATATATTCAGGAACCTTTACTATTTCATCGTTTACTATAGCACCGGCTTTTGCCATCATTTTCCTGGCATCGGCATGGAGTATTTTAAATCCAACCGTTCGCATGACATCAAATGCAGCATACAGCATTTCTCGGATCTGGTCTTCATCAAGCATTTTGAACGAATACGTCGCATGTTCTATGGAACCTGTATTGATCATTGTGATTCTCTCCTTCTGAGATAAAGTATTTTTTTATTTTTTATATCCTTGAGGATATGGTCGCTCCTCCTGCTGGTTAAAGAATATTGGATTATTACAAAATATTAGAGATTGAATTGTACACCTCCTGATCGTTAAAAAAAGCCACAATAGGCCAAGTGGTCTTACCCATTGACAAGTCATAAACAAGTTTGATAAGTTTTGTCAATAGAAAAATACAGTATTTTAATTTTATTGACAAACCAGTTCATAACCCTGTAAATGCCGGTAACGTAACGCAGTAATTCAATCGCAAACAGACGATCGAATGGAAAGGAGAATGCATGGCACAGAAAAACAAGGGACTGAATGTAAAAACTCTAAAGCGGGAGACATTACCGGAAAAAATCATTTCGGAGATCAAATCTCTGATTGACTCGGGCCAGCTGGCCCCAGGCAGTCGTCTGCCCAGTGAAAGGGATTTTGCCGCCATGCTCGGTGTCAGCCGCCCATCCCTCAGGGAAGCCCTGAAGGCATTGAGTGTGCTCGGTATCGTAGTGAACCGACAGGGAGAAGGCAATTTCCTGGCCGATAATAACCAAGATTGGCCTACCGAACCGTTGAGCCTGTTTTTTTCCTTCAGCAAAGGGGCGCTGCATGACATCTATGAAGCCCGGAAAGGCGTTGAAAAGCAGACCGTGGAACTGGCTGCCCAACGGTGGACCCCTGGCGACATTGAGGCCATGGAAACGGCCCTGGCCAACATGCGGGAGTCCCTGGATGATGTCGACCGCTTTTTTGAGTATGACCTCAAGTTTCACATGGCCATTGCTTCGGCGACCCGGAATACCGTTATCATGGATTTCATGGACAAAATATTAAGGATTAGTTTCACCACACGGGATACCTTGTGGAAAGCTGCGGATCAGGTTGAAACACATCTAAAGTCAGATTTGGAAAAACACGAAGTATTGCTGAATCTAATTAAATCGAGGAAATCAAAGGAAGCTTCGGATCACACTGACAGACATCTTAACAAAATGCTGGAACGAATAAAAAAAGGAGTACTACGTGGAGAAGAAAAGAAATCACCTGATACATGACGCATCAATGGAGGTGCTTTCCGAACTTGGCATTGCATTCCACGATGAAGAACTCCTCCTCCAGATGTTGAAGGCAAAACAGCCTATTGCAGAAGGAATCAGCCGGATTGATCTGTCCGCGATCAAAGAGGTGGGGGGCGGCGGCCAGTTCCTTACTCACCCCACTACGTTCCAACATTCTCGTACGGAATTTCTATCCTTGCCCCTATCAAACCGCATGACATACGACAAGTGGTCAGGTCGCCCGAACACTTCTTACAGCACACGGGCAAGGGATGCGGTTTCAAAACGGCTGCAGAAGTATGTGAAGCCTGACATTGATTCGGCCTTGAAAAAGGATCTGGTCAAATTTGTTGCCTCACGTAAGAAGGCGGTCAGGGGGTGAATCAGGTACGGCAGAGGTACTGTTAGTGTAAAAGTCTTTCTGTAAATTCATTTTTTTTTTATCAGAAACCCAGATTTATAGTATTCTGGGGGTTGAAAATCCTGGGTCAAAACTTAGCATTCCTTTTTTGTTTTGCTCAACGACCAAATCAAACTTCTTTAATGAATCTGCTTATGACGAAACGATTGGATACTTTTAACGTAGAAGCGACTGTTCCTGAACAGGAATACAATTGAAAGAAAATATTAAAACAGCAAAAAACAAAGGGTCTGCCTGCAGAAATGCAGGCAGCCCCTTTAATTTTGCAGAGAATTGGTGACTGCTAGGACAC
>JAOZST010000006.1:0-45211 GCA_029939535.1 Desulfobacteraceae bacterium | reverse complement strand
AAAATAAGTCCTGTTGGATTGTTAAGTTTAATTTGCTTGTTTATTTTCAGTTGTTCTCCTGTACCACGACCTCTCAATCATGAGTTTTCGTATCAAAAGAAACTACAAGCTGCTCACCACTGGGAAATAATGGCAAAAGATTTTTGCACGCAGGTCACAAAGGCCATGGCAAAGGAACCTTCACATCTGCTGAATCAACCAGGTTTTGGTCACGCCAATGAAAATGAGAGGGAATTGTCTGATTCAGAATTAGAAAAAGAAACATTGCTCTCTATCTACAATCAACCTTCTGTTTATATTCAAACAAAGGATGCATCTCCTTTTGGAAAAGTTTTCAGGAATCTTTTAATCACCGAATTAATAAAGCTTGACTACATTATTTCCAAAACACCTGAAAATTCTCTTGTGATTGATTGGACAATTGATGAAGTCTACCACCGTTCAAATAGATCAGCTTCTGGGGTGCCTGGATCAAAATCCGCAATGATTCTTCTTGGAGCTGGTCTTTATAAGATTTTTGATAATTCAACTGCTGGCGCATTGATATCCACAGGCATTGCATTAGATCTTGCCGATAATTATTTTAGCAATATAGAAGCAGTTTCTCATAACGAAATCATTATTAGTCTTTCAGTATCTAAAAATAGTTTTATTTTGGCTCAGCAGTCAGGAATATATTACGTAAACGATGAGGATGCATGGCATTATTCTAAAAATGAAGATGCATGGCATTATTATTATGATGATTATGTATGGCATGATGGTAAAACCTATTATAGGCCTGAGCCTGAGCCTAAAATCCAATATAAAAATTTTAAGGTGACTGACCAACAATGATGAATCTGTAAAAGGTCAGATTTTTGCATTTTTTCAGCTGTAACATGCTGAAATTATTAATAGCGATTTTGCTCTTTTCGACTTTTTACGAGACCATCAACAATAAATGAGGGAAAAAAATGCAACTGCGTATTCTTTTCATACTAATTATTATTTCTATTTTTTCTATTGGTTGTTCCACTTCACCAAATCAAGCCTTTAAACCTGATAATAATCTGGTCACTGCCAGCTACAGAATCGTCGATCATCTTGAAGATAATATGATAGCACACCTTACTTATGATGACCTTATAATCGTTGCCAGTTTTGTGGATGTTAGCGATTTAAAAAAATCAACTCCGTTCGGGCGTATTATGGCCGAACAGATCGGCTCCAGATTTTCCCAAAAAGGTTATAAAGTGATTGAAATGAAACTACGTCAACATTCGATATTTGTAGATTCGGAAAATAACGGGGAATTTTTACTCAGCCGGAATCTAAAGGATATCAGCCTCAATCACAACGCCTCTGCAGTTGTTGTTGGCACATACACCCCTGCTTATGATAAGGTATATGTATCAACGCGTATTGTAGACCCGAATTCCAGCATCATTTTAGCATCATATGATCATATGATCCCATTTCACTATAAAGATATGAATGCTCTGATACGAAATACAAAACCTTATTAGTCGCCCGCAATATGGCCCCAACCTGGAGAGGTTGGGTACGGAGAGGTTGGGTACAGTGATAGAACAGTCATACTCGCTGTAATAACTCCACCGGGGTAATTGTCTTTGGAAAACCATTGT
Organism: Desulfobacteraceae bacterium; assembly: GCA_029939535.1. GTDB lineage: Bacteria > Desulfobacterota > Desulfobacteria > Desulfobacterales > Desulfobacteraceae > NBML01. The sequence goes on along the minus strand of JAOZST010000006.1, from coordinate 43,583 downwards.
TTACCTTTGCTTTCAGGAAATAGGGAAGTCATTGGTTTTGATCAGACCCAATACTGCCAATACTGGATTCCCACCTTTCCCAATATCAACACTTTCAGGAAATTTATATTTTCCATCCATTGTTTTATAATAGGATTCATCATAACAGCCAAGTTTTATTTTTAGAAAATCCCCTTCCCTTACAAATTCTGAGGTAAGGCCATAATCCACCTCTCCCAGGGTAGTTAGAATAATATATCTGGGAATCTCCCTGCCCGACCCTTCCCTCCTAACACGGGTTGCGATATCAACGACATCATAAGAGTCAATGGGATATGCTGTATTCCATTTTTCCTGGATGGGAAGGCCTGCCACATAGAGATGGTGGAACTCTATCCCCGTTTTTCTAAGCACATGGGCCAGCTCATGTATTTTTCTATCATCGTCATTGATTCCGCCCAACAGAGGCACATTGCAATAAACAACAATCCCCTTATTACTAAGCCTCCGGGTAAGTCTGACATGGTCTTCATGAACATCCGTATCCAGGACAAACCAGGTTTCAATCTCAAGGCGCAGGGGATTAACCACAGATAACCTGTTCAGGTCTCCCAGAGTATTTATCACACCACGGGTATAAGATTCCGGTGATTCAGCAAACTTCATGGAGCGCAGGCGAATCGCATTGACATGGGGAATCTCTTCTACTAACCTGATGATCCTAGTGATATCATACAAGGAATCCACAGCATCTATTTCAGAAGCGATCACCACGTCGGAAATCCTGTGATCCGCCTTGATGTAGGCCATTTCCTTTTCCCCTGCATTGACATCAATCTGAACCCTGGTTTCATGGAGCCTTGCCAGCCCTTTCAAGCCGGTATCCACAATGGATTTTCCAATCTGACAAACAATGGACAATTCCTGTTTAAGGCGTTTTATATCAGCATTGGAAGCCTCTGGATTTTTCGGGGCAGATTTTGCTGGCCGATCACCAATCAAAAATGAATCATCCCCGATTTTAGCCATATACTTGATATCAATGGTGCCTTCGGCATTCACCCTGATATTGCTTAATTCATTGGCAAGGGGAGCAAAATTCTTGAAATATTCCGGAGTATAGGGAGTTCTGATCCAGATAAAATTATCATTCCCTTCCACCTTTTCAACGGCCCATCCGCTGGAATGCCAGTCCATTTTTCCAATGGGCGTAGCAGTACAGATCCTGGGAATAACCCGGTCAGACAAATGGGCGCGAAGATGCAGGGCTATGTTAATTCCATCTGACAGGGGTTTCCAGTAAATTGAATTCCCATGAATGGGGCTGCAGGGGATATATATATAATGCAGCTCTGCCCCGGCTCCCCGTAAAAGAGCAAATAATTTTACCAGTTCAGGCCCTTTATCGTTACAATCATTCAAAAATGGAGTTTGAACATATACTGCGATACCGCTTTTAACAAGATCTGATATGATCTCCAGGCTTTCAGGGGAAACCTCGTCCGGATGGATAAAATGGGTGGCCACCTCCATGCGTTTTCCATACTGCTGAAGTTCCAGATTTTTCTGCTTTAGATATTTGAGATAGGAAGATTCATTTTCCAGGAACAGGTCAGGATAATAGGAAATGGATCGTGTTGCAAGACGCAGAGTCTGGACATGGTCTACGGTCATGAGTCCGTCAATGGTGGCTGCCATATTTTTCCGATTCATGAAGGGATCACCCCCTGTGACCACAATTTCCTTGATAAGGGGTGAATCTTTTACATGCTGAACTGCCTTCTTAACGCCCTGGGTTGTTGGATTTTTTTCATTTCTGGAATCTTTGTGTTTTCTGAAACAGAACCGGCAATAGACCGGGCAGCTCATGTTAAGTAGAAAAATTACCCGATTCTGATACATCTGTTCCAGAAGACCTTCATGGAACTGACCGATCCAGGTGTTGGTATGGCCCACAGACTCCAATTCTTCCACAAAGGGCATATATTGATAAGCCACATCCCGTGAAACCATCATCTGGCGAATGGTATGCCGGGAAAGCCGAACCGGATATTTTTCCATCACCGCCTGGAGATCCAAACGCTGATCCTCTGGAATATCCAGATTGGTAAGTTTTTCCAACTTTTGAGTGTTTTTTATGGAAACATAGCCATGACCCGGTATGATCTGCTCCAGCAATGCCACCAGCAGCATGGAGGGAAGCTTTACCTGGTTTATGACCAAATCACGGCTAAGGGATTTTCCAATGGCTGCCAGAACAAAATTAAAAAACCCTTTGGAATCATTCTCATACCCAGAGGCACTCAAAAGATTTGCAAACTTTGCTGACCCGTTTTTTTCACCAAGGATCGCAACAAATTCCTGACTGCAAAATTGTTCATTTCCATAAATTTCCAGGAATTCTGTTGTGGAATCTATCAGTCTGGACAAGGGCAAATCTACCTGGTTTTTTGAATAATCAAAATAAATCCCCAGGGAGGTATCTGTATTCTGTTTCACGTTTACTCCTCTTTTGTTTTAAATATATAACATATGGTATTGTTCCGGCTCCTGGCGCACCTGGGCAAGTTCCCTCCGCATATCATCAATCAAAGAAATATTCCGATCATTAACCACCACAAAACAAACCGCTTAAGTATCATGCCCTGGACGTCACAGACCATTAACCCATCTTCAGACCGATCAAAAATAGCTTTCAGATACTGGAAATTCTTATGGTTCATACACTATTTTTCCGTTAAAAATGGTCATGCCAATCTTTGTTCCGGCAATTTTCTCCGGCAAAATCTCAAAAATATTCTGATCTGCCACCACCATATCCGCCAGTTTGCCCGGGGATATGGAGCCCAGAATATGGCCGCAGCCTGATACCTGGGCCGGAGTAAGGGTGTATGCCCTGACTGCCTCATCCACATCCAGGGCCTGTTCCATGTACCAGCCCTGTTCAGGGGTGTTGTTCATTCGTTTTCGTGTGACGGCCGAATATATACCGGCAAAGGGATTGGGGTCTGCAACCGGTGCATCGGAACTGAGCATCAAAGGGATACCGGTATTTACTATACCTCTAAGATTATAGGCATATTTCCCCCTGGAGCCCACACATTGGTCAATCATGGAAATATCCAGACTCAAGTTGTTGGGCTGGCATGAAGCTGCCAGATTTTTCAGCTTTCCCAAATTTTCAAGATCCTGGGGCAAAATCATCTGAACATGCTCAATGCGGTGGGGAAGCATGCAGGAACCCAGATTTCTCTGTTCAACCCGTGAAAACAAATTAATGATCTCTTTGCAGGCCCGATCCCCAATGGCATGGACCATACAGGAAAGCCCTGCCTGATCTGCCTTCATAACAGCCTCTTCAATCTCTTCCACAGGAGTCAGGGGCATACCATGGTCTGCGTCCAGGTATTTTTCCGTCATCCAGGCAGTCCTGGCTCCCATTCCGCCGTCAGCAAAAAACTTTAAATACCCGATTCTCAGCAAATCATCTCCAAATCCCGTCCGCAACCCCAGGGCAACTGCCTGGTCTGTCATCTCTCCGGGAAGACCCACATGGCACCTTATTGCAAGATTTCCAGCCCCATGAAGTGCTTGCCACATCCTGAGGGCCCGAGCCCCTTCTTTGCCGCCCATGAGCCTTACGTCATGGACACTGGTCAGCCCCAGACCATGGGCATGGGCAATGGTCTTCTCCATATTTTCCAGAAGTTTGGTTTCAGACAATTCAGGAATCACTTTCCTGATCAAATTGGGTGCCAATTCTTTGAGAACCCCGGTGGGAAATCCAACAGTATCCCTGACAATCACCCCTTCATCAGGATCTTTAGTATTTTGATCAATCCCTGCGAGTTTCAGGGCCAGGGAATTGGCCACTGCAAGGTGGAGATCACACCGCCAGATACAGACTGGATTATCAGGAGCAACCCTGTCTAATGCCTTCCTGTCCGGCATTTTATTTTCCGGCCAGTCTGACTCATTAAAACCCTGGCCTAACACCCATTGGCCCTGTCCCAGTTCAGAAGCCCTGGAAAGGATATTCATTTCCATCTCTGCAAAACTCAGGGTTTTTGAAAAATCAAGACTTTCGTAGTTCAGGGCCCATTCATAAAAATGAAAATGGGTATCCCAAAACCCGGGCAATACCAGTTTTTTCCCCAGATCAACCTTTCGGGTGCCCGGACCTGCCAGGCATAAAATATCCCTGTCATTTCCCAAGGCAGAGATCTTTTTCCCGGTCACTGCCACAGCAGTGGCTGAAGGCTGCTCCTGGTCAAGGGTGTGGAGGGTGCCATTGTACAGAATCAGATTTGGTGCTGGTTCCATTATACTCCTTTATACAATATATCCTTGTTGAAACGGATCTGTCTTCTCCAGAAAAAAATGATGCAGGCCGGTTACCCAGGCCCTGCCCCTTATCCGGGTCACAAAAGCATCCACATGGCTGATCTTTGTTTTTTCCACAAGCATGGCTTCAAAAGAGGTGCCCAAAGGACTTGAGTTGATATAGGGCTGGTGCATCTTGATTTTTTTATAATGATGTAGCAGGGCCAGTTTGGCTGCTGTGCCAGTTCCGCAGGGCGAACGATCCATATGGGATTCTCCATAAATCACCATGCCCCGGCCCGAAGCCACCTTATTTTTTACTCCAGAATCATAAAATTCCGTGACATCCACAGTGTTCACATCCGGACGGACCGGGTGAAGCACTGTAAGCTGCGTGTTGGCTGCTTCTATAATTTTCATACCAAGATCCACCAGCATGTTTTTATTTTCAAGCACAGGATCTATTCCCAGAAGGCCTGTATCCACCATGGCAAAAAAACCACCCGTGCACACAAGATCAACAGATACCTTACCAAATCCCTCAACCAGGACTGATTTGTTGGTACCCAACACAAAGGAAGGTACCATGTGTATGGCCACAGAGTCTACCCTGCCGCCCCTGACATCTGCCCGGGCATCCATGATGCCGGAAGGAGTGTCTATAAGAACTGTATTTTCTCCCTCCTCCAATTCAAGGAACCCTGTCTGGGCCAGAGTTACTACTGCCCCCATTGTGGCGTGACCACATAAATAAGGATATCGTTTTGCATCCATATAAATCAGCCCGAAATCAGCTCCAGGTGTTACATTTTTCGTCACCATGGCAGCCAGGACTTCCCGGGACCCCCTGGGTTCTTTTGTCAGCAGGCAACGAACCGAATCATGATGGGATTTAAAAAACTCACGCTTTTCCATCATGGTATTGCCCGGTATCTCCTCTAGGCCTTCTACAATAAGCCGGGTGCTTTCTCCTTCTGTGTGGGAGTCTATAGTGGTAATGGGCCCGTCAAATTGTTCAAACAATTGGGAAACTTCTTGAAAAGGCGCCATAAAAAGAGATCCTCCAATCTAATCCTCCAATCTAGTGGATATTTAATAATAGCTTGAGTGTTAGCACTGGGCCGAACCATGATCAAGGATTTTTTCATTTATCAGCTCAAATAGCGGCAAACCACTTCTGTAAATATCTTTACACCAACATCAAGAATCCTTTCATCCAAGTCAAAATGTGCAGAGTGCAAAGGGTGCACAACCCCTTTCTCCACATTCCCAGCTTCTCCTGCTACAAATTTTCCTTTTCTATTCTCCTTCAGAAGGCTGAATAAAGATGACAGGCTACCTGGTGGCCGTCACCTCCTTCGATCAGATCCGGCTGTATTTGGCTGCAGATGTCCATTGCCCTGGGGCAGCGGGGATGAAAACGGCAACCCGACGGGGGGGTTATGGGGCTGGGCACATCACCCTCCAAAATGATCCGCTGTTTCCTTGCTTTGGGATCCCGTTGAGGAATCGCCGACATCAATGCCTGGGTATAGGGGTGTTTCGGATCACTGTACAATCTGTCATAGGTTGTAAATTCAACGATCTTGCCGATGTACATGACGGCAATGCGGTCACAGATATATTCAACCACTGCCAGGTCGTGGGAGATGATAATATAGGAAAGATGAAATTCCTGTTGGAGATCGATGAGAAGGTTGATGATCTGGGCCTGGATGGAAACATCCAGGGCAGACACGGGTTCATCTCCGATGATTACCTTTGGGTTGAGCGCCAGAGCCCGGGCAATACCGATGCGCTGACGTTGACCACCGGAAAACTCATGGGGATAGCGATTGCCCTGTTCCGGCGACAGCCCTACCTTTTCAAGGAGATAGGCAACCCGCTCATCCAGGGCCTTGCCGGAATATATGTTGTGAATTCTCATGGGATCACCCAGTATCCTGTTCAGGGGCATTCGGGGGTTCAGCGAGGAATAGGGATCCTGGAAAATAATCTGCATTTCACGCCGCAGGGATTTTCGCTCTTTGCGTGTCATCAGGGCAATATCCCTGTCCTGGAAAAAAACCCGGCCACCGGTGGGATCTTCCAGTCGTAACATGGCCATTCCGGCGGTAGTTTTACCACATCCGCTTTCACCGACAATGCCAAGGGTTTCTCCCTTGCCAAGTGTCAGCGAAATTCCATCCACGGCATGCACATATCCGCTTGTGCGCCCCAACAATCCTTTTCTGACTGGAAAATGAACTTCCAGGTTTTCTGCTCGAAGAAGTGTTTCCAACTGATAACATCCCCTGACATGGTTTATAAAGTTGAAGCAGGCAAATCAATGGCTGCCGGTTTCAACAGGTTTCAATACAGATGGCACCTTACTTTGCGTCCCTGGCCCTGGGATTTTAACTCGGGCAGGACTTTTGTACACTCGGGCATGGATTCCTGGCACCGAGGTTGAAAAATGCATCCCTGGGGCAGTTCGTACAAACTCGGAACAATACCGGGTATTTCAGTCAGGCGGTCCCGCCCGTATTTGGCCCGTAGCCCCAGTACTGGTATCGATTTCAACAACCCTCTGGTATAGGGGTGTTTGGGATCATCAAACAGGGATAATGTGGGGCCCTCTTCCACCACTTTGCCTGCATACATTACAATCACCCTCTGTGCAATTTCGGCGATTACTCCCAGATCATGGGTAATCATCAATACTGCAGCGTTATACTGTTCTTTTAACTCAAGGATCAGCTCAAGGATCTGGGCCTGAATGGTGACATCCAGGGCCGTGGTGGGTTCATCGGCAATTAAAATTTCAGGATTGCAGGCCAGAGACATTGCGATCATTACCCGCTGACGCATTCCGCCTGAGAGCTGAAACGGATGCTCACGGACCCGTTTTTCAGGAGACGGCATCTTTACACGGGCAAGCATTTCTATTGCCCGCTCATGGCTTTCTTTCCTGGTCAGACCTTTATGGATCTGGAACATTTCTGCAATCTGATTCCCCACCGTGTAAACCGGATTCAGGGAGGTCATGGGTTCCTGGAAAATCATGGAAATTCGATTCCCCCGGACCTTGCGCATCTCTTTTTCAGACAGGCTCAGGAGGTTGGTCCCGTTAAACTCGATACGGCCTTCCACAACCTTGCCAGGTGGATTCTTGATCAGCCGCATGATTGACAGTGCTGATACACTTTTTCCACTGCCTGACTCTCCCACAATACCAAGCGTCTCCCCGGCACTTGCATGGAAGGATACATCATCCACGGCTTTGGCAATTCCTTCCACCGTACGGAAGTAAGTTCGCAGTCCCTGAACCTTCAGTATATGTTCGTTGTTACTCACCAATGACTCTCTTTGCTTTCATTCGGATTTATGTTTTATGAACTGTCCAGGTGTTCTCCCGGTGTGTTCACCCCCATGTATGATCACCTCACCGTCCACAATGACGGTTTCAATACCGGAAGGGTATTGCCGAGGTTCATCAAAGGTTGCGTTATCAATGACATTGCCGGGATCCAGAAGAATGACATCAGCCCTGCAACCAACAGCAAGTCGTCCTCGATCCGTAAGGCCCAGCCGCCCAGCCGTCATGCCTGTCATCTTGTGGATCGCCTCGGGTAATGTCAATACTCCAAGTTCATTTACAAAACGCCGGATAACCCTTGGAAATGTACCGTAAAGGCGTGGATGGGGACGTCCGTCTCCTGGCAGTCCGTCCGAGCCGATCATGGTAAAGGGAAGGGTTAAAAAACGGATGACATCGGCCTCATTCATGGACTCGGAAATAATGGTTATTTTGCGGCCTTTTTCAGCAATAATGAGATCCAGTATCCACTCAAAAGGATCGCATCCCTCATCCCTGGCCAGGGAACCCAGTGTCCTGCCCTGATAATGTTTTCGTTCACTGCCCTGGATGGCAGCAATGGTGATCTTCTCCCAGCCGGCGTTGTGATACATGTTCTCCCATCCGGGCAGGCCTGTTTGTATCTCATGAATAATTCTCGTGCGCATGGATGTGTCATCTAATCGATGCAGAAGCGATGCTGTCCCTCCTTCCAGGCTCCAGGGCGGCAGTAACGCCAAAAGGGTGGTGGATGAACAATAATAAGGATAAACATCACAGGTGATGTCCAATCCTTTCTGCCGGGCTGTTTCAATGCGTGAAATAACCGAATCCACCAACGGCCGATTGGTAGGACCGGCAACCTTCAAATGGGAGATATGGACCGGAATATCGGCAGCCTGGCCGATTTGAATCACTTCATCCACGGCATCAAGTATCAGGCCGGCTTCGTTGCGCATATGAGAGGCGTAAAACCCCCCTTTTTGATGCAAAACATCTGCCAGTTCAAGCACCTCCTCTGTGTTTGCATAACAGCCCGGAGCATATATCAGGCCTGTGCTCATACCGCAGGCACCGTCATCCATTGCCTGGGCAAGAAGCTGATTCATACGCCCCATCTGGCCGGCATTTGCTGCTTTGGCAGACATTCCCATGGCTGCAACACGCAGGGTTGCATGCCCCACCAGGGACATGACATTGATGGACAGACCGTTTTGTTTCAATTGATCAGCGTATTCATCAACGGATGTCCAGGTGACACCCCTTTCCCTGAGACCGATGTCGCTGAAAAGATTCCCAAGAACAGAATCTCGGGAGTCTTTGTCAAAGGGTGCCACTGACGAACCGCAATTGCCCAGCACTTCAAGGGTCACACCCTGCCTGAGTTTGATTTCAGTTTCCAGGGGTTCTAATACTGCAACATCCCCGTGGGAATGGATATCAATAAATCCCGGTGCAGCCACCAGGCCCTGGGCATGGATAACCTGCCTTGCCTCTCCCTGGATCGAAGCATCCATGGCAGTAATGCATCCATCTTCTATGCCAATATCAACAACCAGCATATCACTTGTTCCGGTGCCGTCAATAAGGGTTGCCTTTTTTATTAAGAGATCAAACATGGGTTTCCTGTCTTCCTATTCAAACCTGTAGGCATTTAAAAAAAATATTCGGGCTGCGTCCGGCTGCACCATATCTATTTGCAATAAACAATGTCACCATTCACAATTGTCATCTCCACGTCCACATTATGCCATTCCTGGGCAGGCGTTATTGTCAAATCCTTTTCAAACACGGTTAGATCAGCCCAGTTTCCCGGTTCCAGTGATCCAAGATGTTCTTCCTTTTGAGAGGTATAGGCTGCTGTCCGGGTATATCCTGCCAGGCTTTCCTCAAGGGTCAACTTCTGTGCCGGCTGCCATCCGCCCTGGGGTTTAAGATCAGAGGTCTGGCGGAGAACTGCTGCCTGGAGACCAAGAATCGGTCTGTTTGACTCCACCGGAGCATCAGACCCAAATTGCACTGGAATGCCCATTTCCATCAATGTTTTCCACGCATAGGCCCTGGAACATCGTTCACTGCCCCAGCGTCTGTCTGCCACATGCCAGTCAGACTGGACAAAAACCGGCTGAACAGAAGCCACAATCCCCATGTCACGATACCTGGCAAGATCTTCTTCCCTGCACAGCTGAACATGCTCTACACGGTCCCGCCACGGTCCTGGATACTGCTCACGTCCATGGGCAATGGCATCCAGGGCATTTGTGCTGGCTTTGTCGCCAATGGCATGGATGGCCACACTGAGTCCCCGCTTGTATGCTTCCAGGACATTTTCTTTAAGTTCCATGGCATCCAGACAATGGATACCGAAATTACCCGGCTCATCATCATAGGCTTCATGCATCAGCGCGGTACCCGATCCCAGAGACCCATCGGCAAAAAGCTTAAGGTGGCCGATCCAGAGCCGCTGGTTTCCACTGGTCCAGGCCAGGCCCAGTTCATCAAATTCAGCAAGATCATAGGGCTGGACCAGATGGTGTATTCTCAGTTTCAATTCACCCTTTTCATCCATTTCTTTAAGCAGTTTCCATTCCGCCAGAGATTCGCAGGTATGCAGTCCTGTCAGACCCAGCTTCAAGATGTCTGATTGTGCTTTGTGGATAGCGGCTTTCAGTTCCTTGTCAGCAAAGGGCGGAATCGACTCCATAACAAGCTCCCGGGCTTCATGCAGCAAACCCGTCAGTTCTCCTGCAGCATCCCGATCGAAACGAAGGCCTGATGGGTCGGGTGATTCCGGTGTAAGTCCGATCATTTCCAGGGCCTTGGAATTGAGCCACTCACTGTGACCGCAGGTGCGGATCATCATCAATGGATTGTCAGGGCTGATATCATCCAGGTCTTTTTTTGTGGGTGTTCTGGCTTCAGTCCACAAATGATGATTCCATCCGCGTCCCAGGATCCATTGGTCCGGTTTTGCCTTGGAAACAACTTCCTGGATACGTTCACAACAGGCTTTCAGGCTGGTCAGGCCGTTAAGGTCGATCATGAGCTGGGCCCGTACAAACCCCACCAAATGACAATGGGCATCTACAAAGCCCGGCGTTACCAGACGGCCCGGCAATTCAACGGCTTTAGCATCAGACATTACGGCTTTTACTTCCTGGTTGGTCCCCACGACAGCAATGCAGTTATTTTTAATTCCAACAGCCTCTGCCCAGAGCTTGCCTGGGATTCCAGTAAAAACAGTAGAAGAGTATATTGCAAATTCTTGGTCTGACATAAAGGTTCCTTTATGTTTTTTTATAGGCCTCGTTGGGTCTGGGTGTGGGGATCCAGTATGTCCCGCAGTCCATCCCCCAGCAGGTTAAGGCCCAGCACTGTAATAAAAATGGCAATCCCGGGGAAAATGGAGATCCAGGGTGCTGTAAACAATTGTTCCCGGGCTGCTGACAACATCCCCCCCCATGAAGGGGTGGGAGGCTGCACGCCTAGGCCGAGAAAGGAGAGGGCAGCTTCCAGAAGAATTGCTCCGGCAACGCCCAATGTCCCAATGATCAAAAGAGGTCCGGTGATATTCGGCAAAATCTGGGTTAACATTATCCGGGTGCGGCTGTATCCTATGGCACGGGCAGCCTTGACATAGTCCATGTTTTTGGCCGACAGGGTCTGGGAGCGTGTGATGCGGCAGGAGTAGGACCAGTTGGTGAATCCAAGAGCAAGGAATACATTTAAGAGTCCCGGACCCAGGATGGCCATGACCGCCAAAGCAAAAATCAAGGATGGAATTGAGAGCATGATATTAGTCAACCCCATGACAAAATCATCCCATTTTTTGCCAAAAAAGCCGGCGCTCAAACCGAGCATGACACCAATAAGTGTATTAAACGTCTGGCTGATCAAACCCACTGCAAGGGAAATCCTGGACCCATAGATAACCCGTGACAAAATGTCGCGCCCCTGCACGTCAGTACCAAAATAATAAGGTGCGCCCGGGGGCTCCTCCGAGACCATCAGATCTGCATCATCCACGGGATGGTATGGTGCCAGCAGCGGTGCAAAAATGGCGATGATGATCACAAACAAGGTGATGATGCCCCCTACCACAAGATTGGTCTGACGCAATACTTTATTTACGTTTCTATTCATTTAAACGATGCCCTGATTCTTGGATCGATCACTCCATAGAGTAAATCGACAATTAGGTTTACCATTAGAAAAGTACAGATAATCACCAGAATACACCCCTGGGTGATGGGGATGTCGCGTTGAAAAATCGAGTCCACCAGAAGGGACCCCAATCCTGGCCATGAAAAGAGTTTTTCCACGATAACCGTCTGGGCCAGCAGTTCGCCGAACTGCAGGCTGGCAGTTGTCATTATTAAAATTAATGCGTTTCTCAAGACATGCTTCCTGTTTATCATAAACTCGGACAATCCTTTGGCTCGTACCGTTCGGATGTAGTCTGTGGTAAGGATTTCCACAACCGCTGCCCGGGTAGTCCTTGCCAGAAGCCCTATATAACCGACACCCAATGTGAAGGCCGGTAGAATAATATGCCTGAATGAGCCGTCTCCATATCCCTGGGGGGGTAACAAATGGAACTTGACGGAAAAAAAATACATAAGGAGAAGTCCCAACCAGAATTGCGGTATGGAAACGCCGGATACAGCTCCCATCATGGAGATAGTGTCAGGAAGCCGCCCCTGACGCAGGGCTGAGTAAAAACCCAGGGGAATCCCAAACCCCACGGCAACCACCATGGCTGCAACCGAGAGCCTCAGCGTCGGCCACAGTCTTTCTAGCAGCAACTGGGTTACGGGTTCACGCCTGAGAAATGAAAGCCCCAGGTCACCGGTGGCAAGTCCTTTTAAATAGATGGCATATCGTTGGTATAAAGGTTTATCCAGTCCCCATTCCTTTTTCATCTGCTTTATAAATTTTGCAGAGATATTACCGCGATCCTGATCACCGCCCGCCATGAGCGCTGCATTGCCGGGCAGAACATTAAGCAATACGAAAATGATCAGGGTAATGGCCAGAATGGTGGGAATGAATTGAAGCACTCTGCGCAGGGCATAAGCAAACATCATTTATCCTTTTGCCGTTCCATAGACACGAAACTTCAGACACGAAACTTCGTAAAAACAATCAGGGAAGCAGCAAGGCTTCCCCGATTGTTCACATGTCTGTTAATTATTTAGCACGCGGAGAGGTTTCATCAACCCACACGCTGGTTAGATCCTGGAACATCATTTCCGGGGCTACCTTGGAAAGGTTATGAACCCAGGGATGAAATGCCATGACAGCCTTGTTGTAGTTAAAGAACCAAATGGGAGCATCTTCAGTAAAGATGGCATCGGCCTTCTTGAGCAACTCGATTTTTTTACTCTCGTTACGTTCCTTGGAAGCTGCGTCCAGGAGTTTGTCGAATTCCGGGTTCTTGTAAGCCACATAGTTGCTGGTTTCCCGGGGGGTATTTGAATGCCATCTCACGAGGGCTTCCAGGGGATCAGGGCCGGAATCAAGGGACCAGATGAACATCTGGAAGTTGCCGTCACGAATCCGCTGGGCCATGGTCGCACCTTCCATCTGCTCGATTTTGATGGATATGTTAAGTTTTTTCAAAAAGGGCATCATTGCCTCATAAATACCAGTGCCCCACGCTTTATTGGCAGTACCAATGGCATGTTCGATGGCAAAACCATCTTCATATCCAGCCTCTTTCATGAGCATTTTTGCCTTTTCAATATCATACTCATATTTTTTCCCTTTGGGATCAAATGCCGGCGATGTTGTGGGCAAAAATCCTCTGGCAGAAAAGGCTTTCCCTTTGAGGAGTTTTTTAATAATCAAATCTGCAGGAATCGCATAGTTGATGGCCTGGCGAACCCGTTTGTCGGAAAACGGTTTAAAGTCCGGATTCATACCCACCAGACGGGTGAACATTTCGGCAACTTCTATCATATTATTGGAAATAACAGGATCTGCCAGATACTCTGGATAGTTAACAGAACCAACGATGGTGGCATCCAATTCCTTGGCCTTGAACGCAAGGTCACGGGAAGCGGCTTCACCCATGATTTTGTAGGTTACTTTATCCAGGTATGGGAGGCCTTTCATATAAAAATCATCAAATTTCTCAAGCACTACTTCAGAACCTTTGACCCATTTGACGAATTTAAACGGTCCACAGCCCACGGGATGGGTTCCGAATCTATCTTCCTTGCCTTCCACTTCTTCTCTGGGAAGGATTCCGACGGCAGGGAGCCACAGATAAAATTTAAGATCTACAGGACCATCAAGGGTAATCTTGAATGTAAGGTTATCTATTTTTTCGAGCCCGGACATGGTGTCAGCCTTACCATCATTCATGTCTTTGGCGCCCTTGATGGGCATGATATACTTATAGGCAGGCGACGCCGGCTGCATGGTTGCGATGCGCGAATAGTTCCAGATAATGTCATCGGAGGTCAGTTGGCGGCCATTATGGAACTTGATGTTGGGACGCAGTTTAAAGGTATAATTCAGACCGTCTTCGGAGACGTCTACACTTTCTGCCAGGTCAATTACGGGAACATTTGTTACAGGATCCCACCGATACAGACTTCGGTGGATATTCATTGAAACCAGATAATCCTGATAACGGCTGGTTTTGGACGGATCTAAACTGGATAAATCTCCGCCATAGGGTGCCATAAAGTTGAGGGTGCCGCCGCTTCTGGCGGCGAATACCGGAGAGGTCCAGACACTTGCCAGGAGTGCCATCGCTGCTACAAGAAACATCAATTTCTTCATTGTACTTCCTCCTTTATTGGTTTTAAAAACAAACGGAATCGATATCTGCCGACTGCACACGAGCCTGAATAACAGGCGGTCTATTAACATCGATATTCCGATAAACGGACATTGAAAGGATTTTAGCTGTTTTCTTCCTGTACACTGAATCAAGAACTTTTTTTCAAGCTGCCTGCAAAACAACCCATCTGCGAAAATGTAAAAAAGTTAACTATCTATAGTGTGCTACATTGTTTGGAATATTTTTGTCAAGAAATAAATTTTATTGAGAATCTTTCAATCAAGCCCTTAAATCAAATAGGAGGCACCGTTAATTCCCTGGTTCAGGTACCACGATTTATAAAAAAAATAATTTTCCAGTTTCTTAGAGCAGGGGAAGGGTATGGTGTGGGGGTCTATAATAGGATTAAAAAGCCCGGGCCGTTTCCCTGACCATGGATGAAACCTTGTCACATATTTCCATGACCTTGTCAGGATCAAGTCCCAGCTGTTTACAGGAAGACAGGGAACTGATGAAGCTGACCATTTCTTCCCGGTTTTTTCTAGCTGACTTCTGTTCTTGTTGAGATTCGTCATTGGCATCCTTGCCAATTGCCGGATTCTGACTCTCTTCATCCAGAAATCCAAACCCAATCAAGTGAGCCAGTTGATCTGCCAGATTGATGACCATCAGTTCCGGTTCAGTCCCCTTTGAATAGGTATTCCAATGGTGGAACTCTGCAATTTGAACAAAATCCTTTGAAAATCTCATTTTTTTAAGCAATACAGCCCCGAATGTTGTATGGATCTCATGGATGGCAACTTGGAGTTCTGGGTCTTCCAGGGATTTATCGGGATAAATATCTGCAATTGCCTTTAATAACAACATTTTACCTATATCATGGATAATGCCCATCAAAAAAATATTTTCAGTGTTTTCAAGGGCCAGGGCAAGTCCGATCTCTTTTCCCAGACAGGCCGTGGCAAAGGAGTGCATCCAGAGCTTTTCCAGCACATCTTTCAAAGACTTACTTTTTGAATTAAAAAGGTTCCTGGCTGCCAAGGCTGAAATCACACCCTGGGTGGCTTTCATTCCAAGCCTGAGCAGGGCATCATTCAGGCTGTTCGCCTTATCAAATCCCTTGTAAAGAGGAGAATTTGCAACGGAAATCAGCTTACTGGAAATCACAATTTCCTTTTCAACAATCTTTGCCAGATCTTCCATGGAAGGAGAATCACCTTGAAGAAGCTCCTGGATTTCCTTGATAATACCGGGGAACACAGGCAAAGCGATTTTACCCTTGTAAAATTTCTGAATGATTTTGGCTACCACCCCTGCATGGGTGTCTTTATCCGTTTCCATAAGAGCTTCGGTGATGTCAAACCCCATCTTCCCCAGATTTTGCAGAAGCTGGTATTTGCTCACCGGCTTTGACAGATAACCATTGCAGCCTAGATTGATGCAGGCCTTGATGTTGGACATGTTCATGCGGGAGGTCACCATGAGCACCTTGACCCTGTCCTCCCTGGGAATTTTCTGTGCCAACTCTTTTTTGCGGATGCTCTGAAGCATTTGTTTACCGTCCATATCAGGCATGGAAATATCCAGGGAAATAAGATCAAATGGTGCTCCCTGTTTTGCGGCTTTTTCAAATTCAACAAGAGCTTTCCTGGAATTATCCATTGCCACACATTCCCCAAGGACCTCCATCTTTTTTATCAGAATTTTCCTGGAAATTTTCTCATCATCCACGATTAAAATTTTCATGAATATATCCTTTTACCGGTGAAAAAATATCTCCGGATAAATTTAGTCAATAACAGGTATATCATCCATCACATCTTCAAATTTTTCTATTCTCTCCGGCATGAGAACTGCCTGGGAAGTGGTTCCATCCACCAGTATTTTAATGGGAGTTTCAAAATGAATATGTTTTAGATATTGGGTAGTATTTTCACAAGCCTGGCAGCTGAAAAAATCATAGTCAATAAAATCAGCACCCTTATCTGAAACCGTAATATAGGAAATACCCAAAGAGGTGATATTCTGGAAAAAATGGGAACCCTGGGAAGGGTCTGCCTTTATACTTTCAATGGTGGTCTCCACCATCACCCCCACATTGGAGATATCATTCCATACCACTGGAATCCCAAGCCACCTGTCTGAAGAGCCCCATCGTCCGGGCCCGATCAATACATATTTTCTATTCTTATCATTGAATAAGGCATTTATTTTATTAATCTCACCCGCTATTTCAATGGTTTTTCCCGCGTCAAATGTTTCGGGATTCACATAAACCAGATCATAAATATCTTTGTATTCCCCATTGCCCAGGGAAAGACTTGAATAACAAAAGGCCTTGTTTATATCTGATTTTGTTATTTTTACCCCAAGGTTCTGCTTGTAACGCCCCATGGGTCGAATCTGCAGCAAAGAAAACTCTGGCTTGCCCTGGCCATCCCCTGGCAGGTTTACAGCAAATTCTACTTCAACTGAGGCACCCATCCACCGACTGCCTATACGGGTAACCTCCTCAAGAATCTCGGCCAGGGGAAAGGAATTGTATTTCAAAATATTGGCAAAGGTCAGGACAGGAAAACCCTTTTTTGAAAAAGAATCCCGTATCCTATTGTCCTGGACATGGAAGGTGGAGGACAAATATTGGACCATGGGGTGGTCCATTGCATCGCTCAAATCCAGCCTGGCCAGGGTTGGATCATTGGTTGATCCGTCAAAAAATCGATTGTGATCCGGAAATCCATTGGTTTTCAGAGCATAAAAATATTTTTGAGAATTTTCAAGCATATCATCAACCATGGAAAACTGGGGAAGAAACTGGGAGTATTTGGGGCAGAACCGCAGGGTTTTACCTCCTTCCATGACAATTTTACCCAGACCCAGGGCAATGTATGATATACCCTCTTCTGCCTTAAGATGGGCAATGGGATAAAAATTATAGGATTGGGCCACCCCTGAAATGGACGGATAAAAATAATTTTTATACTGGGTGCCCGTGATCTGCTGTAGAACAACTGCCATTTCTTCATCCTCGGTTCTGTGCATGGTACTTTTGGCATAGGATCGCGGAGCCTTTAAATAGGTGGATGCATAAACCAGCTTAATGGCCATGATAAGCCGTTCCAGCCGTTTTTCCAGATCCGGATCTGAATTGGGCAGCATATATGTGTTGTATAGCCCTGCAAAGGGTTGGTAATGGGCATCCTCAAAAAGGGAAGAAGAGCGAACAGCAATGGGATAGCAAACATTCTGGATATAGGTCTTCAATTTTTTTTCCAAACGTTCCGGAAGCCTGGCCCGCACAAACTGCTCTATCACCCGGTTATCTTCCAGTTCTATCTCAGATTCCAGCAGCCTTGCCAGGTTATTTTCTTCCACAAAAGCCTTAAATCCATCCGTGGCAATCACAAAGGTCTGGGGAATGTTGATGCCTACCCCTGGAAACTTCCTGCCCAAAGAATCATCCCGCTTGATCTGGTACGACATAAATGCAAGGCCCCTGGCCTTTCCGCCCAGGGAACCGCTGCCGATTTTCATAAAATCCGTATCAGAATCAAATTTTTCAGAATCAAAATCAATGACATGACCCTGGCGGGTTCCCCTTCTTCTTGCCCTGATACTATCAATGAGAAACCGTTTAATATTCTGGGGATCAGAAAAATCTTCAATGGTATAGGGTTTCAGGTTCAAGGCGAAATCAATCTCGCTCCTGGCCATGAGCCACCTGGAAAAATCATTGTTTCTGGCATGGAATAAAATGGACTCATCCGGAATCTCAGGGATAAGCTTCTCAATGGCCCGCAGACCTGTAGCCCGTGTTATTTCTTCTCCATCGGGCATGCGAAACACAAATGCACCAAATCCCAGTTGTGTTACAAAAAAAGTTTTGATCTGATCATGAAGATTGGTTGAATTTTTATTAATAAATATCGCAGGTATTGTCTCAACCTTTTTACGGTTCTGTTCCTCTGTGCTCAGGATCAGCACTGGCAGGTCAGGGATCTCAGCCTTGATCCTTGTGAGCAGTTTATACCCGGCATATTCATCTTCTTTTCCGTTTTTGGGATACCGCATGTCTGAAAATACAGACAAAAGATAGGGTTTGAATTGCTCGTACAGGGAAATGGCTTCTTCATAATTATGGGCAACAAGGACTTTAGGCCTTCCCCGCATTTTCAGCAGGCGGTGTTCTTCATTGATTGACTCGTCAATCACAGACTGGGTCTGAAGAACAATCTGCTTATACAGCACCGGCAGGAAAGAGGAATAATGATAGGGGGAATCCTCCACCATAATAATTACCCGGACTTTGGCATTTTCCGTGTCAAAGGCCACATTCATTTCATCTTCAAAGTTCTTGATAATGGCCAGGAGCAGATCAGCATTTCCGCCCCATATATAGGTCCGGTCAACAGCGGTATTGGTTTCAGCACAGATGTAATGGTCAATATCGCAGGTATTGTGAAGCAGCATGAAAAAAGGCAGATCAGAATAGCGCTTCTTGACTTCCCCGCCAAACGCATAGACATCCATCCCGTCCAGGCTGGGCATTGCAAGAATGAGATCAAAATGTTTTTTTTCCAGCTTTTCAAAGGCATCTTCAGCTGAAGAGGCCCAGGTGAGCCGGGGAGGTTTTGAAAGGTTTAAACCCTTGTATTCATGAATAATTCTATTGGAAAGCCGCCCTTCTTCCTCCATGATAAAGGCATCATATGGACAGCATACCAGCAGGATTTCCCCAACCTTGTTGGCCATGAGTTCGTGATAAATTTTGATGGAAGGTGAGGTGAAATTTTTATTGGGAATATCCATATAAGCCTTTTTTTATTTTAACTTGAAAACACTTAAAACCTCGTGCATATGGGTGGATCGTTCAGCCATCTTTTCATAGGAATCTGCTGTCTTCTCAGCAATTGCAGCATTGTCAACTACTGCCTGGTTCACCTGGGAAAGCCCTTTGGAAATCTCTTCAATACTTACGGTCTGTTCTGCTGAATATTCAGATATTTTTGAAACAAGGGTATTCACTTCTTTAACAATGGCATTTATGTTCTCCAGAACCCTGGCATTCTGGTCTGCATTTTCCACCCCTTTTCCCACTTCACTGATGGCTTCCATGAGCTGAGCATTGGTGTCTGATGCGGCTTTGCTGCTCCTGGCGGCAAGATCCTTTACCTCCTGGGCTACCACTGCGAATCCCTTTCCAGCCTCTCCAGCCCTGGCTGCTTCAATGGATGCATTCAAAGACAGCAAAGTTGTCTGGGAGGCGATATCATTGATCACCCCAATAACATTGGCCACATTTGAACTGGTTTTTTTTATTTTTTCCATGGAAGACAGCATAGCAGACATCTGATCCCTTCCTTTCAAAATTTCTTCCATGGCACGCCCGCTGATGTTTCTGACCTCCATGGCATACTTTTCATTGTCCCTTGCCCTGATTTCTATCTGGTTTACAGAAGAAGCCACCTGCTCCAAGGAAGTTGACTGTTCATGGGTATTGTCTGACAACATCTTTGCAGAGCCGGACACGGTTATGGCATCTTGTTTTACCTGTTCACTGATGTCAATAATCCGGGCAATGGATTGGGCCAAAAGCTCAATGGACTCGTTCATGCGATCCTTCAAACTTCCCAAATCCCCTTTTTGATCCGAAGTCATGAACTGAGAAAAATCACCCTTGGAGATGGATGTCATAACCCCGTTGATATCTGAAACAGCAGACTCTATGGAAATCATGAGGCTGTCAAAGGCTATGGCTGTTTTCCCTACTTCATCTGTTTTTTCAGATCCAACACGCATGGAAAAATCAGATGCTTTTTCCACCTCCAGAACTTTTCCCTGGAGCCGGGTCAAAGGCATGGTAATGGCCCTGATAATAAGGACTGCCGCCAGAATTCCGATCATGATCCCTGCCACAACAATGATACTGATATAAAACAGGGCCAGACTCACTCCTTTTCTGGCACTTTCCTGGACATTGGTATTAATCAGATCACTTATAGCCAACCATTTTTCAATGGTCTGCTTCACAGAATTTGTTGCATTGGAAAGCTCTGTTTTCATATTCTGGATATTCCCTGCTGCTTCCAGGTAGTCTGCCTGGAGAACAAAAAGTCCATCTTTAGCCAGAGTGACTTTCCGTAGTTTTTCAAACCCTTTATCCATTTCATCAAAGGTGGCTTTCTGGGCATCTGTTCTCAATTTGCGTTTTAGACGCTTTATCCTGGAGGCTGTCTTTTTAGCAAGGGCTTGAAAATCATTTTTATGGCTTTCAATTCTGGATATATCCTTTTCCAAAACAAGAATTTTAATAATATTCTGAAATTCAATTAAAAAACTCCTAAAATTCTGTCCACGATATAGTACAGGAAGGTCTTGCTGGAACATATTCAGGAGCAGCCCGGCAACCTGTTTTGCGGTTGCTGTATTTGTCATGGATAATTTTTGACCCTCCTCCTCTTTTTCGCCGATGGCTCCCTGGGCTGATTCCAGAAACAGGGACAGGGACTTATCCAGGTCCTTTCTGTTTTGGTCAAACTCATTGAGCTTGACAGAAAGCAAGCCCTCCTTCTCCAGCATAATTTTATGGGCCGAAACTGCATTGCCTGACTGGACAAAAAAACCACTGAGGTGTTGTTTCAATAAATTTATGTCCAATTCAACTCCATGGGCTCCAGCTACCCTGGCCAACTCTTTCATATCATGATCAATGGAAACTTTCAGTTCCCTAAGTAAATTGCTCTGGGTCTCAATTCCCTCTTTCTCTTTTAATGATAAAAGATAGAGGATTGTGGCATGGGATTTAAACATTTCATTGGCCAGACGATTGGCAGCAGAATTCAATGGGGATGCTACCCGGGAAATGGTCTCTACTTTTTCCTTGATCTGGCTGGTAAAGAACAATCCTGCCCCACCGGCGCAGACCATCATTAGAAGCAAAAACGCAAAAGAAAAAATTAATTTACTCCTGATATTTAATTTTCCCAGGAAACTCTTAATGGGTGTGGGAATAAATTTTAAAAAAAATTCAGACATTGTTTAATCTCCTTTACTCTAACCCCATCTGTTTTTCAATTTTTGTAATTTCCTCTAAAAGACCTTGTTTCTCCCCCGGAGTAAGATCAGGTGAGGCAAGCTGTTTTTGAAGGCTTAAAAGGATCATTTCCTCCCGGTATTCATTGCAGGTATATTTTCCAGATCCTGGTTTTACTTTTTCCATTTTAAACCCTGATTTTGATCTTGATCTTGATTTTTATCAATAGAGTTCATATTTAACCAGCTTTCCGTCCAGCCCCCCGATTTTCAACGGGCGTTTCCAAGAGGGAGATAATGGCAGTTTTTTTATGAATTTGGACTCTCCAAAATAAACATAGGCAGTTGATTTTTTACAACGCTCTTTCAAAAAAAGCCCGAATTCCTTATAAAACTGGTTCATGTCCTGGTCTTTTCCCATACGAATGCCATAGGGTGGGTTGGTAACGATCATTGAATTATCAATGGAGGGAATTGCTTTAAAATCCATTAGATCGATATGAATATTTCTCCCAAAATGAAGACCCATGAGATTTGTTTTAACTGCATTGACTGAATGTTCGGACACATCACTCCCAGCTATCAAGTTTTCTGGGAGGGGATTAATATTTTTCCTGGCCTCTTCCTTAACCCTTTCCCACAAAACAGCATCAAAATCCGGCAAACGCTCAAACCCAAATTCTGTTCTGAAAACCTGGGCCGGAATCCGGCAATAACGCATCAATGCTTCGCACAACAAGGTACCGGACCCGCACATGGGATCGTACAATGGTTTTGATCCGTCCCACCCGCTCAACCGGATAATGGCTGCGGCAATGGTCTCCTGCATGGGTGCGGACACAGACTCTTCCCTGTATCCCCTTTTATGCAGGGGGCCGCCCGAGGCATCCACGGAAAGGGTGGCCATGTTCTGGTGGAGATGCAGATTGATTATAATCCAGGGGTCTTTAGCATCTACGCTGGGCCTTTGGTTTGTCCGGTCCCTGAAATAATCGGCAATGGCATCTTTAACCCTTAGTCCGGCAAAATTGGAATGACTGATCTCAGATTCAGAAACATTGGCCACAATGGAAAAAGTTTTTTTAGGGGTTAAAAACTCTTCCCACCTGATCTTTCTGGCTGCCTTGTAAAGTTCATCCTTGTCCCTGCAGTCAAACACGGCCAAAGGGGCCAGAATCCGGGAAACCAGCCGGGTAAAATAGTTGGTTTTATAAAAATCTTTTTTTGAGGCCTTGAACCAGATACCCCGGAACACTGGTTTCAGGTCATACCCCCCCAGTTCCCTTAGCTCGGTAATGGCGATATCCTTAACACTTTCCGCCACCTGGGCAAAATACAGGGATTCCTTTTCATATAAGTACTCAAGTTTGGCAAGCTTACGTGTCTTGCCCCGCCCCTTTTGAAGGATACTTTTTTTAGCTTTGTTCAACGTTCACATCCTTTAAAAACAAAGATTATTCATAATTTATTTATACCAGGATTATCTATTTTTTAAAACATATAGCTGGCAGCAGCTGTATTCTCCTGGCTGTTGAGGCTGATCAGGGATGCCCAGTGTCTATTTTCAACAAATCTGCAATATTGGCCTTTGGATCAATGATTGCTTCATTCCCCACACATGCGAGGATCTGAAGAGAATTATTGGGAAAGTCATTGGGCTTGTCTGCATTGGCAGTACAGGAAACTCCAGGTTCTATATGATCGCCGGCAAGGCCGAAGGCCGGATCTCCAACCTGGACATTCAGGGTTATCCCTCCGATGCTGGGCAAAAGAAAAGGAACACCCTTGTGATCTACTTTCCAGCCCGGACCCAGCCTGGGCTGGCCTGGTTTGCATCCCAGGTATACTTCAATTACTTTATTTTCATTGGTTTTTAACATATGAATTTCCTCCCTGTATAGGGCTATTTTTCAAGTTTCAATAAAAAGGGAATGGCAGTAAATCCGATCAGGGCACTGATGATAAACATATTTTCAAGCCCTGCAAAATCACCGATGACACCTACAATGGTCACGGCAAAAGCCCTGACAGCAAAAGAAACCATCATAAAGAGCCCGTTGGCAGCGGATGGGTTATCCCTGGCAGTCTCCTGGATAAGGGCCAGCATGACCGGGGTTGTGGAAAGAACAGTGAACCCGGTTATCAGCAACATGGCAATCTTTACTGCCCCTGTTGTAAACACGAACAACAAAATTGCCACAGGTGCTGTGGCCAGGGCCCAGAAAAGGACCCGCCTTCTGCCCATCCAGTCGGAAAGGGTGCCTGCGGACAATACCCCTGCCACGCCCAGAGCTTCATAAAGGGCCAGGGCACCACCGCCATACCACAGGCTGCCGGTTTTTTGTTCCACAAACACGGTTAAAAACATCCCCATGGAGGCATGCATAAAAGCCCGGGCCGTCAATATCCCGGACAGGGGCTTGAGAACATGGCGTATTTCTTTATAGGATGCCATAAGGGATCCATTTTTTTTAAAGGATGTTTTCTCTTCTTCTTTTTCCAGGGTAAAATACAATAAAAGTGAAGTGAGCACTGCAAAAACCATGACCAGGTGAAAATTGTCCAGGCCAAGGATTGATACAGCAGCCACGGCAAACATGGGACCGATGGTTCGAGCCAGCTCTCCCCCGGTCATGAAAAAACTCATGCCCAGCCCTTTTTTATTCCCTGAATATTTGGCAACCAGCACAGGAGCCGGCACATGGTAGAGGGCCACGGAAATCCCGGCAAAAAAGACTAGGACCAAAAGCAGTCCATAGGAAGGGGTAACACCAATCAGGCTCATGGGAAGAGCAGTCAGGGTTGGAGCCAGTATCACCAGCCATCTTGCCAGGCCTTTGTTATCGGCAAAAAGTCCGATAAACGGATTCAGCAATGCTGGAATCTGCATAACAGTTGATAAAAGGCCTGCCTGGCTCAGGGTCAATGAGAGTTTCTCAATAATTAAAGGCAACAGGGGCGATAAAAAACTTGTATACACATCATGGATAAAATGGGAAAAAGATACAAGGGACACTTTTGCTGTATAAAATTTTTGTGTTTTCATCGGGCTTTAATATCATTGTTCCAAGAAAAAGTAAAAAAAAAGATCACATGGTTCAACCCTGGAAACTTCATGGATCTTTATTGACTTATGCGGCTTATCGTATTATGAATTAGATATCATATCTGTACGAAACTTTAGGGAGGATTTCGTGGAAAACAAAACATTTAAGGCCTTTATCGTAGAAGAAAATTCTGACAAAACATTTTCCCATGGTATTAAAGAAGCAGGTATTGACGATCTTCCCCAGGGGGAGATTCTCATCAGGGTGAACTACTCTTCCCTGAACTATAAGGATGCCCTGTCTGCCAGCGGCAATAAAGGGGTAACCAGACAATATCCCCACACCCCCGGTATCGATGCCGCAGGGATTGTGGAACATAGCCAGGCAAAAGATTTTAAACCGGATCTGCCCATCAATGTCTTCCCCTTTATTTTAAGAGGGATATCGCTATTTGGCATTGACTCCCAGCACTGCCCCATGGCATTACGCCAAAGACTCTGGAATAATCTTTCAACCAACTGGAAACCTGACAATCTGGAAAGCCTTTCCTCAAAAATCGGTCTCAAAGACATGGGCACCAGCATAGAAAGAATACTCAAAGGACAGCTAAAGGGGAGAACCCTGGTGGATCTGGGATAAACCCCTGACAAATTTGTAACAATACCCATGGTTGTAAATCAATTATTTTTGATTTACAACTACTTAACATATAATAATAAGGAGATCGCCATGAGCACACCACAACATTGCCCGGGTTTTGAACAATTCAAAAACCTGCAGTCCTTTATCTGCAAATGCCCCAAATGCGATACACCAAAGGAAATTTTTTCCGACGAGTTCGAAAAAATCCACAAATGTGAAAAATGCGGAGAAGAGATTGATTTTACCTCCTGCACCTATGAAGCAGGCTAATTTACAGCTCCCTGCCAGACCTTGCTTCCTGGCAGGGAATTTCAGTCTGAAATAAGCTTAACACGCTATCGCGCGAGCTGTTAGCCATTAGCTGTCAGCTAAAGCCTAAATATAAATTCCTATATTATTTAATTATCCAGGGAAAAAACCTGGATGGGATCTGACTTACCCTTGACCCTGATTTCAGGCATGGGTTTGAAATCATAAAGACTGCTATCAATAATGGACTGGACTTTTTCACTGACCAGAATATCTGTACCAAACTCCTTGGTCAGTCCCTGGATCCTGGAGGCCAGATTCACAGTGTCCCCTATCAGGGAATAGGCAGTCCTGTCTGCACTGCCGATATTGGCAGCCAGAACAGAACCTGTGTGGATTCCAACACCATGGGCTATGGGAGAAATTCCCTGGCTGATAAATTGTTTATTTAACCTGGCCAGACGCTGGCGCATATCAAGGGCAGTTTTAACGGCTGCCAGTTCATGGTTCGGCTGATACACGGGAGCCCCGAACACTGCCTCCACTTCATCTCCGATAAACTGGAGGATCAACCCGCTGTTTTCTTTGATGGCTTCTGCCATTTCATTAAGATAGGCGTTCAACATATAAATCAATTCCCTGGGCGGGGTCACAGCCACCAGGGGAGTAAAATTTCTCAAATCTGCAAACAAGATGGTGGCTTGCTTTAGCTCTCCATCCAGTGGTATCCTGCCCCTGAGAATTTCATCCCTGACCCGGGAATCCACATATTTTCCAAAGGTATCCTTGATAAATTCCCGTTCCCTTAGACCATTGGTCATGGAGTTAAGCATCTCCCCTGCAAACCCGATTTCATCATTGGTATAAACCTTTGCCTGCTTGGAAAAATCTCCCTTTTTCACATGTCCCATAACCCGGATAATTTCAACCACCGGCCGTTTCATATTCTGGACAACCAACCATGAAAGTCCAATGGCCACCACCATGAACAGGATGCTCTCCTTGGCAATGGTTTCTTCCAGGCGTTGGATCAGCATAAGCAGGGTCATCTCATCCATCATCTGCATCTGTCGAAATCTATGAATGGTTAAATGAATAAAGGCAAGGGGCACAACGGAAACGGCAAATATCAATGCAGCAAACCGCGTTTTTAAACTGATGGACCTTACACCCCCTACCCTGGACAGATCCCCTTCAGGAAAAAACAAAGGCACCAGATTATGCTGGGACACATGCTCAACCCAGAAAAAAGCCAGGATCATTGTAATCAGACCACAGGCAATACCGATTCCAAGTCCGTGGGGGGTGCCGATTGCCCAGAAAAGAAAAGAACCCAGTCCCCAGGAAAACATATCCAGAATCACTATCATATAAGGTTCATTCAGCACCCGGCGCCGGGCTTTTTCCAACAATACAGGATCTGTGTCCAGCCCAAGGTAGAAAGCTTTCAAGCATTTACGAATGGGTAACTCATACCAGATAACCACCACCAGCATCACAACTGCGGAAAAAATACCATAGTACATGTCCAGATATTTAACCATTGTCAGGATTTTTTCCGGAACATTGCCGGTCCTGTGTTCAAACAGAACGTTGGTCAGCAGATCCCCCATCAGCACGGCAATCATATTGCCGATTAGCACGGCATTTGCCATTCGAAAATGCTGAAATCTTGTTTTGATTGGTTGATTTTCCATGATATTCTCTAAAATGTCAGGGTCTACCTAAGACTATTGACCAGGATGAAATTTTTGTAAAGAAAATATTGACTTGATACCCATAGATCGTGTATTTATTTTTCCCATAATTTAGTAAGTATGTCTGGTCCTCGGAACACGGTGAAACTCCGTGACGGTCCCGCCGCTGTAATCGGAAATATTTATTTTGCAATTGCCACTGTTCACACGGGAAGGCGCAAATAACAAATTCAATGCCGAAAGTCAGAAGACGAACCAGATATTCAAAATTCGTGTAAAACTTGATGGCAAAGGGTTTTGTAAGATTATTATTTCTTGCAGAATCCTTTTTTATTTTGCAGGAAAAGAGAAAAAAGAAGAGGTAGATCATGTCACTGCTTGAACAAACAATCGTATCCATAAAAAAAACTTTAAATGAAGATACTTTTAATGCAGCCAAAGACAGGCTGCTCAACCAGGCAAAACCACCGGGCAGTTTAGGTGTAATGGAAGAAATTTCTGCCCGTCTTGCCGCAATCAAGGGCACCATTGACGTACGGCTGAACAATAAACGCATTGTTACCTGTGCAGGAGATCATGGCGTGACCCAGGAGGGGGTCAGCCTTTTTCCGGCAGAAGTCACCCCCCAGATGGTATTAAATTTTGCGGCCCAGGGCGCATCGGTAAATATCATCGGCAAACATGCAGGGGCCGTTGTAAAGGCTGCTGATCTTGGGGTGAATTATGATTTTGATCTGGATTTGCCAATTTTCCATAAAAAAATCAGGCATGGCACTGCCAATTTTACCAAAGAACCGGCCATGACAAGGGAAGAGGCCGTCCAGTCCATTGAGGCCGGAATAGAGATTGTGGCAGAACTGGACAAGGAGGCTCCGGTGGACCTTCTGGGAACGGGAGACATGGGTATTGGGAACACAACCCCATCATCGGCCATTATTGCAGCTTTTTCAGGTATCCCGGTAGAAAAACTCACCGGCAGGGGCACAGGAGTTGATGATGCAGCACTTGCAAACAAAATAGCTGTTATCCAGAAAGGTCTTGACCTTCACCAGCCCGACCCCACAGACCCCATTGATATTCTATCCAAGGTAGGAGGGCTTGAAATAGGAGGACTGGCAGGCCTGGTGCTGGGTGCTGCATCCCGGGAGATTCCCGTGATATGTGACGGCCTGATCTCAACGGCCGGGGCATTGATTGCCTGTGAACTGGCCCCAACGGCAAAGCAATATCTTTTTGCCAGTCATAAATCCGTGGAGATCGGCCATAAATACATGCACGACCGCCTGGGACTTGATCCCCTCATCGATCTGAAGTTCAGGCTGGGAGAAGGAACAGGCGCTGCCGTTTGCATGGAGCTTCTCGACCTTTCCACCCGCATCCTTGCAGATATCAAAACCTTTGAAGAGATGGGAATCACCAACGTTCAATAGGATTAAAAGAAAGGCTTAAAAGAAAAAACGCTAAAATCAGAACCACAGAAAATTGAAAGGGCTCCATGGAAAAATTCTGGAGCTCATTTCAAACTATCCTTCAGGAGTTCAACAAGATGAAGCACTTTCACATGGCTTTCCCGCTTGTCCAGCCCACCCTTTAATTGCATGACACAGCCAGGGCAGTCAGTCACAAGAATATCATCATGGCTGGCAGGCCGCAGCAGGTCTGGTTCACGGGAAAATCCACCTGGATATTGGTTTTTTTTAATAGTGTCACTATATCCTTTCCATGGCCGGGATAGATAAAATCCATGGCACACCCGGCAAAAAGGGCAATTTTAAGACATGTTTTTTTTATTAGATGGGGAAGATCTATGGCCACAGGCCCCGCACCTTGTCCGGGGGTACCATTCCAGAGATGTCCGGAATTGTTTTACTTACAGGACGAATGAACAAAATCAATGAAATAGATGGGAATCTCCATCCCACAATCCTTACCGATCGTCGGGACAAAGAGGAGTTCAGAAGGGTGGAAGAGGCTATTGAAGCTATTTTTGACGTCCTGGGCAGATGGGCCGGGCGATTTCAACATCTGTTCATCAAAGGTGAATCCAATACCCAGGGAACTTCCTGTGCCAGACTGAGCTCCCCGCTTCTGGGGGATCGACATTTTATGCCCCTGGCCAGGACACCGTTCCACATGGAGGCGCCCCGAAATCCAAAATCTCCTGCCCAGGGTATAAAGGCGGTATTTTTTACCGGCTGCCCGGCATGTATGATGCAGATTTCAGATGTGCTGGCAAAACATAAAAAAAAAATAAAAGTATGCCATCCCATGGAATTATATGCTGAGTCACTTGAAGAAAAAAACTGATTGGATTAGATTACATGAAGCAGGTTATATTTTAAAAGGAGAAAACATATGAGCATTATGGAGCCTGAAATCAAACAAGATGAAATTCTTATTTTAAATGACAAGGATTTTTGCAGGGAAAACCTCTGCATTGTTACTGGATGCGGAACAGGTATTGGCAGGGCCTCTGCCATTGCTGCGGCAGCCAATAACCTCACAACTGTTGGTCTTGATATCAACCAGGTTGAAGGGAAAAAAACCTGTGAAATGGTGAAGGACCTGGGTAAAACCATGACATTTATCAAGACCGACCTGACCCGGGATGAAGACATTGAAAATGCCGTGATCCAGTCAGCTTCCATGGGGCAAATCAAATATTTAATCAATATAGCAGGCATCCAGCACATTGATTCTGTGGAAAATTTTCCCATGGAAACCTATGATCTCATGCAGCGCCTGATGGTCAGGGCTCCCTTTTACCTGTCAAAACTCTGTATTCCCCACATGAAAAAAAGCAGCAACGGAACCGGGGCCATCGGGAACATGGCTTCAGTCCATGCTCACATCTGTACCATGAACAAACCCTCTTACAATATCAGCAAATTCGGCCTCAGGGCTTTGAGCCAGTCTATTTCTGCCGAGGGAGACGGCAAAATCCGATCATTCACTGTGAGCAGTGGATTTGTAAAGACCCCCCTGACCTTGAACCAGATCTCGGCCCAGTCAGAACAAAGGGGCATTACACCTGAGGCAGTGGTGGCAGATGTCATGAAGGGAAAATCAAGAATCAAGGAAATGATGTCCCCCATTGAAGTGGGCAATTTATTTCTTTTTGGTTTTTCCCGCTTTTCAAAATATCTGATCGGAGGAGATCTTCTTTTTGACGGGGGTATGGTTCTGACCTATTAAAGGAATGAGTATACCCCTTAAACCCATAAAGCCAAAACGCATATCAGACCAGGTCTTTGATCAGCTCAGGGAACTCATTTTCAGGGGAACACTCAAGCCCGGAGAAAAGCTGATGACCGAAAGAAAACTTGCCCTGGCAATGAAGGTCAGCCGGACCACCATCCGGGATGCCATCCAGCGTCTGGCGGCCATGGGTCTGATTGTTCAAAAGCAGGGCCAGGGGACCGTTGTTAAGCCCATACCACCATGAAGGAACATATTAATTTTGTACTGAATTTTTTCTATGACAACAGTCTTTCCCCAGATCAGGCCTAGGAATTTCCATCCTTTACGGATGGATTCTTATGCATTAGAATGCCAGTCAGTATCAAACTTATAAAAGGGTAAACATATTAGAGCATGCTTTCCAATAAAGTAAAATATTCTATTCAGGTCGCCCTGATGTTAGTTGTATTTTCCTTTGTTTTATTTACCCTGGTGTTTCAACTTATTGAGGAAATGAGATCTGAATCCATAAAAAAAAAAGAAGAACAGATTGAAAAACAAAGAATAAAAACAGAATTTATTTCAAACATTGAAGACCATTACATACAGTTGCAAAAACTTTATCAGGCAAAAGAATACGATAAAGTTATCGAGATTATAAAGGTTTTTAACCAGTATGGAAAATCAGATTATAAAGATCTAACAAAAATCAAAAAAGATATCCGATTATTTTATCTGAAAAAAAATCTGGATTTCATTCCAAAAATTGATTTAAACGAGTATATACAGCTTTCAAAGGAGATCAAGATAGAAGAAGATAACTCAACACAGGTATTTATAAGAATACCCCGATACGGGCAGTATTTTTATACATCAGACTTCCCCATCCTCCTTGAAGGGGTTGCCCTGTCAATACTTGGTGATTTTTCAGACGGTATTGTCTGGAGTAGTAATATTGACGGGATCCTTGGGAAAGGGAAACAATTATCCGTCCGCCTCTCCATTGGTGAACATAAAATCACTGCAACCGGTACAAACGGGATGACAACCGGCACTATGGAGACCCGGATTTATATAGAGAAAGATCCGGATTTTTTAAAAAAGCATCTTAAAAACTAAGGTTTTAGTCTACACCTTTTGATGAGGTCTTGATAATCCAACAGTTTTGGTGTGGCTGCCCTGGATTTCGCCATTTGTTTCTTGACATTGTTTCCATATTTGATAAACAGATACGATATCTTGACTTTCTGATTTAAATTCGTGTTTAGGTACCAGAACTTGTTCATGAAAGATAATGAATTGCCGGGCAAAGGCCCAGGTAATTGTAATTAATTTCAATGGATTGAATAAAGATTTCCCTTGGAATCCTGGGTTCAGCTCTAACTGACTACCTGAAAATATGGAGGTATTATGAGTAAAAAACGAATGATAATCTTTGCAGTCTTGTTTTGGATGGTCATGTCTGAAATTGCCTTTGCAGTTGATTTGGGAATGATCACCGGCAGCAAAAAAGGCACCTATTTTCAATTTGGCCTGAACATGATGAAAATGGCAAAACAATATGGATTTGACCTCCAGGTATACAACTCCAGAGGGTCTGTGGAAAATGTTTATGCAGTTTATAAACGTCCCAAAACCCAGATGGGAATTGTCCAGTCCGATGTATTGGCTTTTGTCCTGAAGGTAAAGACCAATGCGACTCTCAAACGCATCGCAAGGAAAACAAAGATGGTTTTTCCCCTGTACAATGAGGAAATTCACCTTTTTGGAAAAAATAAAATTCAATCCTTTGACGATTTAAAAGGGAAAACCGTGGCCATAGGCAAAGAGGGCAGCGGCACTTACATGACCTCCAGGCTTTTGTTTGAAGTGTCCGGTATAAAGCCAAAAGAACTCCTGCCCATGGGAACGGAAAAGGCATTGGCAAAACTCAAGCTGGGCAGTATTGATGCCATGTTTTATGTTGCTGGTTTTCCAGTCAAACTTTTTTCCGAAAATGTATCCGGCACTGAAGGACTTCACCTTGTACCCATAACCAACAAAAGTATAACTGAATTTTATCCAATGGCCCAGATCCCGGCCAACACCTATGCCTGGCAGGGAAAAACAATTCATACCGTTGCAGTCAAGGCTGTTCTCATCTCCTTTGATTTCAGGCGAAATAATTGCGATCATGTGGGAAGATTTGCAGGAATGGTCTATGAAAACCTGGATTGGCTGAAGCAAAACGGCCACCCAAAATGGCAGAGTGTGGATCTTGATTACCCCCTCAAAGGATGGAATCAATACGATTGTGTTAAAAAATATCTCCACGTCTATCCAGATGAAGATGAAGAACCCATGGATAATAACCCCCTTCTTGAGGCTATCAAGAAAATATTATAGCCGAGGGGATAATAACTGGAAAACGGAGCAGATAATTGTATTGTCAGCATTTCAGCCTTAAAAAAAAACCCTTTCAAATCAGTTCAGACAATGAACTTCTATGGCTGGGAAATAAGCATGCCACTGCCCTTAAATTACTGAAAAAGGGTATTACAGAAGAATACGATCTTGTTGCATTGACCGGTGATATAGGCACTGGAAAGACGAGCCTTATGAACGAAATCATCCATACCCTGGATAACCAGACTCTGTTTGTTAAAATTGGAGACCCGGGTTTTGAAATGCATCATCTTTTCAAAATCATTTCCACGGCCTTTGGATTTGAAAACCATTATAAAACAGGGGGGGAATTTTCAACGGAATTCTTTGTCTTTTTAAAAACAGCTGAAGAAAAAGGTCAAAAAATCCTTGTCCTGGTGGATGAAGCCCAGAGAATACCCAAACGTTTTTTAAAAGAGATTGCCACATGGTCCGGGTTTAATCTCAACCATGTTTTAACGGTAATTCTTGTGGGGCAGCTGGAATTCCAGGATATTCTGAGCACAACTCTGGAGCCAGCCCTGAAGAACCGGAATATTGTTCATGCCTTTCTTGAGCATCTGGATGAAGAAGAAACCAGGACTTATATAAACAAACGGCTTGAAATGGCCGGTGCCACCCGTAAAATTTTTTTACTGGCTGCTGTCCATGAAGTGTTTAAATACTCAAAGGGAATTCCCAGACTTATCAACATATCCTGTGACCAGGCTCTTCTGGCAGCTTTTTCAAAGGACATGAAAATTATTGATGTACCAACATTCAAACAGGGTATAAAAGGACTTGAACTGCCCGCCCTGCCATTTAAAAAAAAAGTGATCCCAAAAGAAAAAATTCAGACACAAGAGAAACCTTTACATCAGAAAAACCAAAGGTTTCCAAATAAAAAAATGGCAGGGCTGGCATTGGCATGCTGCCTCTGCCTTGGTATTGCCTATCTGTTTTATATTGGATATTTACCCTTTGCCATGGAAACCCAGCAGACCCATTCCCAAGTTAACATGAATTCCCGGGCAAACCAACCAAAAGAGGCCAACACCCTGACACCGGATACATCCTTGCACAATGCCAAACCACACGATTCAAAACCAATGGAACAGAACCTGACCCAGGAGATCCCAGCGGCTGTGCCTGAGCCCGGAAATTCTGCACCCCGGAACATGGGCCTTGGGTATACACCTGATCCGCTATCAGAACCTGAACCCGATGCCATAATTGACTGGCTAATGGATAAAAAAAATATCAAACCCCAGGAATAAAAAATTGGTAAAATTCTTATAGGGGCTCAGACATCATAAATCTTATCAATTTCCCTGGCAAATTTTTTGTAGATTGTGGCCCTCCTGACTTTCATGGTTGCGGTCATTTCATCATCATCATGATCCAGCTCCTTGGTCAGGAGCAGAAATTTTCGAATATTTTCCACCCTGGAAAATTTGGAATTTACCGTGTCCACAACCTCCTGGATCAAATTCTTTACTTCCTGCATCATGGACAGGGATTTAAAGGTGGTATAGGAAATCTGTTTATTGCTGGCCCATTTGCCCACATTTTCAAAATCAATCTGGATCAGAGCAGATATGAATTTTCTAGAATCCCCAAGCACAATGGCCTCCTTGATATAGTGGCTTACCTTGAGTTCATTCTCAATAAGGGAGGGGGCTATGTTTTTACCCCCTGATGTGATTAGAATATCCTTTTTCCGGTCCACAATGGAGACATGGCCATCGGAATCCACCGTGGCAATATCCTCGGTCATGAGCCATCCATCTATGATGGTTTTGGCAGTGGCCTCTGGATTTTTATAATAGCCCATGAAAATGGAGGGCCCTTTTTTCATAAGTTCCTTGTCAGGAGCCAGCTTATATTCAATACAGGAGACTGGTTTTCCAACTGTACCCAGTTTGATATCATCTCCCATGTGGATAAAGGAAAGCCCTGTGCACTCGGTCATGCCGTATCCTTCCTTTACCGGGACCCCAATGGCATGGAAAAACAACAGTTCTTCCGGGCTGACTTTGGCTGCGGCAGACAGGCTGAGCCTGGATTTTCTAAGGCCAACATAATTTTGCAAGGCTCTGAACATCAGCCAGTAGGCGCCCCACCAGGACAATTGCAGGCCTGCATTGATTTTTTTACCGGCAAGGCGCTCTTTAGCGGCCCTGTAGCCAATGGCCATGCAGCTGTCAAAAAGCCATCGCTTTAATCTGGAGGAATCCTGTATATTGATGGTAATTGAACTGTGCAGCTTTTCCCAAATCCTTGGAACACCCAGAAACAGGGTGGGGGCAATTTCCCTTAAATCATTCTGGATCGTGGCTATGCTCTCGGCAAAATTAACCGTGTTCCCTACGAACAAAGGCAGGTACAGACTGAAAATCTGCTCTGCCACGTGGCAAAGGGGCAGATAGGAGACAATGGTATCCTTTGGGGTAACTTCCATGGCCTCTGAAGCTGCCCAGGCAGCAGCCTCCACATTCCTGTGGTTGACCATGGCTCCCTTGGGCGGGCCAGTGGTGCCGGAGGTGTAAATCATGATACATATATCTTCGGGCCGGCCTTTTTCCACCTCTTCTATAAAAAGGTCAGGTTTTGTCTCTTCTATTTTTCTGCCAAGATCTTCAACTTCCCTGAATGAGATAATCATCTCATTTGAATATTTGCGCATCCCTTTCATGTCTTTGACAATGATTTTTTTCAACATGGGCAGTTCATCTATCACCTCAAGGATTTTGTCTGTCTGTTCCTGGTCCTCGCACAGGACAATGACTGAATCGGAATGGTGTACCACGTATTTGACTTCAGCATATGGGCTTGTGGGATATACCCCAAGGGTTACACCCCCGAGGCTGATACTGGCAAGGTCTGCATACAGCCATTCCTTGCAATTTTCACTGATAATGGCAAGATGATCTCCCCGCTTAAACCCCAGCTCCACAAGCCCCAGGGCAAAATATTTTACATGGGCAAGAAACCGGTTCCAGGTAATGCTTTGCCAGATGCCAAAATCCTTTTCCCGCAGGGCCACCTCATCACCGCATTCAGCTACCCTGTCCAGAAATACCCGGGGCAGGGTTTTGTTTGTCAGCTCAGCCATCTTTTCCTCCGCTTGTAATGTTTTACATTGCGGTAGCTTGAATCTTTGTCCCCATGGCCCATGCCAAGGTAAAACTCCTGGACATCCCTGTCCCCCAGCAAAAGGTTCACAGACCCGTCCAATACAATCCTGCCGTTTTCCATGATATATCCGTAATGGCTCATTTCCAGTGCCATCTGGGCATTCTGCTCCACCAGCAGAATTGCCACTCCCTCTTTTTCATTTATTTTTTTTATAATCTCAAAAATTTCTTCCACCAGCATGGGTGCAAGGCCCATGGAAGGCTCATCCAGCATCATCAAAGTGGGTGTTGCCAGCAGAGCCCGGCTTATGACCAGCATTTGCTGTTCTCCGCCGCTGAGGTATCCTGCCAGGCGCTTGTATCTTTTTTTTAAAATGGGAAAATATTCAAAGCATTTGTCCATATCCCGTATGATCTGGGCCCGGTTTTTCTGGGTATATGCCCCGCAGATAAGATTTTCCTCCACTGTTAGGTCTTCAAAAACCCTGCGGCCCTCCATGACCTGGAAAACACCTTTCTGCACTATCTTGTGGGGAGCAAGCCTGGACAAAGATTCCCCCCGGTATTCAATTGTTCCGTCGGTTATCTCCCCGTCCTCCAGGGGCAGAAATCCGCTGATTGCCTTGAGGGTAGTTGACTTGCCAGCACCATTGGACCCCAGCAGGGCCACAATACTGCCTTGTTTTACTTCAAGGGAAAGCCCTTTCAGCACCAGGATGATATTGTTATAGAGCACCTCTAAATTATTCACTTTAAGAATGGCTGACACCAGGTCCTCCTGCCTAAAATATTTTTGCACCAGCTCCAGGGCTGGCTTCATACCAGGTTATCCAAGGACTGGACAGACAATATCCAGCCCAGGAAAATTATAATGATTAATCCAGTTTTATCCAGTCGGACACTGCTACAAATTTGCCATTCTGGGCCTTATAAACCTTTCCCGTTGCAGTGGCATTTGAACTGGCAAAGCTGACCACTCCGTTAAGGCCGCCGGTATCCCAGTTCTTTACCCTGGGAAGCATATTTTTTAGGTTTTCACCTGTAATTGGCAGTCCTGCTTCATGGCACATTTTAGACAATTTCACATAAACCATACCAGTGAACCAGCCCTGCATATAGGAGTTGGGGCGATAGGTTACATCTGGATGGTGTTTTTTGGAATAGGCATGCATGGCCTGGATCATGGGAACATCATCCATGTACCAATAGGAATAGGGAGACACCCCCATATATCCTTCAGCATCAGGACCCAGCTTGTCCAGCAGCATTTTACTCATGGCCCAGAATGTACCCATAAATGTGATATCAAGTCCAAAATCCTTTGCACCCCGGATGACTTCCGGGATGGGCGGAACCACATATCCCTGAAAAATACAATAATCCGGCTTATTGCGCTTCAGGTCCAGAAGCTGGCTTGTAATGTCCACGGCCCCGACCTTTGTCACCTCTTCAGCCACCACCTCAATGCCCAGTTCCCTGGCCAGTTTACGGGCAAAGGGGATGGGATCACGGCCAAATTCCGTGTCACTGTAGAAAAACGCCACCCTGTGGGCTTTGTTGTTTTTCTTTGGCTGGTCAGCAATATATTTCAGAAGTACTCCAAACTGCTGGGCATAGGTGGGCCCGCTCACAAAAATATAGGGATTTTTCTCCCGGTCACTGAGTTCTTCTGAAAAACTGGTGGAGCCATAGAGTACATGATACCTGGAATTGATTTCCGGCGCCATTGCTTTGCCCACCCCTGTTGATTCCCCATACATCATGGGGGGATTTTCCTGGGCCATTATTTTTTTAAAGGAGGCAATGGCCCGCTTGAGGTCATATCCTGTATCCTCATAAATATATTTAAACTGCTTACCACCTGCACCGCCCTGTTCATTGGCATAACCCAGGGAATCCATCAGACCCTGGTGGATATGTTTGCCTGCAAAGGCAAACCTCCCTGTAATCGGCTGACCAGCACCCACTTTGATCACTTCTTCGGCAAAGGACACTCCCATGCATAACCACATTGATAAAGCCAAAGCTAAAAAAATACTTTTTTTCATGATTACTCCTCTTTTAAGGGTTTCGGGTTTACGGGTTTCAGGTTTATTATAGCCCCGGGAAGATGGACCAGGAAATAAGTTCTTCTTCCGAATAAATTCTTCCTTGGACCCCGGGCCTTCATGGCAAAAAAATCATCAAACTAATGCTCAAAGGGCCATAGATGAAAATAGTTTTTAATACGGTACCAGATTTCAGCCAGTCCATGGGGTTCAAACACAAGAAAGGCCACAATGAGCAATCCAAAGATGACCTGCTGCAATGGAAACAGAAAACTCATGGCCGTTGGAAAAACGTTGACCAGCAGACCAAGGAGGGTTTTAATGGCCTCGGGTATAATGGTCATGAATATGGCACCAAATATGGACCCCAGTATGCTTCCATTCCTCCCACAATAATCATTGCCAGATACCTGACACTTTCCATTAAGGGAAAATGCTCAGGAGTTATGGTTTTTAAAAAATTCACCCACAGGCAGCCTGAAATACCTGCCATAAAAGAGCTGATGGCAAAGGCATAGGTTTTGTACTGCAAAAGATTGATGCCCATGAGCTCAGCTGAGATATCCTTGTCCCGGATGGCGATAAAAGCCCTTCCCACCCGGGTCCTAAAAAGATTTCTGGCAACGGTTACACACAAAATAACCATAAAAAGGGTTACAAAATAAAATTTAAAATCATTATCCAGAACATATCCGAAAATATCTGGCGGAGAAATATTCATACCCCGGATCCCCCCGGTCATGGATTCCCAATGGACAAAAACAAACTCAAGGATCAATTGGGCTGCCAGGGTGGCAATGCAGAGATACAGTCCTTTCAGCCGCAGAGAAGGCCCGCCCACAATGATACCGAAAAAAGCGGCCATGAAACCGGACAAAGGAAGGCATACAAGAAAGGGCAGATCAAAACGGGTAGATAAAATAGCAGCTGTATACCCGCCGACTCCGATGAATGCAGCATGGCCCAGGGAGATCTGGCCTGCAAACCCTGTGAGAATATTCAAACCCACTGCCCCGATAATGGTGATACCGCAAAGGTTAGCCATGAACAAAAGATAATCCCCTGCCACAAAGGGAAATAAAAACAAAAGGACAAACAGAATTCCCAGCCAGAAGCGGGAGGTGGCGTTTACAAAAACTGCCTGGTCTGAGGCATAGGTTTCCTTAAAATTTCCAATATACATATTGCAATTGCTCCTGTTAAAGCCGTTCGATCTCCTTTGTTCCAAAAAGGCCATAGGGTTTGATCAAGAGAATGAATATCAGAACAACAAAGGGAGCAAGGTCCTTGACACCACCGTGAAAATAGGGATCCAGATATCCCCCTGCCAGGTTTTCCACAATACCCACGATAAATCCGCCAATGACTGCACCCATTATGGAATCAAGTCCTCCCAATATCACTATGGGAAATATTTTAAGGCCGATATGTCCCAGGGTTGGCTGTACTCCACCGATATTGCCTATGATGATTCCCCCCAGGGAAGCGGCAATGGCCCCAAAAGCCCAGGAAATCGTAAACATGGTTTTCACATTGATCCCCATGGAAAAAGCAGCCATCTGGTCATTGGCTGTGGCCCGCATGGCCACTCCTACTTTTGCATACTTGAAAAGGAGCATGAAAACCACCACCACTATCAATGCCAGTACAAAACCATAGAAAAGGTTGGACCGCAGAACTACCTCTCCCAGGATAATGGGTTTTCTGGGGAAAAGGGGAGGAAAACTTCTAAAGCTGGACCCCCATATGATTTCTGCGATGCCCAGGAGGATTGAACTTAACCCAATAGTCACCATTATAATACTGATATTGGGCTGTCCCAACATATGCCTTAAAATCAGCCGTTCCACCAGGGCCCCCAGCAGGGCAGCACAGACAATAACCAGGGGGAACCCGATAAAAGGGGATAATTTTAAATATACCATTAAAGAATAAAAGATATAGGCACCAATCATCATGAATTCACCTGTGGCGAAATTGATTATATTGGTGGCCTTATAGATAAGCACAAAACCAAGGGCAATTAGGGCATAAATTCCCCCCACCAGAAAACCACTGACAACCAGCTGCAGGAATATATCCATTCTTATCCTTTCTTTTGATTATTTTTTTTTGTTTCAGCCTTTTTCTGGCCCAGGTATGCCTTGATGACTTCCGGGTGTTTCTGCACTTCTTCCGGGCTTCCCTGGGTAAGTTTCTCACCAAAATTCAACACCAGAACCCGGTCTGAAATATCCATGATCATTTTCATGTCATGCTCAATAAGTACAATGGTGATATTGTGCTCTTCCTTGATATCCAGGATAAACCGGGCCATATCTTCGGTCTCTTCGGCATTCATGCCGGCAACCGGCTCGTCCATCAAGAGAAGGCTAGGCCGCATGGCCAGGGCCCTGGCCAGCTCAACCCTTTTCTGCAGGCCATAGGCAAGGGCTGAAACCGGCTGTTTTCGAATGGATTCAATCTCCAGAAAATCAATGATATCATTTTCGATTTTTCCCCGCAGGGCCATCTCTTCCTTGTGGGCAGATCCCCAATACCAGAGGCTTGATAGCAAACCGGTTTTCAAATGGGAGTGGGCCCCCAGTTTGATATTATCCAGCACAGACATTCCATGGTACAGGGCAATATTCTGGAATGTCCTGCCCATTCCCATGGCAGCTCTCTTGTCAGCATGCACATGGGAGAGGTCTTTTCCCTGGAAAAAAACTTTCCCCTTTTCCGGACGGTAAAACCCGCTGATAATGTTCAATATGGATGTCTTGCCTGCACCATTGGGTCCGATAATGGCAAATATTTCGCCCTGGTTTACATCAAATGAGACATCAGATAGCACCTTTAAACCGCCAAAGGCCAGGGAAACATCGTCAATGGAAAGAATTTTCAAGTTATCTCCTTAAGCTTTTGGACTGGTTTATGGCCTGCATAGGGTTACAAACTCAACAAAGTGACTCAACATGAAAAAACAAGTAATAAGATAATACTTAATGGTTATCAGATAAAAATCCCTTGGGCAACATTTTAAAAGTTAATCAATACAAAAATCAGAATATTCACAGGGGGTATCCTGGCATTAATACCATGTTCAAGATTATCCAGTGCAGGCTATGAATCAGAAATATCATCAATGCATTTTACCACTATTTAACCTTTTGCTTCATTAATTTTTCGTAAGCATGTTAAATTTTTTTTTCTTCCTCCAAATATCAGCCAATAGCCATTGATTTGATCCTGGTATTCTTAATTCCCAGTCATGCCAACCATTTCGGCTAGTGGTAGAAATTTTAACTGAAGCAGCTGAGAAGGAGTTGAAAATCCCATAGCCATTTACCAGGAATTGTCCATTTTTGATTTGACCTTTATATTCATTTCCCTTAAATGAGAATCGGCATAAGGTGTTGTCTGGGGGAAATCTTTTGGAGCGTTTTATGGTTGGGGTATTTTTTTTAACCGTTTTAATTATATTGGGCTTTTCTATTGCATCTTTAGAGAATATTTTTTTCTGAATTGTTTCAATAAAAAATTTCTTTAAGACCTTTAGATTCTCAGCATGGTCACAGTCAGTCAGTAGACTTAATTTTAATTGCCTCAATTCATCAGGGATTTTTAAACCTTTATTTCTCATGCTCGTAATTGTTTTTTCAATTTCTTTTAGTTGGGCAAAAGACGAGACATCTAAAGAATCAATTTCACCATCAATATCTTTCATGATCTCTTCAAACTCTATAATGACGGATTCGATACGTTGTTTGAGGCTATTCGATTGGATCATTTTTAATCTTGTCAGCCTTAAATTTAAAGATTATTTAATGCTAATAACTTTTATAAAAAGCTTCTGCTGTAAATTTTGTAAATTCTTCGGTCTTTACAGAACTTCTGCTGATCACTTGCCA
Source organism: Desulfobacteraceae bacterium (assembly GCA_029939535.1). Taxonomy (GTDB): domain Bacteria; phylum Desulfobacterota; class Desulfobacteria; order Desulfobacterales; family Desulfobacteraceae; genus NBML01. The sequence continues at coordinate 1,823 of JAOZST010000006.1, read as the reverse complement.
AGGTTCCAAGCGAGCGATTTCGGTCTGGAGGTCTTTGGCTGTTTTCGTGCTGCATCCCAAAATATCTTGAATAGACCTGTTTGACACGCCTTCACATTGAAATATGTAAGTAAACTCCAATAATTCTTGAAAATTAAAAAATTTTTGCTGGTAATCATTGGGGGACTGGCTGGCAAAAAACACCACAATTCCTTTTGATCTGCCTTCTCGGATAATTCGTTGCAGGAACATATTTTTCTGACTCAAATAATTATGCGCTTCATCTATCACAAGAATAGTTCTGATGGTCCTGTGACCATCTTCCACAGGGCTGTCCGGCAAAGATGCCATTTCCTTGTAAATTCGTTCTATGACAAGATAGGCCACCAGTTCTTTTAAAACCGGCATTGCATGAACGTCGATTAAAAGCGTACGGTTTGTTAAACGATCAATGGGCGGATTCTCATTCCCATGTTTCCAAAATAGATCAAAGTCTGCAAGATCCCTCAATACTTCAATTAAGCTATCATCTTTCTTATTATCGTCCTCATACATGGCTGTGGCGATTTCGAGTATGTCTTGGAAATCAGGATAGGGCGCAGGTGTATCCTGACGTTTTGCATAGGCTGCCCGAATTGCTTCTGTAAATGCACCTTTTTGAACCACTCCCAGCTTGGCATTAATGGAAGCAAAACTTTCGGATTTTTCCCGGGCAGATACATTTATGGTTTGTTCGTCATAGGCGGGCAAAACAAACGGATTTATAGGCAAAGAGATCCCGCCTTGAAGCAATTGAAAGGGTTGGACCCTGGCAATTTTCAAAAATCCCTCATTATCAACTACATCGCCTTTATAATCAAAATAAATAAAATTGGCCTGAAAATTTGATTGAATCCTGATATCGGTCAATATCTTGAGCAAAAATTGTGTTTTCCCCACACCAGGCTTGCCCATAATAGCAAGATGTGAGTTTGCATGAATTTTGGTGTTATTGAGCGCCATGAAAAAATCTGACTTCTGGAGCAGGGTTTTACCGATAAAAATATCAAGTCCTTTGCCCTTCATTTCTTTTCTACCACTGAATTCAACAAGTTTGGTCAATTTAGAAATCAATTTTCCACTGTCTCTTCCGCATTCAATAAACAAATCAGATAAATGTTTGCTCCCTTTGTCAATATGATTTTTTATAATAGATTTGTTTGAATAAAGTTTATCCTCTGGAATGTCAGGCGTTTGATAGACAAAAGAAATCAATGTCCGAAAAAAATTCTCATCATCGCCAAAAAAAGTGGGTCGTTTCATTTCACCGCCGGTAAATTTTAAACTGGGGGCAACTGACGGACCATCTTTCTTCAAAGACAGTGCAAAGGCAATCCTGGCGAGGACCGCTTTTTCCAGTTTTGTTTCAAATCTGAGGGCGCTTAAAATTTCATCGGCCTCACTGCTTGTATATAAACGGTCTGCCATTTTCAAATCTCCCAGAAATAACCGATTTTTACGCTTGTTAATTCTTGTCCCTGATTAAACTCCAGATTTACCGCACCGTTTAGGTGTGGTTTCAGTGCGCGATAATAGTCCTTATCAATCTCCGTATCCGTAGAGAGGATAATTACTTGATCACCGGCATTGGGAAAGTAGTTATTGATAATATTGTCTCTGTGAGTGCTGTCCAAACGGGACAGAGGGGTATCCACAATGATGGGAAGAGATAATCGGCTTGTCTGGGCAAGTCCCCAGAGCAACGACACGGCAAAGACTTCTTTCTCTCCGGCAGAGAGCCCTGACTTTTTTATTTCATGGCCGCTTCGGTCTGTGATTTTTATTTCATAGGTTTTATCATTAAT
>JAOZST010000076.1:3611-16253 GCA_029939535.1 Desulfobacteraceae bacterium | reverse complement strand
GTTTTTTTTATAAAAATTTAAAAATAAAAGACAGGATGCCAGAATAAGAAAAGAAATATCCCTGAACAGGGTTAAGCCATTCATTGGGGTTTCATCGGAGCTTGATGAAAAACATCCGCAGTTTATATCCAGTCCCCTGGAAAGATTAAAAAAAAGTACTCCAACAAAGATACTCATTAATATGACAACAATGGATGCAGCACCCGACATCCATCGATTCAACAAAAGACAACCTCCAATAAATAGTTCAAGCCATGGCAGTATCAAAGCTGCCGGATTGATCAATACATCAGTCAATACCTGGTAATTAAAAATAGTCTGGGCAAATGCCAGGGGATGAATGATTTTGTCCATACTGGCAAAAATAAAAACAAGACCAAGAACCAGCCTTATGGAATGATAAAGAATATTATTGTTAAAATTAATTTTAACCAATTGTGCCTCTCTGGTATTATTTGTTTCCTATCTAACTGAATTTCCTTCAACCGGCAGATTCATTTCCTGCCAGATAGTCCAGCCGTTCACAAGAACTTTAACATTGCTAAATCCCATTTCATTCAGAAAAAGGGATAATTCATGGCTCAAATTACAGGTTTCACCATCACAATATGTTATGATCAGTCCATCCTTTGGCAATTCTTTGGCAATTTTCATGAAATACTCATCAACAGCATGCCAGGGCAGGTTTTTAGCCCCCTTTATATGGCCCTGGTCAAAGGAATTTTCATCCCTTGCATCCAGGAAAATTGCTGAATCATTTTTGAACAGTTCTTTGGCCTGGGAAATTGGTATGGTAAGTGATTTATTGCTGTCAGATATCTGCCTGCTCTCTGTTGACCAGTCGGCAATTACAGGGATTGAGTCTGTACGAACCAAGTTTACAGCCAGTCCCGAGATGATGGACAAAACCAGTATAAAAATCATCTGTCGGACAGCTTTATACAATTGCAGTTGAAATATTCTGGGCCCCATCTTTAATTCATCCCTTTTAACGTAAATTCAGGATAAGCAGATTATTTGCTTACCCATGCTGTAATATCATTTTTTTTGGGAATTTTGCCAGTACATTTTACCTCATTGTCAATAATGACGGACGGAGTACCAAACACACCATAGGATGCAATGACCATCATATCGGTCACTTTTTCCACATTGGCCTCCACTCCTGTTTCCTTAATGACTTCCTGAATTAATTTTTCGGTCTTATTACATTTTGCACAACCAGGTCCCAGAACTTTTATTTCCATGATAGACTCCTTAGATTTATTAAATTATCATATTAAATAAATAGCCGACAAAAAGAATGCCGGTTGCTACAACCGTGATAAAGACTGCGATGAGTTTGGGTTTGAGCACTTTTCTTAAAATGACCATTTCCGGCAGAGATAATGCTATTACACTCATCATGAACGCCAGAACCGTTCCAAGGGCTGCTCCTTTTCCAAGTAGAGCCTCTACGACCGGGATAATTCCGGCAGCATTGGAATACATGGGTACTCCAATGGTTATGGAAAATGGCACTGACCACCATGATCCTTTACCCATGACGGAAGCCATAACCCCTTCCGGTACAAAGCCATGGATCCCGGCACCCACGGCAATACCAATAATAACATATATCCAGACCCTTCCGATGATTTCTTTAACAGCATCCCATCCATATATTATCCGGTCATTCCAGGTTAATTTTTCTTCTTCCATTGACAAGGCAGCAACATTTGTCTGGATCACCCAGTCTTCAATATGATGTTCAAGCTTCAGGCGGCCAATGATCCAGCCTGCAAAAATTGCAATAAAAAGACCGGTTCCCAGATAAATTGCAGCAACTTTCCATCCCAGAAGACCATAGAGCAGGCCCAGGGCAACTTCATTCACCATGGGAGCTGCAATGAGGAATGAAAAGGTTACCCCAAGGGGAACACCAGCTGTGACAAATCCAATAAACAGGGGTACGGCAGAGCAGGAGCAAAAGGGAGTGATAATTCCCAGAAGCGCTGCCATGATATTGCCGGCAAATTCACTTTTACCGGAAAGAAAGGCCCGGGTTTTTTCCGGTGTGAAAAAGCTTCGAATGATGCCGACACCAAAGACCACCAGGAATAGAAGCATCAGGACCTTTGGGGTGTCATACAGGAAGAACTCCAGGGAAGCCCCCAGGTGAGAGCCTTTTTCAATGGGTAGAAGATTATAGGTTGCCCAGGAGGATAATTCAGGCAAAAAACCGTATACCACCCACCAGGTATAGATTGCTGTTGCACCAAGGAGAAAACTTAAAAAAACAGGGATGTTTGATGTGTTTTCTCCGGCCAGAGCTTCTATTCTTGATCTTAATTTCATAACTTCTCCAAGCATTGCTATATGCGATCGGGTTGCTTATATGTGGTCACTTATCGATTTATATACAAATATTGATAAGTATTTTATACTTTGCCAACTATGGCTTCACGGTTGATACCAGGTAGTATGAGGTTCAGATTTTTGATCTCAATCTCATCATTCAGCCAGTGTTTTAAATTTCCAATCATATTAGCAGAATAGGGTGAATCACTGCCATCGGCCAGGGAAAAATTGACCCAGAGACCATCTTTGAAACTTGTGACCAGCCCTGCATCTTCCAGGAGCTTTAGGTGTTTGCTGGTTGTGGACTGGGCAATGCCAAGGGTCTCTTTGATTTCGCACACGCATAGGGAGCGTGACTGGAGTATTTTCATCATCTTGACCCGGTTGGGATCGGAAAGTGCTTTCATGACTTTTATAAATTGTTTCATTTTAATCCTCGATTTATGTATCGTTATAATAGTATATAACGATACAGTGATACCTTGTCAATATATAAATTTTATAACGAGTTTAAAAAGGGAATGTATACCAAATCAGATGCCGGCAAAAGGTATTTTCAGCAAAAGGATTCTTGACAAGAAATCACATCTATGTCACCAGTGGATCTGTCAGGGAAAAAAGAGGCAGAAGCTCCTTTTAGAGCGGAAAAAACAGGAGATTTTTTGACTATTGAAAAATTAAAATTATTATTTTTGTGTACTGGAAATTCCTGTAGAAGCCAGATGGCAGAAGGGTGGACCCGGGCACTTAAAAATGATCGGATTGAGGTGTCTTCTGCAGGAATTGAGGCCCATGGACTTAATCCCTTTGCTGTAAAAGTGATGGCAGAGGCGGGTATTGATATCTCTGCTCATCGATCAAAACTTATCAATGAGTTTAAAGACATGGATCTTGATGTGGTGATAACCGTCTGCGGGCATGCCCATGAGACCTGTCCATATTATTTTCCTTTGAAATGCAGAATAATCCATGTGGGTTTTGATGACCCTCCCAAAATGGCCCGAAAACTTGCTGAACAGGGTGTTGATGAGGATACCCAACTCTTGTGTTATCGAAAAATCAGGGATGAAATAAGGAATTTTGTTGAGGCATTGCCTGACAACCTTCTTTTAAAAAGATCGGGCCTAAATCAAATTGTAGATTATTGGATTTCAGGTGATAGATAGTGTTCATTCTTAAAAAGAATCAGTTAAACATGCAATAACGATTGATTTTTGATGTTTTAATTATAAAATTGTTTCAATGGAACTCAATTCGTATTATTATACAATTACAACAATTAATAACAGCAGTGAAAATTCCATTTGAATTGATCCTATTTCAGTTTCTGAAAAGCTGTCCCTCTTTTCTGACATGATGTTGTAAAATTTTTTTTGTTAATAAAAATGATGGCGGGGATTTTTATTATGGCACCCAGTAAACAAGTCATTAATCCGGAATTGTATGATGCTGTCCTGTTTGATCTGGATGGTGTGGTAACCAGGACAGCAGAAACCCATGCAAGTGCCTGGAAAAAGCTTTTTGACGAATACTTGAAGAAAAAAAGCGACACCAACGATTATATCTCCTTTGACCTTAAGGATGACTATATAAAACATGTGGATGGAAAACCGCGATACAAAGGTGTTAAAGATTTTTTGACTTCCCGAAGTATTGAACTCCCCCATGGTTCTATAAATGACGGGCCTGGTGAGGAAACCATATGCGGGTTGGGCAATAGGAAAAATCAGATTTTTTCTGATCTGCTGAAAAAAGAGGGTGTAAAGGTTTATGAATCCACCATTGATCTTATTAAACAATTTAGAAAAAACGGATTAAAGACAGCAATAGTCAGTTCAAGTAAAAACTGCCATCAAGTCCTTGTGGCTGCCGGCATTGAAGATCTATTTGAAACCAGGGTTGACGGACTTGTATCTGAAAGCCTTGGCCTTGCAGGCAAGCCTGAGCCGGACATTTTTCTTGAAGCAGCTAAAAGGTTGGATGCCCCTGTGGACAGGTGTGTAGTTGTGGAAGATGCTCTTTCCGGGGTTGCGGCCGGGGAAAAAGGTGGTTTTGGAATGGTTATCGGTGTTAACCGTTTAGACCAGGCAGAACAGCTTAAGCAGAAAGGCGCTGAAATCGTAGTGAGCGATCTGAGCGAAATCCAGGTTGGCGTGGAAGAACAAACCAGCTGGGAGCAGATATATCTGGGTTTTGATCCTGAAGATGAAGGCCGGCGGGAGACTTTGTGTGCCTTGGGAAACGGTTATTTTGTCACCAGGGGGGCCGCCCCTGAGGCCAGGGCAGATGATGTGCATTATCCAGGTACCTATCTTGCCGGAGGGTATAATCGCCTTAAAACAAAGGTTGCCGGCAGAGTTGTTGAAAATGAAGATCTGGTAAATATCCCCAACTGGCTTTGCCTGAATTTCCGTATTCCTGGAGAGGAGTGGTTCCAGCTGGAAAAGGTAAAAATTCTTTTTTACAGCCAGTCTCTGAATATGAAAAAGGGGGTATTGAATCGTACCATCAGGTTCAGGGATAAAAAGGACAGGGAGACACTGGTTCTCCAATACTCATTTGTCCATGGAGAGCTCATGCACAGGGCCGGACTGAAAACCATTATTACCCCATTGAACTGGGAAGGTGAAATAGAGGTGAGTTCCGCCCTGGATGGAAGAGTGACAAATCTGGGGGTTGAACGTTACAGGGACCTGGGTAATCAGCACCTTGATCTGGTTGAAAGTAAACATATTGATGAAAAAAGAATGGTTTTAAAAATGCGCACCAACAGGTCATGTCTGGGTATGGCCATGGGCGCAAGAACCAAAATTTTTCTTAATAGTGAAATTGCCCAGGTTACATCTTCTCCAGCGGATAAACCAGGAGGATATGTTGCCAGGAATTTTATGGTCAATGCAGCCAGGGGAGATACACTAACCATAGAAAAACTGATCTGTATTTATACCTCCAGGGATACCGGGATATATGAATGCCTTTCCGAAGCTGAAAAGACCATTGCAGACGATGTTGAAAGCTTTGATGGTTTATTAAAATCCCATGCAATTGCCTGGGACCTTTTATGGCGCAAATTTGATGTCAGGCTGGAACTGGACAATAGTGATCTGGAACAATATACCCAGAAAATCATTCGACTGCATATTTTTCACTTATTGCAAAGTTCTTCTGTTCATTCTCTGGACATAGATGTGGGAATGCCAGCCCGGGGCTGGCATGGCGAAGGCTATAGAGGTCATATTTTCTGGGATGAAATGATTATTTTCCCATTTTTAAATTACAGGACACCCAGAATTACAAGAACTTTGCTCATGTACCGTTATCGGAGGCTCAAAGAAGCACGGCTTGCAGCCAGGGAAGCAGGCTGCAAAGGGGCCATGTATCCATGGCAGAGCGGAAGCAATGGAAGGGAGGAGACCCAGCAGATGCATCTCAATCCTGAATCTGGCCGCTGGCTTCCTGACAATACCCATCTCCAGCGCCACGTAAATAATGCCATTGTTTATAATATTTCGCAATATTTTCAAATTACCCAGGACATACAGTTTTTATCCTTTTACGGTGGGGAAATAACAATTGAAATTGCCCGGTTCTGGGCAAGCATTGCAATTTATAATTCAAAAATTGACAGATATGAAATCAAGGGTGTAATAGGGCCGGATGAATATCATGACGCCTATCCCGGATCTGATAAACCAGGTCTGGACAATAATGCCTATACAAATTTAATGGTCATGTTTGTTATGGATCAGGCCCTTAACCTCCAGCATGTTCTTCCTGAACAGGATTGGGAACGTTTGCGCAAAAAACTCGGGATAGAAGAAAAGGAACTGGATACATGGAAAAAAATGAGCAGAAGGATGAAAATTGTATTCCATGGCAATGGAATTATCAGCCAGTTTGAAGGATATGAGAACTTAAAAGAATTTAACTGGAACGGCTATAAAAAGAAATATGGAAATATCCAGCGCCTGGACAGGATTCTTGAAAAGGAAGGTGACAGCGCCAACAACTATAAACTCAGCAAGCAGCCCGATGTTTTAATGCTTTTTTATCTTTTCAGTGCTGAGAACCTGCGAAAGATGTTTAAACGCCTTGATTATTCTTTTGATAAGAATTCCATTGTAAGAAATATCAGCTATTATCTAAGCCGGACCACAAACGGGTCATCCCTGGCATTGATCATTCATTCCTGGATTGAAGCACGCCAGGCTAGAAAACATTCCTGGGAATTATTCAGCAAGGCAATTGAGATTGATATGGTTGAAGACCATACCAAAAGCACCAGGGAAGGAATCCACCTGGCTGCCATGTCAGGATGTATTGACATTCTTCAACGGGGATATGCAGGTCTGGAAATACGCAGTGATATACTTATTTTAAATCCTTTGCTGCCAAAATCCATAAATCGCATCAGTTTTCATATCCGGTACAGAAAGCATTGGCTTGATCTGGAAATCACCCAGGACCAGGTTAAGGTTAAAAGCCTTACCAGCAAGGCAGCACCCTTTACGATTATGATCAGGGATGAAATAATCCGGTTATATCCTGGTAATTTAGCTGTGGTGGATATTTTAAGTTGAATTGTATACGCCCGGGAAGGGATAAGGGGGAAAAATGGAAAAACAAAGTAATATTATTATTATATCCAACAGGCTACCGCTTATTGTAAAAAAGACTGAAAATGGAAAAAAAATAGAATTGGGAAAAGGGGCCGGGGGGCTGGTAACAGCAATGGCACCGGTACTGAAGAATAGAAACGGTACCTGGATAGGCTGGCCTGGCTATGTTCAGGAAACAGAGATTGATGACAGGATGCTGGAGATAATACAGTCTGCAGCGGACGGATACAGCGTTAAACCGGTTATGCTTACTTCTGATGATTTAAAGAATTATTATGAAGGTTTTTCCAATTCAATTATATGGCCTCTTTTCCATTGTTTTACAGATAAATGTATTTTTTTGGCTGAATATTGGGCAAGTTATCAAAAGGTGAATAAGAAATTTGCCAGAACCGTGTATGAAAATGCAACGTATTTGGATTTTATCTGGGTGCATGATTATCAACTCATACTTGTGGGAGCTCAATTGCGCAAAATGAATATGAAAAATCCCATTGGATTTTTTCTGCATATCCCATTTCCACCCTATGATATATTTTCCAGATGCCCTTGGCGTTTTGAGATTCTTTCTGCCATGCTGGAATACGATATTCTGGGGTTCCATACTATCCAAAATAAGCGAAATTTTATTCGCTGTATCCGGAACATTATTAAAGAGGTGGAAATTCCTAAAAAAGCAGAGTTGATAGAGGCAGTAAGCGAAGTCAAAATTGGCAATAGAGTATTGCGGATCGGCGTTTTCCCCATCAGCATTGATTTCAATGAGTTTTTTCTTAAGGCCTGGGACAGTGATGTTTATAGAAGATCAAAGGAGATGCGGAAAAATACCCCTGATACCAAGATATTATTGGGTATTGACCGCCTGGATTATACCAAAGGCATACCCGAGAAATTAAAAGCATTTGAAATGTTTTTGACACGGTTTCCCCAGTTCCATAAAAAGGCAAATCTTATTCAGCTTGTGGTCCCAAGCCGCAGGGAAATAACAGCCTATGCTGATCTGAAACTTAAGATAGAACAGCTTGTGGGAGAGATTAACGGTATGTTTGGTACAGATGACTGGCTCCCTGTCTTGTATATGTTTAGAAGTCTTGAGAGGAATGAACTTATATCCCTGTACAGGGCATGCGAAATTGCGTTTATTACACCGGTAAAGGATGGTATGAATCTTATTGCTAAGGAGTATTGTGCCTGTAATATTGACGAAAAAGGGGTTTTAATCCTCAGCGAATTTGCCGGTGCTGCCCAGCAGTTTCACCAGGATGCCATTTTGGTAAACCCCCATGACATTGAAGGAATGGCCAATGCGATTTACAGGGCATTTAACATGCCTTTGGATGAGAGAACCCAGCGAATGCGCAATCTCCGGGAAAATGTTAAAAGCAAAGATGTTTTCTGGTGGCTTAACTCTTTTTTAAATGCTGCCATTGGAAAGGATTTGTCAGGTTTTCCCCAAATGGATGAATATTTTCCAGGTAAGCCGGAAACTGGGATTGAGAATATGAAAATAGTTTAGAGGTAAGCTGGCAATGAAAGATAGATCATCAGGATTTTCTATTCTTATTCATTTGAGAAAGGATGTACTCTTGGTTTTCTGATATATATAAACCAGTAAACCAGGCCTACCAAAATTACCCCGCCGATGATATTATCAGGATTAAGTCAAAAACTGAAATTTTAGAGTTATAGAAACCCCGGCAGCATTTAGAGCATGGAACATTTGATTATGGGTTGCCGGAACCATCAATTTCCTGTATGGGTTATATTGATGATAACTCCTGAAAAAAAGGTATGGAATGGAGATAAATTTTTGTTGTCTTTGTGGCGCTCCCATGGAGACAAAAATTCCAATTGATGATGACCACACAAGGTCTGTTTGTACTCAATGCGCCCATGTGCACTATGAAAATCCAAAAATGGTGGTGGGGTGTATACCGGTTTCCAGGGAAAAAATTCTGATGTGCAAACGGAATATTGAACCCCGAAAAGGGAAGTGGACCCTTCCGGCCGGGTATCTTGAAACCAATGAATCGGTCCAGGATGGGGCTGCCAGGGAAACCCTTGAGGAGACAAAAGCAGAAGTTTTGGTTATAGATCCCTATCGACTTTTTAATATTGTATTTGTAGACCAGGTTTATTTGATGTTCCGAGCTCAAGTCCTGACCGGGGAATTTGGTCCCACCAGTGAAAGCATGGAAGTGCAACTGTTCCGGGAAAAGGAAATTCCCTGGGATGAAATCGCTTTTGAGGTGATCCGGCAGACCCTGGTTGATTTTTTTCAGGATCGGGAAAAGAATGCATACCCCTTTAAAGTAAAAGATATCACCCAGAACCATATAAAAAATAGGTAACCTGTTCTGTTATTTAACCAGACAGGAAGCAAACTTTTTAAAAACCTCCTTGGAAAATTTTTCCTTCAGCACATCATTTTTAATGATCTGCAGCGAACCAAAGGGTTTTGTTGCCTTTCTGAATATCTTGTTCCGGTAGGTCAGGGGTTCGTAGCTGTCTATCATGCCCATGAGCTGGCTGTCCATTGATATCTCTTTGACTCCGTTGGGATAGCCGCTCCCATCCAGGCGCTCATGGTGCTCAAGGGCGACTGTTGCAATGGATATATCAAAATTTGTGTTGGATATTATTATATCATAGCCCTTCACAGTATGTTGGGTAAAGGCCTTAAACTCTTTATCTGTAAGCCGCTTATCTGTTTCTATCAGTTTTTTTTTAACTTGTGAACTTCCCACATCATGGAGCATGGCGCAAAGTGCCAGGCGTGATGTTTCAGCCTGGGACATCTTATGAGAAAAACAATATTGAAGGGTAAGAGCTGCCACATTGATGGTATGTTCCACTATCCGGGATGAATTACCTGCTATCTGAATCAGGTATTCCATGATCCCATGGTCCTGATTGACTTTTCCCAACAGGATTTCAATGGTTTCCGGCAACGATTCCATGGCCTTCTCCTGGTTGGGAACCAATGCTTCGTGAACAATCTGGCAAAGGATATCTTTTACCTGCACAAATCCACCGGAATCAATTTCTTGGGCAAGGTTTCTGTTTAAGGCAGTTGTCAACTCTTTTAATGCCTGGTCTTTATCTTTTCCCAGGATAAACAATGGAGGGTGTCTGGTGTTGTTTGCCCGATCATGGCCCAGGCTGTCACCACCTTTTTTATAAAGGACAAAATCCTTGTCCTTTGATTGAAAATAAAAGGGAATGGTTTTAAATAAATGAATTTGTGATGGTTTTACAGTTAGATATTCAGTCATGGATATAGCCTTCAACTATTAAGATACAAAAATATATTAAAGAATTTCAGTCAGAATGTCAAACCTATCAAAGAGAGGCACAGGGTCAATTCTTAATCTGAGGGCACTTAAAAAAAAGTAAGTTTACAATTGAAGTACATTTTTTTTTCCTGAAAAACCTATTGCATTCCCCTTTTCAATCACCTATGACTGTGTATCTATTAATGGAAAGGGGGAATTAATGAAATATTATAGACTGTTATCAATTTTTATTTTCTATGTTTTTATCACCATATTCCCAATTAATATATATGCAGGGTATTCCTCCCTTAAAACTATGGATAAAGACGTTCTGCGTTTTGCCATCCATACTTCAGAAATTGGAAATTTTGATCCGGATTATGCCAAGGGCTCCCAGGATCATACCTTTGCAGATATGGTGTTTAACGGACTTGTGCGGTATGTTCCCGGGGATTCATCCCAATTGGAACCTGATATTGCCAGGGAAATTCCCGAATTTGTAATCCGGGGTGGGAAGCAGATCTGGACCATTAAATTGCGGAAAGGAGTTCTTTTTCATAAAGGGCCGTACACAGATGCCCATGAACTGACTTCAGAAGATGTGGTTTACTCCCTTAAAAAAGCAGCAGATCCTGAGAAAAGTGCATTTTCAGGTAGCTATGCGGGCATGTATTTTGAACCTGTGGATACTTACACCGTAAAAATTATCGTTGAAAAACCAATTTCCCCCCTTTTCTTTCTGCCCCGCATAGCCAATAGAGAGGGTGGCTTGATTTTGAGCAAACGCGCAATTGAGGCGGCAGGTTATGAAAATCACAGGCAACATCCCGTGGGAACCGGTCCCTTTATGTTCAGTCACTATATTCCCGGAGAAAAACTGGTCTTAACCGCCAATGAAAATTATTTTCGGGGTAAACCAATGCTTGATCAGGTGGAGGTTCATTTTATCCCGGATAATAAAAAAAGGCAGACCGTCTATAAATCCGGTAAAATGGATGTGATATACGGGGTGGGTGATCCAGGCTGGATTGAGGATATGGAAAAGGAACCCAATACCATTGTGAATGTGTTTGGACCAGGGCTCACCGTGTTGCTGCATTTTAATACTATTCATAAACCCCTGGATGATATCCGGGTCAGGCAGGCCATTACCCTTGCCCTGGACAGGGAATTGTTTCTGGCAGGCAGCAGCAACCGCCTTGTAACCCCGGTATATGCCCCCATATCCCAGGAAGTTTTATTGGGTGGTCTATCAAATGCAAAGGTTAAAAAACTGGGGCTGTATAAGAATAAGGATTTGGAAAAGGCCAGGCAATTACTGGCCAGTGCCGGATATGAAAATGGATTTACCCTGGATCTTGTGACCTCTGAAAAACGGCTTTACCGCAAGACCTATAAAATTTTAAAAGAACAATTGGAAAAGGTGGATATACGGATCAATCTTAATATTATTTCTCATTCAAAAATGCACAAACGCATCCGTAAAGATGAGAATGCACTGGTGTTGTATTGTGCCTTCCGTCCAAATGCTGACATCTTTCTAAGGGATTTTTTTCATTCTGATTCCATCGTGAGTACAGGAAGGAAACCCCAAACAAATTTTTCCCATTATAGCAAGGTTGACAGGCTTATTGATGATGCACTGAACAATATTGATCCCAAAATGCAGGTAACTCTCTGGGAACAGACCCAGATCAGAATCCTGCATGATGCAATTGTTTATCCCCTGTTTAATATTAAGGAATGCATTGTGAGGCGAGGGAATATTGATTTTGGTCATCCATTAATCTCAACATTGGCTGGTTATCCCCAGTTTAATGAGAAGACCCATTTTGTATTGAGGAATCATAGATAGTAAAGTAAGGTCCTGGAATTTATGCAGTGATTCCATAGAAGAAATACATGATCATCATGACCACGGCAATATAGAGAATTGTCATGCCGCTGCCGGCTCTGACGTAATCCTTTACTTTGTATCCTCCGGGCCGCATGATCAGGGCATTGACCTGGTGGGTTGGCAGTACAAAAGTATTTGAGGCTGCCACTGCCACCAGCAGGGCCACCATTCTGGGATCAGCACTGCATTGGACCGCCATGTTCATGGCCAGGGGAATCATGAGCACCGTGGCCCCGATATTGGAGGTGACCAGGGTGAAGAAAGAGGTTAAAAATCCAATGAGCAGGAACAGGGTTATGGGTGTCAATCCACCTTCCATGAGTCCGGCAAGGGAGGAAGCAAGATAGGATGCTGCCCCTGTCTCATCAAAGGCAAGGCCCAGGGGGATCAATCCTGCCAGCAGAAACACCGTCATCCAGTCCACACTGCGATAGGCCTCATCCAGGGATAAAACCTTGGTTAGAATCATACCTACAGCACCTGTCAGCAGAGAAATGGATAATTGGATTTT
>JAOZST010000076.1:2342-3511 GCA_029939535.1 Desulfobacteraceae bacterium | reverse complement strand
TGGATTTTAATTTCTGAGATATCCTCCAGGATCACTTTTCCCCGTCGGTACAGGGCCAGGGGATTGACCTGGAGGTTTTTTCTGAACTGGTATTCATGAAAGGTCTTGCCCACCAGTTCGGACCGGGGGGTTACAATGGCCTCTGTAATTCCGGATTCATCTGCAGACAATACACCGTTCAGCTGGTCCAGTTCATCGCAGAGTTTCCATCCTATTTCCTTTGCCAGTTTTTCAGCGTGTTCCTGGTTGCTGACAATACCTACAGTATCATTGGGCTCGACAACATCTGCCCTGCCAGGTACAGTCACCCGGTATCTGCCCTGGTGTTTGCAGATGCAGACCACGGTAGAATGATAGAGGGGACGCAGCTTCAACTCTTCAAGCCTTCTGGTATAAAAATCGTCTGGTACCCGCAGTTCAAACACCTTGCTGACTTCTCCTCCATAGGTACATTCCAGATCATGGTTCAGCAGACTGCAGGAATCGGTTTCAGTATCCACCTTGGGCAGTACAAATTTACCGAAAAGTACAAAATACAGAATGGCGGAGATTACCAGGGCAATACCGATGGGAGCCACACTGAATAGGGAAAATGCCTCAAATGGCTGATCTCCAACAATGGAAGGGTTGTGGGACCACCAGGAAGCAATGAGGTCGTTGAGCAGGATCAGGGGACTGGAACCTACCAGGGTGATACATCCGCCAATGACAGCACAGTATCCCATGGGGATGAGTACCCTGGAAACAGGCACGTTAAGCTGTTTGCACATGCGCTTGGTGGCTGGAAGGAACAGGGCTGCTGCTCCGATGTTCTGCATGAAACTGGAAATAACTGCAACTGTGCCGGACACCAGAGTCATCATTCTAACCTGGCTTTGCCCTGAAAATTTAACGATATTTTTGGCAAAAACATTCATAACCCCTGTTTTGTCCAGGCCATGGCCGATGATGATTACGGCAATGATGGACACCACGGCATTGGAACTGAGCCCGCTGATGGCCTCCTGGGGGGTAATTATCCCTGACAGGGGAAGCAATACGATCATGAGCAGTCCCACCATGTCCACGCGGACAATTTCAAATACAAACAGCAGGGTGACAAAGATCAAAAATCCAAAAACAATGATCATATCCGGTGTCATATTGGCAGGCAGTGTCATGATATTTTT
>JAOZST010000076.1:0-2242 GCA_029939535.1 Desulfobacteraceae bacterium | reverse complement strand
ATTTTTAGCATATCATTCATTGATCAAATGTGCAATATTTTGAAAAAGTTCACATAATTTAATTTGCATTGCATTGCCATATATTGTAGGATTTTTTTATCTTAAAAAAAGAAATATACACTATTCTATGTCAGTTCAATATACCAGGATAGATATAAAGGATCTGCAATTATGGAAAAAGATCTACAGGATCTTGTTGAATTCCTTATAAAAGTACCCCTTTTTTCATCTGTTCCTTCGGAACAAATCAATAAAATAGCGGATCTTTTTACAAGGGAAACCCATAGAAAAGATGATATTATATGCCGCCAGGGCAGCCCCGGTGATTCCATGTATGTTATCAGGTCCGGGATTGTGTCCATATTCAAGAAGATGGGAGACAGGGATGTCTATGTCACAGATCTGAAAAGAGGTGATTTTTTCGGTGAAATTTCACTTCTTTCAGATAAGATGAGAAATGCCACTGTCCGGGTATCCCTGGACACTACTGTATATTGCCTTACCAGAAAAAATTTTGAATTATTGCTTAAAAACAACAAAAGTATTGGCCTGTATTTAAGCCGTTACTATGCCAGGCAAATGGTGGTGGAGGGGAAAAAACAATCCGGAAAAAAAGACATACCTGTTTTTTATGCAGTTTCTGCAACAGGACCGGATTTGGGGAGCTCCCATTTTCTTTACACGGTTTCCTTTCACATTTCAGATGAATCAGAAAAGCGGGTCCTGGTCATAGAACCCCTGCTTGAACCTGAAAGAATTATGGAAAAATATGGTTTGACGCCAATTGTCTGTCCTGATCCAGGCCTTTTTACTTTGCTGCCGGAGAACAGCTACAACACCAGGGATATACACTGGTTTACCCATGAATCTGGTTTTACCGTGCTTCAATTGACAACAGGGTTTTCAGACAGGCTGTCCGAGGTATTGCCCGTGATGATGGAGGAGCTTCAACGGAATTTCGACATTATCTTTGTTAATCTTTCCCATTATATCACACCCATGGAAAGCCTGTTTGTCAGGCTTTGTGACCGGACCCTGGTGCTCATGAACAATACCCCTGAAAAGCTTGATCAGGTCAGGAAAAGGCTGGATGAACTGGAACAGATCTGCGGTGCCAGTGCCTTTATGGGAAGGATCAGGGCCGGGGTGAGTCATTTATGTGGGCAAAAAGGCGTTCCCAGGCAGGAGATGAAGAAATTGCTGAATCTTTCTGAAACCCCAAATATATGGGTTGACAGGTGTGATGATGCCTTTAATGACAGGATTGATACGCAGAAATGTTTCCCTGTAAGGGGTGCCAGGGCTGTGGCAAGGGAGATCGCCGGGATCAGGCTGGGCATTGCCCTGGGTGCCGGTGCAGCCAGGGGATGGGCCCATCTGGGAGTGTTACGGGTTCTGGAGGCAGCCAATATCCATATTGACATGATTTCAGGTTCCAGTATGGGGGCCCTTGTGGGTGGTATATATGCTGCAACCGCCTCTGTGGAGGAAGTAAAAAAAAATACCATTGATCTTTTTCCCAACAAGCGTGCAGCCAAAAGAAAAATATTTGATTATACATTCCCGGTACAGGGACTTTTAAAGGGCGGGAAAGCAGCAAAGCTTGTCCGCAGGGCTGTGAAGGATGCTGATTTTCTGGATTTAATGATTCCAGCCTATATTGTTGGTGTGGACATTTTAAAGGGTGAAGAAATTGTATTTGAAACCGGTAATCTTACAGATGCCATTCGATCAAGCATCTCTATTCCTGCAATATTTGCTCCTTACAACTACAGGGGCAGATGGATGGTGGACGGAGGACTTTTAAATCCTGTTCCTGTGGATGTCCTTTTAAGAAAGGGTGCGGATATGGTTATTGCCGTGTGCATTGAACCCAGAATTGGGGGGAGAAGAGAGGAAACAAAGGCTCCGGGGATCAAGGGAATTCTTTCCCAGACCATCAGCATTGTCCATGGCAGGGCCACGGGAGATTTTGCAAAGAATTCAGATATAGTGCTGTATCCCAATGTAAAGGATCATAACTGGGATGATTTCCATAAAGGCACTGCATTGATGCGATATGGCATGGAGGAGTGCTTTGAAAGTCTGGACGAAATAAAAAAACTGATCCGCTCAAAGGGAGCAAGATAGAATAAGTCCCGGTAAGATAAGTCCATAGTATGGGAATTTGCATTTAGCATTTAGTCATTAGATTCTTATCTCTGATTTTCGTGTTATTTTGGTAAGAGAATCAGAAAACCTT
>JAOZST010000247.1:0-4478 GCA_029939535.1 Desulfobacteraceae bacterium | reverse complement strand
GCCAGAAAATCCCAGAAACCGGAAATATCTTCTTTGTCAAAATATGCAGAGTTAAGCGCCCTGGTGGCCTCTTTAAGTTTTTCATCCCCATGGCCTGTCAACAGCAGGGTTTTAATATCCGGTGCAATCTTCTTTAATTTTGTAATGACTACCAACCCTTCCATTCCCGGCATCTGCTGATCGACAACGGCAACATGAATGGTTTGTTTAGAAGCAATCTCCAGGGCCTGTTCCCCATTGGTTGCTGTTAAAACAAGATAGTCTCTCAGACTTGCTCTCTGGGCCATGGATGCAAGAAATTTTTCATTGTCATCCACCAGCAATATCGTTACTTTATCTTTTTTCATAAGTCACCTTTTCAATTGTCTTGTCCTAAAGTATGCGTAAAAATGTTCTTCCAATAACTTCATGAACCCTAATGCCCCCCGCTTCCCAGCATTCCAGAAGCCGCAATTGACAAAACTATGATTTCCGCAAGGGCGATGCCGGCATAGATCCAGTCTTTTTTTGAAATATACCCTTTTACCAGCACCAGATAGCAGACAATGGTCATCAGGGCAAGGAATGCAAACCCCAGGTAATTTAAAAAATCGCCTTTACCCAATAAGGATAACCACCCCCATCCATGGGGTGAATGGGTAATCTCCAGATATTCGTTCACGCCTTTATCCCAGTTATTTGTAACCAAAGACATATCCACATGGGAAGGCATGAGTCCTGAAAGGTAAATAAAATACGTTAGAAACAATACCGCGAGACCAATCCATACACCTATGACCAGTATATTAGCATAAATAACCTGTTCTTTTGAAGGCCTTGATGCCAGATTTGCTTGTGCATTCATATTATTATTTCACTCCTAAATTATGTTTATGTATAATCATAAACCAATCATCCCAGTATTCCAAGGCCCAGACCTTTGTCCATGGCCTTAAGCCCTGCAAACAACAGGACAACAATAACAAAATAACGAATCATCTTGGGCTTGGCTATGGCAAGCAGTTTCACCCCTAACAATGATCCCAGCATTAAGCCGACAATGGAGGGGACCCCGATCAAAGGGATGACACATCCCCGGTTCATATATATCCAGGCCGCAGATGTATCAGTAATGGATAATAAAAATTTGCTTGTGGCCACTGAAACTTTCAATGGTGCGCCCATCAAGATATTCAGCACGGGAACATTTGCCCATCCTGCTCCCAGTCCAAACATCCCTGCAATAAGTCCTATCAGAATAAACATGAAAAATCCCAATGCAGTTCTATGGGTTTTCCATTCAACGCTCTCCCTTGATCCCTCATCCCAATAGACACCGCCCAATCCCAGGGCCATTCCAATGGCATCCTGTTTTGTCACCACTGGTTTTTCAGTATTTTTTGAAAAAATAAGCAGCATGGCAATACCCACAATGGTTGCCCCCAGGCAAACCTGAATTATATCCGGGTTTAATGCGGACAGATATAAGCCCAGCATGGCACCGACAATGGAAAAAGTTGAAGCAATCAAGGCAACCGGCAATGCAAGCCGAAGGTTTGCAAGATTCCGGCGAAGCAGCCCAGGACCTGCAGCCAGAGCCCCGGCAAGGGCAACCATCAGGCCCACACCCCTGACAAAGTCAATGTGGAATGGAAAAAACCCGCTGACAAGGGGAACATAAAGAACTCCTCCACCAACACCGGCCATCACAGCCAGTATACCAAGGCCAAAACAAAAAATAAATAAAATGATCGGCCAATACCACCATGGTTTATCACCACCGCCCAGGAGGGCTTGTTCCGCAGCAAATGCAGCCGCAGGACAGCTTAATACAAGGACCACTATAGTCACAAGCCGTCGATTTACAGAATTTATAAAAGTGTTCAACATTTAATCAGTCTCCTAATTTACTGTTTACAAATGAAACTAAGCTTGATATTATTGACTCTATAAAGTATAATTTTTAAACAGTCAATAAAAAAATAATTCATTATGAAACAAATCGACATATTAATTATAGATGATGAAAAAAAATTTGCCGTCATGTTAGCCAAACGGATTGAGCTGCGGGGGTGCACTTCCAGGGTTTGTTATGATGGCAGGTCTGCACTTCAATGGATTAAGGAGAACCGTGATCCCCTTGACCTTATTCTGCTTGATCTTCAATTGCCAGACCTGTACGGCACAAAAGTATTAACCGAGATAAAAAAAATTGATCCATCCATCCCGGTTGTTATTCTGACCGGACATGGAACAGAACAGGATCGGAAAGAATGTGAAAAACTCGGAGCTTACATGTTTATGCATAAACCGCCCCAAATAGATGAGATCATTACAATCATCAAGCAAATCAAAGAGCAGGGAGCCAACTGAATGTTAAAAAGGATTCAAGGGTTCATGAAAAGCATTTGGCCGGAGTTTCACAACCACAAACAAAATGTTCATTTGGATTCCTTTTATACCTTTACCGATTATTGGTATCTCTGGACCATGAGTATCTTTATTTTAGCTGTGACAGCTTTGTCTCCACTCTGTATTCAAACATTCATACACCATCAACTGATTCAAAAATCAGCAAACACTGAAGCCATCCTCAGCGCAGAACGTTTAACATCCAATGCAAAAAGGTCCATCGCCTTTTTCATGAAAGAGAGAATGGATGCTCTGATATTCACAGTCAATGAAATGGGATATACGAAATTAACAGACAATGATAAACTGGCTGAAATTTTAAAAAATTTAAAGCTTGGATTTGGCGGCCTGTCTGATTTAAGCGTGATTGATGAAGATGGCAGCATGGTTTCATATGCAGGCCAGTTTAAGCTTGAAGGGAAAAATTACAAATGCCAGCCCTGGTTTTTACACAGCCTTAAAAAAAAATATTTTATCAGTGAAGTATTTACCGGATATAGAGATGTGCCCCATATTATCATTGCTGTCAAATCCATCAAGCCGGATAAATCGATTTTCATATTAAGGGCCACACTGGATACGGAGCGCTTAATGAAGACCCTGAACTCATATAAAACCAATGACTATACCGATATCTTTCTTATCAATCATAATGGCGCCCTGCAAACACCTTCGACTAATTATGGAGATGTATTTAAACAGACAAATTTAGAAATTTCTACCTACCCAACCAATACAAAAGTGAACATGAAATCTTTTCAGGGAATCCCGGTCATTTTAGGTCATTCATTTATATCAACGGACATGGTGGAGACCCCTTTTATTCTAATGGTACAGAAGAAAAAATCCGGCAGAATGAAGACCTGGGTTGAATTATATCGTAAGATCAATTGGGCCATGGGTATCAGTATTGTTCTCATTATTATTGTCATTTCCTTTGCATCCACATTTATGATAAACAAACTCTATCACTTGGAAATGGCAAAAGCAGAAACCATGATGCAGATGGAGCAAAGCCAGCAGTTAGCTTCCATAGGCCAGCTTGCGGCTGGTGTTGCCCATGAGATTAACAACCCCTTGGCTGTTATCAATCAAACAGCAGGTTATCTCAAGGACCTTTACAGTTTCAAGGATGAGCCGAGAAATGATGTCGAAATAGTTGACAATATAGATTCCATTCTTGATGCGGTGGACCGGTGTGGAACTATAACCCAGCAGCTTCTCGGATTTGTCAGACAATTTGATATTAAAATTAAAAAAATCCGCCTGCAAAAAATAGTCTCCGATGTACTGAGCTTTCATAAAAAAGAGGCGGAATACAGGGGGATCAATGTGACAGTGTCTATCCCTGATACGATTCCAGATATGGAAACTGATAGCGGCAAACTTCAACAAATCCTTGTGAACCTTATCAACAATGCTTTTCAAGCTGTTGATGAAGGGTGCTGCCTGGATATTATCGGCTCTCAAATTGACACCAAAACTATTCAGCTTGTAATTGAGGATACCGGATGCGGCATTCCTGAAGAAAATCTAAAAAAAATCCATGAACCGTTCTTCAGCACAAAACATGACCGGATGGGAACCGGACTTGGTCTTTCCATCACCTACGGGCTGGTAAAAAAACTGGGTGGGAATATCTCCGTTCAAAGTACTGAAGGTGTCGGGACTTGTTTTACAATTACCTTGCCCATCAAAATTCAGGAAGGAAAGTTAGCATGAAAATCATTCTCGTTGATGACGAAGAAAAATTTATCGATATGCTGGCAAAAAGGCTGGCAATGAGGGGGATTTCCGCAGATGCTGTTTTGAGCGGGGATGAGGCCATTAAAAAAATCACCAGCACTTCATATGACGTTGCTGTGCTGGACATTAAGATGCCCGGCATTAGTGGCCTTGAATTAAAAAGAAAGCTAAGTGCCCTGGACCCTGACTTAAAATTTATCTTTGTAACCGGCCATGGTACCATTAATAAATCTGATGAGGACATCATTGAAAAAGATTATTATTTTTCAAAACCCCTGGATATTGAAGTTCTGATTAAACGACTCAATGAAATTACAAACTCTGGATAGCGAACAATGGAT
>JAOZST010000246.1:0-4491 GCA_029939535.1 Desulfobacteraceae bacterium | reverse complement strand
GACATTACCCGGCAACTGCTGGCTTTTGCTTGCAAGCAGATCATTGCCCCCAGAGAGCTTGACCTGAATGAGAACGTGGAAATTTCTTTCAAACGCCGAAAAATACTCATTCGAGATTTTGTTTGAAGAATTTTGGATAGTGCACTCATGTTCACGACCTGTTGTTTTAAAAAGATTTTTTGCAATGATTTTAATGACTCGGATTTTGTAAGCATGGGTCACCTTTGATACAATTATGATTAAATTTTTAAAATTATCAT
This sequence comes from Desulfobacteraceae bacterium, assembly GCA_029939535.1. Taxonomy (GTDB): domain Bacteria; phylum Desulfobacterota; class Desulfobacteria; order Desulfobacterales; family Desulfobacteraceae; genus NBML01. Next base: position 4,231 of record JAOZST010000246.1, on the reverse strand, counting down.
AATTATATCAAAAACTAAACCAAACGGTAAGCCCGAATTATTTAAAATCAATAGGTTACAAAATCTTGGTAACTGTTTTATTGGAAATAATGGTACAGTGAGGACCCGTTTGGAGGGTAGATTAGCTGTATTTTAAGGCAGTTACAAAATCCAACCGAACATTGACGCTGTAGTATAATATGGTAGGGTTGTGAAAAAAAGTAGGAATAAGCCATCCGCTGATAACGCAAGCGTGATGGCCTACACAAATACTTGAGGTTGGATCAATCGGATTTTTTCCCTGTCATCCGGCTAATGGATGCTTTAATCACCCCGGTCTTTTCCATATTTTCCCCTCGTCTCATGATATTGCTTCCTTAAATATCTTAAATTCTGATTCTGATATACCGCTGACACCGGGTGGACGTTCAACTGCATCATGACAATCTGATCCACCGGTTACAAAAAGACCATGGATCTCAGCCCAGGACAAAAGGACCTGTCTGTGTTCCTCTGTGTGGCCCGGGTAATAGACCTCAATTCCCTGTAACCCTGCATCAATAAATTCAGGCAATATTTTTTCAACCACTTCAATGGGGGGCAGAACCTCTTTATAATGCCCTTTCCCGGGAAATGATCCCGCTGCAGGATGGGCCAGGACAGCCGTGAGTTTCAGCTTCTGGATCAGGGTAGAAACCTGGTCAAGGCCAATGCCTGAAGGCAGGTAAGCCGGGCTTTTATTCCCGATAATCCCAGTAATGACCTCTTTGTCTTTAATGTCCAGTTTTTCTGCCAGCGCCAATGCAAAATGCCGCCGGGTGGCATTGGTACTATAATCGGCGATATCCTGAAAAACAAGATCTCTTTTCAACAATGGGGAATCACCTTCAGGCCCGAAGTGCAGGTTGATCTGCTTAACCCGGTCCCTTACAAGATTCTCCCCCCTGCCTTTGGTCAGGACAGATTCAAACTTCCTGACAAAGGTTTCATGGGCCAGCCTTTCCTGGGAAAAATAACAGAGAAGATGAAGGGTTCCTGTAAAATAGGACCGCTTAAATCGGATGGAAACCTCCACCCCTGGAACCACTTGGATTTTATTGTTATCACCTGCTGCAATGGCTGCCTGGAGCCCATCCAGGGTATCATGGTCAGATATGCCCAGGGCCTTTATCCCAAGCTCCTTTGCTGTTTTTACCAATTTTTCCGGTGGAAAATCGCCGTCAGAGGCAGTGGTATGATTGTGCAGATCTGCAAATATTTTCGATTTCATGGCGTTGTTCCATTTCCCTTTTTTGAATTTTTCCCGTTTTTCTACCAACCATCTATACCAAAGGAAAAGGTTTTTTTAAATATGTAAAGATATCGTTTGATTTTTATACAGTAAATGTTAGAAATAAAACTAGTCTTTTTGCAATCATTTTTAAATAAACCTTTCAATCTATTAATTATGGATACTAAAATGGATATTTTGAACACCATTGGAAAAATTGACTCCTCCTCTGATGCCCTGGGAATTTTCAAACAGAAAATAAACAAAGAACATCTGCCCCGGATAACAAAAATTAAAAACCCAGACATATTGATTCGCATTGCAAATGCCATTGTGCTGTGTAACCCGGACATGGTTTTTATCAATACAGGCACACCTGAAGACCAGGATTTTATTAAAAATCTGGCCCTTGAAAAGAAAGAAGAACAATCCCTTGCCATGGAAAACCATACCATCCACTTTGACCTGGCAGAAGAACAGGGCAGGATAATAGACAGGACTTTTTACATTGTCAATCCAGAAGAGAAAATCAGTTCCCTTGCCAACAGAATGGACAGACAAAATGCCCTCCGGGACATTCAGTCTAACATGGAAGGTATCATGAAAGGCATGACCATGATTGTGGGCTTTTATATGCGGGGTCCTGTGGGGGCACCAGTTTCCAATCCCGCCCTGGAAATAACCAGTTCCACCTATGTGAGCCACAGTGCAGAACTGCTTTACAGGAACGCCTATGATGCGTTTTCCGATGAGGTAGCCAGCCATGGTTATTTTTTCACCAATATTCATTCCGAAGGCATGAACAGACCGGAAGACCTGCCCGATGCCAGGGTCTTCATGGACAGAGAGTTTCAAACCACCTATAGTTATAAATGCACCTATGCTGGTAACACCCTGCTGTTGAAAAAAGGGAATCACAGGTTTGCAGTGGATAAGGCTGTTTACAAAAACACAGGGAAAGAGTTGTCCGAGCATATGTTTATTACTGGTATGCAGGGTCCTGGTGACCGGGTTACCTGGTTTGCCGGTGCCGCTCCCAGCGGGTGCGGCAAGACCACGACAGCCATGGCTGGTAATGTCTTTGTGGGGGATGATCTCGCCCAGATGTGGATTGCCCGGGACGGAAGTATCAGGTCAATCAACCCTGAAAACGGAATTTTCGGGATCGTTGAAGATGTAAACTGGGAAGGAGATCCCATGCTCATGAAGGTTCTCAGGGAACCCGGATGTGAAGTTATCTGGTCCAATGTACTTGTGGACGAGAACAAGATTCCCCACTGGATAGGCAACAATGAACCCCACCCCAAAAAAGGATTTAATTTCCAGGGAGAATGGCAGGAAGGAAAAATTGATGCCAAGGGTGATCCTATCCCTTTGTCCCATCCAAATTCCAGGTGTACCCTGAAATCCAGTTCCCTTGAAAAATATTCAATTGAGGCGGAAAATCCTGAAGGAGTTCTTACCCGGGTCTTTACCTATAGCGGCAGAGATGCCGATACCATGCCACCGGTCTGGGTTGCCAGGGACACTGATAGCGGAGTCGTCATAGGTGCCTGTATTGTATCGGCTGCCACTGCCACTGAAGTGGGTGCCTCGGGTGTAAAAAGATCTCCCTGGGCCAATGCCCCTTTTATTCCAGGAGCCCTGGGTGATTATATGGATGCCCAGTTTAAGTTTTTTGGTAATAAAGCTATCCTGAAAAAAAACATACCCATAATGGCAGGGCTTAACTATTTTCTTACCCACAAAGCCAGGGGTGGTGACTCCAACAAACTTTTAGGAGAAAAAAAAGATGTCAAAGTCTGGCTCTCCTGGCTTGAAAGATATGCCCACAATGAAATTTCATATCTGGCCACACCCATCGGCAATTTGCCAAGATATAACGACCTTAAACAATTATTTATAGATATCCTTGACAAGGAATATCCCCAATCCCTTTATGAAAAACAATTTAGTCTCTATGTGGACAATATTGTTAAACGCATCGAGCTTCAGGAAGCAGCCTATGCAAAAGATGAAAGGATTCCCCAGAGATTGTTTGAAATCCTGGCAGCCCAGAAACTGGAATTATCCCAATTAAAATCCCAAAAGGGTAGTATTATACCCCCGGATTATTTCATTTAATGATCCCTAAAAGTTCCACTTCAAACAAAAGGGTTTGACCCGGAGTTATCACGTCGCCTGCACCCTGGTCTCCATAGGCCAGGTCTGCAGGGACGTATAGCTCCCACCGAGATCCCACAGGCATGAGCTGCAATGCCTCGACCCATCCCTGGATAACGCCGCCCACCTGGAATACAGCTGGTTTTCCCCGACGAAAGGATGAATCAAATACAGTCCCATCCAGAAGACTGCCTTTGTAATGGCATTCCACTGTATCATCAGGTCCTGGCAAGGGGCCTTCCCCTGGTTCCAGAATCTTATACTGCAAACCAGAAGACCTGGTAATTACACCTTCTTTCAGTTTGTTCCCCTCAAGGAATTTCGCCCCGTCAATCCTGTTTTTTTCAGATATTAATTTATTTGTTTCCATCTGTTTTTCCCGGGCAATGCGTTGATAGGCCATGAGCATCTGGCGAAGCTTATCCTCTTCCATATCAGGCTTCCCCTTATGGTTATCAGTCACCCCTTTTATAAAGGATTCCAGGTCCAGTTCCATATGCTTATTTACATTCCTGAATATATCATATCCCAGGGCATAGGAAATCTGCCTGTTAAAATCCTTTGTTTCCTGGATATTGATCTGTTTTTTTTCTTCTGCAGATGCTGACATGCCAAAGGGTAATACCAAAACAAAAACTAATAATATCAGTGTTCTTTTCATCATTGCTCTTTTCATCATTGTTCTCCTTGATCCATTGGACATAGATACTTAAATTTCATTTCGGGCAAAATAACAAAATCACAAAGGCTTTACAATCCTTAAATTTAACGCGCTAGAGCGCGGGCTTTTAGTCATTAGCTGTAAGCTGTCAGCTAAAA
>JAOZST010000245.1:0-4496 GCA_029939535.1 Desulfobacteraceae bacterium | reverse complement strand
AGCTAATGGCTAAAAGCCTTCGCGATAGCGCACTAAGTTCATTCCATTGACATTAATTGATAGCTGGATCATTCAAGTGATTGAAATATGGGTGCAGCAGCTTAACGGGCCCCTTTTTTTCCATTCTCCAAGTCAGGGGTCAGCCCATATATTGAGTCCATTGTTCCGGGCCCGGGTCTGGGCCGCAGAAAATCGGGCATGGTAGAAGCTGCTTTTTCCATATTTGGTATAATAGGGGGACCAGCCTTTCTGGACAAGTTCAAGGTTAAAATTGTTTTTATCAAGGAACACATAGGCCAGGAGTCTTCCGTACCTACCCCTTTTTTTGCCCTCAAACTCTAAAGAGATTGATTTTCCAGTTAAGCTTTTTTTTGTGTAGTCTGAAGCCTTTTTTCCCATTTTTGTGTTTAGAGATTTTTTGGGATGAACCGATTCCGGGGTATCCACATGTAACAGCCGAATCCTTTCTTTTTTTCCATTATAGTCAATTATTATTGTATCGCCGTCCACCACTCTCACAACCTTGTAAAATTCAGTAAAATTGGGTTCAGCAGAACAGGGCAGTTGAAAAACAGATAACAGCAGCAGTGTCAGTATAAGAATAAGAGTCAGGGATCTTTTCATGTTTCTTTTTAGCAGCAGACCAGGGTCTCAGCATCAGTTCCAATTTTCAGTGTTGCCAGGTTTCAGTTTTCTATTTTCAAAATAATATCTTTTCCTGCCAGGGGAAAGATGAACAAGATTCTTTTCATACTCCTGAATGGAGAAGAAATCAACATGGCTGAACAAAAATATTAACCTTGTACGTATCATTAATTGTACGTTATAATGTACAAAAACAAATTGCGGGGTTAAAAATGCAAAAATTAAGATTCGCTCAAGATATAAAGCCACTATCGGAAGTCAGAAAAGGGATGACAAATTATATTAAACAAATTCGTGAAACTAAAAGACCTTTGATTATTACCCAGAGAGGCAAGAGCTCTGCTGTCCTTATTGATGTTCAGGAATTTGAATCTATGCAAGAAAAAATAGAACTCCTTTCCGATGTTCAATCTTCATTAAGCCAGTTGGCTAAAGGCAAAGCAATTGACCATAAAGAGGCAAAAAACATGTTGCTTCAGCGAATTTAAAAATGAAAATTATATGGTCACCACTTGCTGTGGATAGAGCATCTGAAATAGCTGAATACATTGCTCGAGATCAACCATCCGCAGCTAAACGATGGATCAATAAGGTGTTTTCAAAAGTAGACCGGCTTAAATCCTCCCCACAACTTGGCCGTATTGTGCCGGAAATTGCAGATGACCAATTCAGAGAACTTATTTATGGTAATTACCGAATTATTTATTGTATTGAAGTAAAACAAATTTCAATTCTGACGATTCGACACGGAAAACAAATATTCCCTATAGATGAAATCAAGACATAAATAATTATTGCAGCGGACCTGATCTCTTTTTTTCTTCAAAGTTTCTAAATCCATGGGACCTGAAGGGTATGAATTCATTGTCCCGTTGTTTAATTATAAGGCATTCAATATTTTCGAGGCTGTTGATAAGATCAATTCCCTTTTGGATATCCATGACCATTAATGCCGTGGCAAGACCGTCGGCAATGGTGCAGTTTTCAGCAATAACCGAGGCGCTGACCACCTGGTTTTCAACTGGAAATCCTGTTTTGGGATTGATGATGTGGGAAAAGGTGCGGCCGTCTTTTTCGAAAAAATTTCTATAATTGCCGCTGGTGGCAATGGCCATGTTCTTTAGAGAGATGATTTTGTATAAGTTCTGGTTCAGTCCGTTTTTTTCAGGCTGGCTGATGCCAACCTTCCAGGGTTGTTTTTTTTTGTTTTTACCGGACCCCACAAGTTCTCCACCGATTTCCACCAGGAAATTTTTAACGCCCCCTGTGGAAAAAAGTTTTGCAATGGCATCCACCCCGTATCCCTTGGCAATGGAGCCAAGGTCCAGGGTAATATCAGGTTCTTTTTTTAAAAGCTTTTGATTTTTTAATTCCAGTTTGTGAAATCCGGTTTTGCCAAGGGCTTTTTTAATTTCCATAGATGTCGGCAAAGTATCAGATTTGTCTCTTGTGCCAAAACCCCATAGGTCCACCAAGGGTTTCACAGTCCCGTCCCAGGCATTGTCCGTTATTTTGTACAGATTTACGCATTGTAAGAGCACCTGATAAAAATCATTGGAAAGTCCAAAGGCATGGTTGGCTGGATAGTTGTTAAATAAAGAAATTTCACTTTTGGGGTTGTACATGGAAAGCCTGGAATTGACTTCTTTGAGCCGAATATCCACTTTCTGCTTCCAGATGGAGGAAGATTGATTTTTATTTGAAATAAATTTTATACTGTAAAATGTGCCCATGGTCCTGCCGGTAATCGTATGTTGCCTGGCAACAGCATGGACAGGGTTGCCGACTGTCAGTATAAAAAAAACAATTATAAGGATTGGAAACCTGTGTTTAAGTAACATCAAAAAATTCTCCGATGATTATTCCTGTGTTTATAACTTTGCCAGGTCCGAGTATCCTGGGAAAAAGGTTTAAATTCAAGGCTTTTCCTTGAATTTTATCAAAAATCTCAATATAAAGATGATGTTTTCCCTATAATTCCTGCTTGATGTAATTCCGGTTTTATAGAATTAATTTGTCTCCATGTATCTACTCCATGTATTTACTCCATGGAATCACCAGTGCCCATGGAATTACGAAGGAAAAATATGAAAGCATCAGACAATTCAAAGAACTTTAGTCAACTTCATTATGGCTGGATCATTGTTTTCACCGGCGTGACTGCGCTGGTAAATGAATACGGATTCGGCCAGGGGGCTGCCGGTATCTTCTGGGCAGTGGTTGGAGGGCTTAGCATTTTTTCAGGCCCCCTGTTTGGAGGGTTATCTGACAAAATAGGGCGCAGGACCGGAATGATGGTTGTCTATCTCCTGTCCACCCTTGCCTATATCTTGACGGCCGCCCCTCTGCCAAATTTGTTTCTCTATGCATCCGTCATAATTTTCGGACTGATTGTCTGGGGTGTCCCCACCATAATGACTGCTGCAGTAGGGGATTACATGGGACCGGATCAGGCTGTTAAAGCCCTGGGGTTTATTACCCTGTTTTTCGGGGCTGGCCAGATTGTTGGCCCGGCTCTGGCAGGGTTTCTGGCCGATGTCACCGGCAGTTTCAGCGTTGGCTTCTGGTTGTGTGCCTGTTTGACAGCCCTTGCCGTGAGGCTGAGCTATTTTTTGAAATCCCCATCTGGTGAAAAAGAACCAATCATGGGGTAAAATAACATTTTGAAATGAAATACAAAACGGAGGAACATGTGGACGTTCCAATTGATTTTAGCCATATTACAGATATATTTTATAATGCTGACCAGGAAGGACGTAACTTTTTATATGAGTATGAAGTTTATTCCCTTTTGGCCCGTTCCGGTTCAGAAACCCCACCCAAGAGCAGTTTTATCCCCAGGGGGGCAAGATCTTCCGATGAAGAGCTGACTGCCCTGCCCGGGGAAAAAGCTGTGTTAAAAATCGTGTCCCCAACAATTATTCACAAGACAGAGGTGGGGGGTGTGAGGATTGTGAAAAAGGATCCCAACCAGATCAGGTCCGCTGTACGGCGCATGTTTTATGAGGTGCCGGAAAAATACACTGCATGGATTCAACAGCATCCGGACGGAGCACCCTCCCATTATAAAGGCCTGACCGGAGATGCCCTGACAGCTGCTGTCAGCAGAGATGTGCAGGGAGTGCTCCAGGTCCAGTTCATGCCCCCGGATTCCCATGCCTTTGGCAATGAACTCATTGTGGGGCTGCGCCATACCCGGGAGTTTGGAAGTATTCTCAGTGCCGGGCTTGGAGGAACAGATACAGAACTCTATGCCAGGCGGTTCAGAAAAGGCCAGGCCATTGTGGCAGCCTCCACCGAGATGAATGACGGCCAGTCTTTTTTTCAGCTGTTTAAACAGACCATTTCCTACCGCAAACTGGCAGGACTGACAAGGGGCCAGCGCCGCATAGTCACTGACGAGCAGCTCATTGAATGTTTTGAATCCTTTATCCGCATTGGAAATTATTATTCCCTGACCAATGTGGAGACACCCTTTGTCATAGAAGAACTGGAGATTAATCCCTTTGCTTTTACAGATTATCTCATGGTGCCCCTGGACGGAATGTGTAGGTTCGGCCACGCATCCAAACTGCCTGTGAAACGTCCGGTGGCAAAGATTGATAATCTGCTCCACCCCAAAACAATAGGTATTATAGGAGTTTCTGCCGCCAGGAAGAATTTCGGGCGTATTATCCTGGATAATATTCTGGCCGAGGGGTTTGCCAGGAATGATATTCTTGTCTTCAAGGATGGCATGGATGAGATGGAGGGCATCAAATGTCTGCCAAGTCTTGGTGCTTTAAAAGAGAAACTGGATCTTTTTATTGTTGCCGTGGGTGCGGCCCAGGTTCCAGACCTGGTGGAAGAGG
>JAOZST010000005.1:32283-45661 GCA_029939535.1 Desulfobacteraceae bacterium | reverse complement strand
ATAACAAATTACAGCATAAAGTTCCGGGTCCAACCGATTTAATCTGGTGGCAATGGCAAAGAGGACACACCCGTACCCATCTCGAACACGGAAGGCCTGATTATATGTTTTGGTCTTTAGCGTCGATGGTACTGCATGGGAGACTGTGTGGGAGAGTAGAACGCCGCCAGGTTATTCTTGCAAAGCCCTGATCGTGGTTCCCATGGTCAGGGCTTTTTGCGTTTTGGTGGAAACAACGGTATTGAAAATAATGATATCGGTATTAAATTTAAGGTATGATTGTAGGAATATAAAATAAAATTGTAAATGTATCGGGTAATATAATGGAAAAAAATTCCCATCATCTTGTTCTAGGTGAAATTAAAGATTTTATAAGTGGAGAAAAACGAATTGATACCCTTGATGAAAGATATCGCCAAAAGCTTGCTAAACATCTGGTTCACAATTTGGGATATGCAAAGAATCAGATTCTGCAAAATCAGGCCATACCCATCAGGACGGATAAAAGGTTGGCCAGGATACTGATAGATTTTCTTATTATGGAGCATGACCGGGCCTGTATGATGGTTAAATTTGCTCCGGGTTCCCTGGTGACACGAAGACTTTCCAACCTGGCCCTTTCCAGAATCATTCACCCTTATCAGATTCCTTTTGTTGTTACTACCAACGGGGAGGATGCAGAGATTATCAACGGACTCACCGGTAAGGTGTTAGGACAGGGACTTGATGCCATTCCATTAAAAGAAAGTATTCTAAAAATGGACATGGCTGAACACTTTTCCAGCATATCAGGTACCCTGTTTGAAAAAGCTTCAAGGATTGCCTATGCCTATGAGGTGGATGGTGCCTGCCCCTGTGATACTGACATATGCCTTTTGGAATCAGACTGATTCAGGATTTTGCCAAGATAATAACCAGTATAGGATAATTTATTATTTGCAACCTGCTCAGGTGTGCCCTGGGCAACAATGTTTCCCCCCTTGTCTCCACCTTCAGGACCCAGGTCAATTATATGATCTGCACATTTAATCACATCCAGGTTGTGCTCAATTACTATTACTGTATTACTTGCCTTTACCAATTTATCCAGTACGGATAATAGTTTGTTAATATCATCTGAATGAAGGCCTGTGGTGGGCTCGTCCAGAATATAAATGGTTTTACCTGTGTTCCGCTTTGACAACTCCCTGGCAAGTTTTATCCGCTGGGCTTCTCCGCCGGAAAGGGTGGTGGCTGACTGACCCAGCTTGATATAGCCCAGTCCCACTTCAACTAGGGTGGCAAGGGTGTTGTGAATGGCAGATATTTTTTCAAAAAATCGGACAGACTGGTTAATGGTCATATCCAGAACATCGGCAATATTTTTTCCCTTGTATTTGATGTCCAGTGTTTCCCTGTTATAGCGCTTTCCTTTGCAGATATCACAGGCTACATATACATCCGGCAGAAAATGCATTTCAATTTTAACGATTCCATCACCGGAACAGGCTTCACATCTCCCTCCCTTGATATTAAAGCTGAAACGGCCTGGTTTATATCCCCTGGCCTTGGCTTCTTTTGTCTTGGCAAACAATTCTCTGACATGGTTTAATACCTGGGTATATGTACCGGGATTTGATCTCGGGGTCCTGCCAATGGGGGATTGGTCAATGTGTACAACTTTATCAAGGTGTTCAATGCCCTTGATTTCTTTGTGGCTGCCCACAGGTTTTCTGGATCCATTGATCTGGTTGGCAAGGGCCTGGTAAAGGGTGGAAAGCACCAATGTGGATTTGCCAGAACCAGATACGCCTGTTACACAGGTAAAGCAGGCCAGGGGAAAAGATATATCAATTTTTTTCAGGTTATTGGAGGAAGCCCCAAGGATGCTCAGGGAATTGCCATTGCCTTTTCTTCTTTGATCCGGTGTTCTTATTTGTTTTTGTCCTGAAAGATATTGACCTGTTAATGATTTTTTACTGGTAATCAGTTTTTCAGGAGGGCCTGAAAAAATTACTTCCCCCCCGTTGATGCCGGCACCAGGCCCTATATCAATAATATGATCTGAAGCAAGGATAGTCTCTTCATCATGTTCAACCACAAGGACTGTATTTCCAAGATTCTTTAAATCCATCAAAGTGTTGAGCAGTCTTGCATTATCCCTCTGGTGGAGACCGATACTGGGTTCATCCAGCACATAGAGTATCCCTGTTAGTTTGGATCCGATCTGGGTTGCCAGACGTATCCTCTGGCTTTCCCCTCCGGATAATGTTGCAGCAGACCTATCCAGGGTCAGGTATTCAAGCCCAACATCCTGTAAAAATTTCAGTCGCTGTGTAAGTTCCCTGATAATGCTGTCTGCGATAATTTCATCTTTTCCTTCAAGAGTCAGGTTTGAAATAAATTGTCTTGATTCCTGGATTGAAAGGCCAGTGACTTCCCAGATTCTTTTTCCACCAACCATTACCCATGAAGCAGCTTTATTCAGTCTTGTACCTTTGCATTTTGAACAGGATTTGAAACTCATATATTTTTTGATTTCTTCCCGGACAGAAATAGAATCAGTCTCAAGAAACCTGCGTTTAAGGTTGGGAATTACCCCCTCAAAGGTTTTTTTATAGGTTATCTTTTTTCCAGCCCGTTCCACATAAAAGGGAATAAGCTCTTTCTTTGATCCATGCAAAATAGTTTTTTGAAATTTAGCTGACAAATTTTTAAAAGGTTTATAAATATCTTCCTTATAATAGGTAACAAGAGCATCTAAAAATTCCATGAACTGGACAGAGTCTTTGTTTTCCCAGGGGAGAACAGCGCCCTGGCGAAGTGAAATATTTTTATCCGGCACTATCATATTGGGATCAAAGTCCGTGGTTGTACCCAAACCATCACAATGGGGGCAGGCCCCCTGGGGGGAGTTAAAGGAAAAACTGGCAGGAGTAAATTCAGGATAACTGATTCCACAGGACAGGCATGAGGCTTTCTCACTGAACAGGTTTTCTGTGGCATCCTCGGGATTAAGAATAGTGACTAAACCTTCTGACAGGGCAAGGGCCATCTCAAGGGAATCTGTCAGGCGTTTTTCAATGCCAGGTTTAAGTATCAGGCGGTCCACCACCACATCAATTGTATGCTTTTTATTCTTATCAAGGGCTGGCAGGTCCTCAATAGGAAAAATTTCATTGTTCATCCTTACCCTGGCAAACCCCTCTTTTTTTATTCTGGTCAATAATTTTTCATGGCTGCCTTTCTGGGCAGTCACCAGGGGGGCCAGGATAATAATTTTTGATTTTGGGAGAGATCCTTTTGGGGATTTTTCTGAAGATTTTTCCAAAGGTGCCATGATCCTGTCAGCAATCTGATCTAGGGACATGGAAGAAATGTGTTTTCCGCATTGATAGCAGTGGGAACAGCCTATCCTTGCGAAAAGAAGACGCAGATAATCATAGATTTCTGTCACAGTTCCCACAGTGGACCTGGGATTATGGCTTGCAGTCTTCTGTTCTATTGAAATAGCAGGGGACAGGCCCAGGATGGCATCCACGTCAGGTTTGTCCATCTGACCTAAAAATTGTCTTGCATAGGTGGAAAGAGACTCAACATATCTGCGCTGACCTTCTGCATAAAGGGTATCAAAGGCAAGGGTTGATTTGCCGGAACCTGATAGCCCGGTAATAATAGTCAGACTGTTTCTTGGAATTTCAACGTCAATATTTTTAAGGTTATGTTCTCTTGCCCCAAGTATGACAATTTTATCAAGATCCATTTATTTATCTGCCAGGCTTTCTGCTTGATAATTTGCCTGGAGAGCTGCCATCTTGATAGCTTCCTCAAGACTTGTAGAGTCTGCAACACCCTGCCATGCAATATCATAGGCTGTACCATGGTCCACTGAAGTCCTGATGATGGGAAGGCCAAGGGTTGTGTTGACTCCGTTTTTAAAATGAACCAGTTTAAAAGGAATCAGTCCCTGGTCATGGTACATGCAGATTACAGCATCATATCTTCCGTTTATTGCGTGGTAAAATACAGTATCCGGTGGAAGGGGGCCATCAATATTTATCCCCTGTTTTCGGGCAAGGAGAACAGCAGGGGTTATTATCAGCTCCTCTTCCTGGCCGAACATGGACTCTTCCCCTGCATGGGGGTTCAAACCTGCCACTGCAAGTTTCGGGGATAGGATGCCAAATCTTTTTTCAAGGGAATGCCGGGTTAAACTTATGGTTTGACTGATATTTTCAATGGTCAGGCTCTGGGCCACCATGGAGATTGGTATGTGGATACTGACCAGAACTACTTTAAGCCTTTTACCGGCAAGCATCATGGCAAATTTACGGGTGCCTGTCTGCTGGGCAATAAGTTCTGTGTGACCATGGAACTTTGAGCCTGCAATCTTGAGCCCGGTTTTGGTGATTGGGCAGGTGACCACGGCATCTATTTTGTTGTTTATGGCCAGGTCCACGCCTGTGATAATATAGTTCTCCATTGCTTTTCCCGTATCATAGGTCGGGGATGTCTGCCTGGTTACATTTTCCGTTAGGTTTGATACATTAATTATTGGAATACCGGGCATTGGAAGATTGGTGTCTGGAATAGTCATTCCAGAGCTGGTCTTTTTTTTCTCAAGACGAAGTGTTGGGAGATCCACAGGGAGAATTTTCAGGGGTGCGGATAATAATTTCATGGCCTTTTGAAGAATATTTGCATCACCAATGACAATAGGTTTGCACAATGCATGAATCTCTGGGTTATTCAAGGCCTTGACAAGAATCTCAGGGCCTATACCGGCAGGGTCTCCCATGGTAATGGCTATAACAGGGCGGTTCAGGATTGGTTTCATATGTTCATCACTAAAGTTAAAAGGGTTATTGCATAAAGTATAAATATACTATTTGAAATGGAAAGTGTAAATAAAATTGAATATGAAATTGTGAAACCATTGATAAATTCGGGTTTGAAAAATATTGGTGATTTTTATTTAATTCAGAATAAAAGAGAGTAAACAGGAGGTAATTGGAGAAAAAATATTTTTTGACATATCATGGAGAAATTGAAATTATAAAAATTTCCTTGAAAAATAGATAGTTGTAGAAGTGGTTGTAATTTAAAGGAAAGTTTTTGTTTCACAAAATAAATCCATTAAAATCAATGAATTAAAAATATATGCCAGATCGTAATCTAATCTTTTCATAACACTTGCTATTCGAGTTGACCCGAAATTCATATTCGAATAGAAAAAAGTATAATTTTTTTTGTCCGCTCTATTAATGTTAGTCGATAAATTTTGTTCTATGAATCACATTGTGCCGGGCTTGAATACCAAGCTTGAACATCAAGTTTACTTTGGAAGGAAAGATTTTTTTGAAACAAATGCAGTTATTTTGGGAAGAGGTTAAATCACAAATCAAAAGATCAATACCTGAGCATAGTTATCGAATGTGGATAGATCCGGTTGAGCTTCTTGAATATGATAGCCATAATATAATGTTTTCAACTCCAAATGAGTTTTTTGTCAGGCGGCTAAAAGAGAATTATCTGGATATATTTGAAAAGGAATTTTTGAAGATTGGTAAATCAGTCAATATTAAGTTTCAGGCAGAAGGGAAGAAAAAAGCAAAAGTACGGGGAAAAGGTAAAGAACAGAAGGAAGATTATTACGGCAGTTCATATCCTGCAGTCCCAGCCAGGCAAATGCATAAAAAACCCAGACAGGCTACCCTTCCAGGGCTTGATATCAGCTTAAACAGAGGCAGGATGTTGAAAAAGGGGTTTACCTTTGATGATTTTGTTGTGGGCGATAATTCCAATTTTGCCTACTCAGCTTCCCTTTCCCTTGCCCAGGGGAAAACAAATGGATCTGGAATGCTATATCTCCTTGGCAAAACCGGACTTGGAAAAAGTCATCTGTCCCAGGCAGTTGGTCATCATATAATTGCCAGCAAAAAATCAAGCAGGGTATTTTATGTGACGGCCGAGGACTTTACCAATGAAATGATATTTTCCTTGAAAAATAATACCATTGATCAGTTTAAGGAAAAATATCGAAAAAAATGTGATGTACTGATTCTGGAAGATATCCATTTTCTTTCCGGAAAAATTGCCACCCAGAAAGAGCTTGCCATTACCCTGGATTATCTGTTGGATACGGATAAAAAAATTATTTTTTCAGGGTGTGATCTGCCCGATGAAATTCCCAAGCTTGATGCTCAGCTCAGGTCTCGTCTGGGCATGGGGCTGGTTACAGAGATTGAGGCTCCTGATTACAAAACCCGTGTGAATATACTGAAAAAGAAATCAGTAAACCTTGGATGTAAGATCCCCATGAAAGTAACCGAATATATTGCCCAGGAATTATGCGACGATGTCCGTCAGCTGGAAAGTGGGCTGTTCGGTGTTGTGGCCAAAGGGCAGCTCATGGGACGTAATCTTGATATTGAGTTAGCCAGAAGCGTTTTGAACAATATTACAAAAAACAGGAAACGAATCAACATAGAATTGATTAAAAAACTTGTGTGCAAAGAATTTTCCATATCTGAGAAGGATATCATGTCCAAATCCAGGAAACACAGGATTGTAAAACCAAGACAGGTGGCCATGTTCCTTGCAAGGAAATATACTGACCAACCCATCAAAACAATTGGTTCAAGTTTTAAAAAATATCATGCTACGGCAATATATTCTGTGAATACCATTGAAAAAGAACTCAGGCAAAAAGGGGTTTTGTGTGAGCAGATTAATTATATCTCTAAAAAAATCGAAACCGGTAAATTTTAATAAATGGGCCTGTCTGCATCCATTTACAAAGACCTTGAAAAAATAGTCCAAAAAAAATATGTAACCGCCCAAAAAGAGGAATTGCTTTGTCATTCCTATGATGCCACGGGTCAGTCTTTTCTCCCTGATGCTGTTATTTTTCCTGAAACAGAAGACCAGGTGGCCAGAATCTTTAAACTGGCATCCAAAAGAAAATTTCATATTATTCCCAGGGGCAGTGGATCCGGTATGACAGGAGGAGCTGTGCCTGTCACTGGTGGAGTGGTTTTGGTAACCAGCCGCCTGAACAGGATTATTGAAATTGATGAAGAAAATTTTATTGCAAGGGTTGAGCCTGGGGTTATTGTTTCAGATATACATAGGAAAGTGGAAGCAGGAGGTCTTTTTTATCCTCCTGACCCAGCCAGTTCTTCCGTTTGCACCATAGGCGGGAATGTTGGTGAATGTGCTGGAGGTCCAAGGGCTGTTAAATATGGGGTAACAAGGGATTATATACTTGGGCTGAGAGCTGTTTTGCCGTCGGGAAAAATTATTAAGACCGGGGTATCCACTGCAAAAGGGGTTGCCGGCTATGATCTTACCCGATTGATTGTTGGTTCGGAAGGAACACTGGCCCTGGTAACTGAAATTACCTTAAAATTGCTGCCAAAACCAGCTGCTGTAAAAACATTGGCAATTTTTTTTGACGAAATGGACAAAGCAGCACAAACCATATCCAATGTAATGAAACTGGCCATTATTCCCAGATGCGTTGAATACCTGGATGAAGCCTCCATCAATCTTGTAAGGGGAGTTCTCTCCATTGATTTGCCGAAATCTGTTAAGGCATTGATCATACTGGAACTGGACGGAGACGTACATCAGGTTGAAAAAGAATCAGAACAGATTAAAAATTTTTGTTATGGGGCAGGGGCCATTGAGGTTCTTGTTGCTGCGGATCAAGAAGAAGCTCTGAAATTATGGGAAGCCAGAAAATCATTATCCCCTATTCTTTATAAAATTGCTCCCAATAAAATAAATGAGGATATTGTGGTTCCCATTTCTAAAATTCCCATGATGGTGGCAATAACCCGGAAAATTCAAAAATCATCCGGATTGACCGTGGTCAGTTTCGGACATGCCGGGGATGGTAATATTCATTGTAATATCATGTATGATAAAAACAATGCAGATCAGGCAAAAAGGGCTGAAAAAGCAGTGGATGATCTGTTCAAAGCTACACTGGAACTTGGTGGCACCATCACGGGTGAACACGGGGTTGGTATTACAAAAATGAAATACCTTTCAATGGAAATTGGCAGCCATGAACTTGAAATTATGAAGCAGATAAAAAAGGTGTTTGATCCTGAGAATATTTTGAATCCCGGTAAAATATTTTCTTGATTACTGTTTAAAATTTTCCAGTCATTGCAAACAACCAGTTTTTTAAAGAGGGATTTGTTTTTTCAGTGGGGTTTTACCGCGTAATAGTTGTGAGTCAATAATTTTTCAAGTATATCACCCTTTGGATTCCTGGTGTGCATGACACAGCAGCTTATAGATATTGAACAATAGGCTGAACAAAGTTTGCTTTTTTTATCATATTCACCAAAGCAGTCTGGTGTATCAATTGAATCCTCTTTATGGGAATCTGTCATGAAAATCTGTTCCAAATATTTCATTTTCATATTTTTTTCACATTATATCTAATAATCGATGGTTTTTTCCATGCTCACCATTGATTCAAGTTTTTCAACCAGAGGGGTGAGAGTCTGTTTTTTTGTGGCTGATACCATGATGCCTTGATTCAGGAGCCATTGGTCATGAAATTTTTCCATATCAACCTGATCTAATTTGTTAAATACATAAAGGGTAGGTATTTTATTCAGGTTCAGTTTTTTCAGTATTCTTTCAACAGAGTCCTTTTGCTGGATATATCTTGGATTGCTGATGTCAATAACGTGTAGAATGATGTCCGCTTCAGATAATTCTTCCAGAGTCGCATGGAATGCTTCCATAAGCTCTTTGGGAAGGTTTTGGATAAATCCTACTGTATCTGTGATAATAACTTCAATATCCCTTGGAAATCTTAACCGCCTGGAAGAGGGGTCCAATGTTGCAAACAGGCGATTGGCTGCAATAATATTGCTCTGGGTCAAAGTGTTAAGCAAAGTTGATTTGCCTGCATTTGTATACCCGACAATGGAGATAATTGGAAGATTTTTCCGTTTCCGCCTCGATTTTTGCTGGGATCTTTGTTTCCTTATTTGAAGAATTTCTTTTTTCAGCCGGGTAATCCGGTCTCTGACCCTGCGCCTGTTGATTTCAAGTTTTGTTTCGCCAGGCCCCCTTCCTCCGATACCACCGGTGAGTCGGGACATGGCTGTGTTTTTAGTGATGAGCCGCGGCAGGAGATATTCCATCTGGGCAAGCTCCACCTGAAACTTGCCCTCCCTGGATTTTGCCTGTTTGGCAAATATATCCAGGATTAGCTGGGTTCTGTCTATGACCTTCATTTCAACGAAATCAGTGATGGATCGAATCTGTGATGGAGTTAATTCCCTGTCAAATACCAGCATGGTGGCATAATTTTGAATGGCCCTGATGACCAGGTCAGCCAGTTTTCCTTTTCCCACAACAAACTTAGGATCTATTTTCTTCCTTCGCTGAACAGCGGTTCCGATTACATGGATCAGGCTTGTTTTGCACAGTTCTTTCAACTCCTCAAGGGAAGCATAAACCTCTTTGGAGTTCTGGATGGCAGCATTGATTAAAAAGGCATTTTCAGTACCAGTCTCGGGCTTGTGCAATGCATTTTTTGAGCTTAGTTCCGATTCCAGGGCAAGAATCTGGGCCTGGCAGTCAATTTCCATATCATTGATTGAATTTCGTGGTAGTATCTGATAGGGATCTGAAGTTATATCGGGTAAAATATGGGCTGAATATACATGACCTGGTTTGCCATTGGAATTGATGCAGATGGCTGTGATATAGTCAAGCCTCAAAAGGGCAAGGTCGGTCAAATCATCCTGGGTTAGAGCTTCATCACTGAGATGGGTATGGACGCATCTGAGGCCTTTGAGTCTTCCAGGGCCTGCCATGTAATCTGAAGTAACAGGAATGACAATTCTCTGGGGCTCGCCAGCAATGACACAGGTGACTTTTCCGTTTCGGTCAATCAAAAGTCCAATCTGGCGGCGTATTTCATGACTGATTTCCACCAGTTCCCTGGCTGTCTCCGGTGTTATTATGAATTCAGGCGGAGATTTCAGTGTATAAAGATTTTCAATCTTTTTTATCTGGGTATTTCTAAGGCCAGCTGTGTTGCCGAAAACTATTTTTTTCATTCAAATTCCTGGTATGAATCTGTTGATAGTTCCTCAAACCGAGTGTATTGACCGTGGAAATGCATTAAAGCCGTTCCTGTGGCACCGTTTCTATTTTTGGCAACAATGATTTCAGCGGTTCCTTTTTTAGGATTATCCGGTTCTTTATTATATACCTCGTCACGATAGATAAATGCGATTATATCGGCATCCTGTTCAAGGGCGCCTGATTCTCTGAGATCAGACATCATGGGTCGCTTATCTCCCCGCTGTTCCAGCATACGGTTAAGCTGGGAAAGGGCCATGACCGGAATATTCAGTTCTTTGGCAAGGGCCTTTAAAGATCTGGAAATTTCCGCAATTTCAAGGTCTCTTCTGTCAGACCTGAACGGGGCTTTCATGAGCTGGAGATAATCAATAATGATAAGACCCAGTTCTCCATGTTTCTGGTAGAGTCTTCTGGCCTTGGCCCTGATATCCATGGCAGTAATATTGGGGGTATCATCTATGAATATAGGCATTTCATTGAGAATCCCGGCAGCATCCGTGGCATTCTGCCAGTCATCCTGGCTGATGAATCCAGTGCGAAGTCGGTTCGAATCAATCCGTGCTTCTGAGGTCAAAAGGCGCATGGATAATTGTTCATTTGACATTTCAAGTGAAAAAACAGCAACAGGCTTTCTTTCTTCCAATGCAACATTTCTGGCAATATTCAGGGCAAAGGCGGTCTTACCCATACTGGGACGTGCAGCAAGTATGATCAGGTCAGATCCCTGTAGACCTGAAGTTATACGGTTCAGTTTCATATATCCCGTGGAAAGGCCGGATAACCCACCTTCTTTCCCCTGTTGCTCCTCTAAATGGTCAATGTTTAAATTGATAAGATCTCCTATGCTTTGAAATGATCTGCCTGCTTTTTTTTCGGAAATTTTAAAAATAGAAGATTCGGCAAAATCAAGTATATCCTCGAAATCTCCCTTGTCTTCAAGGCAGTTTTCAATGATTTTTGAAGAGGTATTGATAAGCTGGCGCAGCGCAGCCTTGCCATGGATGATTTTTGCATAGTGGAGGGCATTGACCGCCACAGGAGCAGTATCTGAAATGGATGCAAGATAGGCTGCACCTCCTATGCTTTCCAGTTCAGCCTTTTCCTTGAGTGCATTGGCAACCGTAACCAGATCAGCTGGTTCTTCCCTGGCAATAAGTTCAAGTACTGCCCGGAATATTTTTTTATGGGCACCTTTGTAAAAATCTTCTGGAACCAGAATATCAGTGATATCCAATAGATTGTCATTATTGATAAAGATAGCACTTAAAAGAGATTCTTCCGCATCTATATCATGGGGCGGGGTTCTATTTAACAGGGGCTCAGTTTTTATGGTTTCTTTTATGGGCACAATTCACATGGGAAAAAAATTGATGAGCAAGCTGCCCGTCAAAGATCAGGGCAGCTTGCTATGGTTTACATTTTTTTATTCTTTTGTTTCAGCAATTACTTGAACAGTAATTTCAGGCTCAACATCTTTGTATAGACGGATGGGAACCTTATACTCACCGATTTCCTTGATGGGCTCTGCAAGTAATATGGTACGCCTTTCAAGAGTAACATCCTGGGTGTTGAGCGCCTCTTTAATGTCATGGGTTGTGACAGATCCGTATAGACGGATATCTTCATGGACCTTGGCCTTGATTGTACAGACAATGTCCTTGATTTTATCTGCCATTTCCTCGGCAAGTTTTCTTTCCTTGGCAATCTGAAGATCAAGTTTTGCCTTTGCCTGTTCCATGACTTTTCTGTTTTGGGGTGTTGCAAGAACTGCTTTCCCCTGGGGCAGAAGATAGTTACGACCGTATCCAGCCGCTACATCACATTCTGTTCCCGCGATACCCAATGTATCAATGGTTTCTTTTAATATAACTTTCATTTAAACCTCCAAAAAGGTTCAGCCTGTATAGAGCCGGCTGACTTTTAGTTTTCTTTTATCACTTTTGCGTACCAAGTTTTCTAAAATTGATCCAGTTGTCAAAAAAACCCAGACCAATGATCAGGATTAAAAAATATAATTGAACTGCAATCAGACTGTAGCAAAACACTTTGAGTGCAGCAGGGGATCCTTTTTTTTGGAAAAAAAATGATACAACAGCAATTCCTTGAAAAAAATAAACAAGCATTAAAACAATCAGACAATTGATGCTTACATATTTGGGTGCTTCCATGGGTAAAAACAGCATCAGACTTAAAATAATCACCACCCAGACAAGAAAGTCCGGAGCTTTGTATTGATTCAAAGCCTCAAGGTTTTTTAGCACAAACCCTTTTCTCAACAGCAGATTTTTGATGATCAGAATATTCATCCATATGGTTGCCATAAATGACACCAGAAACATTCCGGGCAGAACAATAAGAAATGCTGAATTCAGCATTTTAATCTGGTTTTGTTCAATTCCCATGTCCGAATAAAGCTGAGCAGTCAGGCCAAAATACCGGGATAAATAATCAGAAACAATGGCGGTCATGGTCTGATTTTGAAAAAGCATAAACAGGACAAATGCGGAAAAAGCGGATCCAAGAACCCCCAAACCAGTGAAAATCATTGTCCGTTCTATTCCCATATGTCTTTCAACGCATTCTCCCAGAAAAAAACCAGTAATCAGAAGCGATCCAAAATAGAGTATGTCAAATGCAAACCCTTTTGTCATAATCAGCAGTACTATAAAGCTGACGACGACAATGATGGCACCGCTGTTTCTTCCTAATTTAAGTCTGTAAAAGAGTACAGGTAAAGGAAGGAAAAGCAGGGCAAACACCCCCAGCAAGGGCAACGCAAAAATGATTGCAAAAATCAAAATGCATAATGATATCCCAATGATAGTCTCTTTAATGACTAGGGGGTTTGTTATGGTAAAGGTCACTTGCGATACTCCAGACAATTGTCGGTATTAATGCATGGGCCGGCCGACAAACGGCAATAGAGCAATCTGGCGGGATTGTTTAATCGCAAGAGAGAGCACTCGCTGGTGTTTGGCACACGTGCCCGTAATTCTTCTGGGGATGATTTTACCCCGTTCGGTGATGAATTGCCTCAAAGTTTTCGGATTTTTATAATCAATTTCAAGGCCGTTGTCTACACAGAATCTGCAAACTTTCCGTCGTTGATAAAATCTGTTTTTGCCCCCAGGTCCACCACTTCTTTGATTCTTATACATGATATTTTTCCTTCAATCTTAAACTTAAATCAATCCTGAACGTCTTTGTTTTTGTCGACATCTTTGGTATCTTCTGAAGCTGGTTCTTCCTGGTCTGATGCCACCTGGTCTGATGC
>JAOZST010000005.1:6050-32183 GCA_029939535.1 Desulfobacteraceae bacterium | reverse complement strand
GTTTCAGCAGTTTTTTCTTCTGGAGCAGCTGCTGCAGCCTTGGCAGCCTCGGCCGCCGCAACAGCTTCTTCTGCGTCGGCAACCTCTTTTTCAAGGGATTCAACAGTTACATCGTCTGAAAGAAGGATGGTCATATATTTCATGATATTATCACTGAGACGAAAATTTCTTTCAAGTTCTTTGACAAGGTCTCCGGTGCCGCCGTATGTCAGACATACATAATGACCCCGTGATTTTTTTTTGATTTCATAGGCCAGTTTTTTATTGCCCCATTCGTCAAGATTTAAAAGGATACCATTTTCCTTTGCAATGATATTTCTGGCTTTATCAAACAGATCTTCACGTGCTTGATCCTGAAGGTCAGGGTCAGAAATAAATACGGTTTCATACTTCCTCATTTTTTCTCCTTACGGATATTAAGCCCCGGAATTTTACCGGAGCAAGGATTATACACAAACGATACCTGCCATTCAGGTATTTATTAAAAACTATTTTGTATATCACTAAAGCGATTTTCAGTCAAGTTGGTTTTTAACGCTATTATTGAAAGATAATGCGATTTATCCCTTTTGTTTCAACGTTTTCCGCAATCACAGCCGGGGTCTGAATAGATGCTGTTTTTTTGTAAAAAATAAAGAAGGATTTTTTTGCACTACTTGATTAAATATGCTAAAGCAATGAATCAAAATACAACGGTAAACGATGTTTACATACCCTTGCAAAAGCTATAATGTCTAACACTTTCAAAGGAGAACAATCATGCCAGCAGATCTTCTAACCACATTGTCACCAACCCTTCTCATGGGCCCCGGACCATCATGTGTGCCAGACCCGGTATATGCTGCCTTGGCTAAAGACACCATCGGCCATCTTGACCCGCGTTTTATTGACATCATGGATGAAATAAAAAAACGCTTGCAGACTGTTATGCAAACTCAAAATAAGTTGACCATCCCCATGTCCGGTACGGGTTCTGCAGGTATGGAAACCTGTTTTGTTAATCTTGTTGAAGACGGCGACTCTGTTTTGATTCTTAAAAACGGTGTTTTTGGTATGCGCATGGTTGATCTGGCACAACGGTTGAGAGCTGATGTTGATGTGCTTGAATTTGAATGGGGCACACCCGTGATCGTGGATGTGGTCAAAGAAAAGCTGGCGCAAAAATCATACAAGATTGTTGCAGTAGTTCATGCCGAGACCTCAACCGGGGTGTTGAATCCGGTTGGAGAAATCAGTCGTCTGCTGGAAGGCAGTGACAGCCTTTATCTGGTTGACTGTGTAACAAGCCTTGGCGGGGTTGAAGTAAAAACTGATGAATGGAATGCTGATGCCGTTTACAGCGGTACACAAAAATGTTTATCCTGCCCTCCCGGTCTGGCCCCTATTTCTTTTTCCGACCGGGCCATTGAGGTGTTAAAGGCAAGAAAAACAATGGTGCCCAACTGGTACCTGGATTTGACAATGATTATCAATTATTGGGAAGGGGCAACACGGGCCTATCACCATACCGCTCCCATCAATATGTTGTATGGCCTCTATGCAGCTCTGGGCGTGGTTCTGGATGAGGGTATGGGCAATGTTTTTGCCCGTCATAAAGAGGCTCATGAGTACCTGGTTCAAGGTCTTGACAGCCTGGGGCTGAGCATGACGGTTTCACCTGAATCCCGTCTGCCCATGCTCAATTCCGTTAATATTCCAGAAGGTGCAAATGATGCAGCTATCAGGACAGCATTGATCAAAGAACATGATATTGAAATCGGTGCGGGTCTTGGGCCGCTTGCCGGTAAAATCTGGCGGATCGGCCTGATGGGTCATACGGCCAGAAAAGAAAATGTTGACCGGCTTTTGACAGCTTTAAAAATAATGCTGTAATACCTGTGCTGATTGTATTAAGCAAGAAAAGTTCCATCTTGCTATTTGGATCAGGTTATGGCATCTACTTAAATTTACATTATAAATATAGATGATGAGTTCGGAGGAATGAAGATAATGGAGGAACGGTACAATCCTGATGCTGTAGAGCCTAAATGGCAGGAATACTGGAATAAAAATGAGCTTTTTAAGGTCCTTGAGGATAAATCAAAGAAAAAATACTATCTGCTGGAAATGTTTCCCTACCCTTCAGGCAAGATCCATATAGGTCATGTGCGGAACTATACAATTGGGGATGTGGTTGTCCGTTATAAAAGGATGAAGGGATTTAACGTCATTCACCCCATGGGCTGGGATGCCTTTGGCATGCCGGCGGAGAACGCTGCCATTGATAACAATACCCATCCTGCAGCCTGGACCTATGAGAATATAAGTGCAATGCGGGCTCAGCTTAAAAAAATGGGATTTTCCTATGACTGGGACCGTGAAATAGCAACCTGCAGGCCGGAATACTATAAATGGGAACAATGGCTGTTTCTCAAAATGCTGGAAAAAGGCATGGCCTACCGCAAGGAATCCTATGTCAACTGGTGTGAAAAATGTCAGACTGTTCTTGCCAATGAACAGGTTGAACAGGATAAATGCTGGCGGTGTTCCAGGGTGGTTCAGCAAAAAAAACTATGGCAGTGGTTCTTTAAGATAACCGATTATGCAGAAGATCTTCTGGTTCATTGTGATCAGCTTCCAGGATGGCCTGATAAGGTGACGCTTATGCAGAAGAACTGGATCGGAAAAAGCATAGGGTCTGAATTAAAGTTTAAGATTGATGGTCTTGATGAAGAGCTGGTGGTTTTTACCACAAGGCCGGACACGGTGTTCGGAGCAACTTTTATGTGCCTGGCTCCGGAACATCCCCTGGTGGAAACACTACCAAAGGGAAGTGGCCAGGAAGAAGCGGTTGCTGCCTTTGTTGAAAAAGTTTCCAGTCAGGAACGATCTGTGGACGGCATTGAAAAATATGAAAAAGAAGGGGTGTTTCTAGGCGCCCACTGCATCAATCCTGCCAGTGGTGAAAAGATTCCCATATACACGGCTAATTTTGTTTTGATGGGATATGGAACCGGCGCCATCATGTCTGTACCTGCCGGAGACCAGAGGGATTTCGATTTTGCCCGGAAATATAATCTTGACATCAGGGTAGTGGTTCAGCCCGAATCAGAAAAGCTGGATCCTGTTACCATGACCCAAGCCTATTCAGGTGAAGGGGTGATGGTCAACTCCGGCCGTTTTGATGGAATGAACAGCAAGGAAGCCATGGAGGTTATTACCGACTGGCTGGAGCAGGAGGGCAGGGGAAAGAAAGCTATTTCCTACAGGCTCAGGGACTGGGGGATTTCAAGACAGCGGTACTGGGGTACACCCATCCCGGTGATTCACTGCCCTTCCTGTGGTGTGGTGCCGGTTCCGGAAGAAGATCTTCCCATAATACTGCCTGAAGATGCCAACCTGTTGGAAAAAGGGGGGTCCCCCCTTCCGGGGCTGGATTATTTTGCAAAGGTGACCTGTCCTTCCTGCGGCAGGGAAGATGCCAGGCGGGATACAGACACCATGGATACCTTTGTGGAATCTTCCTGGTATTATCTGCGGTATTGCTCTCCCAGGCATGAAAACGCCATGTTTGATCCCAGGGCAGTTCAATACTGGGCTCCGGTGGATCAATATATCGGCGGGGTGGAACATGCAGTGCTTCATCTATTGTATTCAAGGTATTTTATGCGGGTTCTAAACACCCTTGGTCTTATTGATTTTAAAGAGCCTTTTACCAGGCTGCTTACCCAGGGCATGGTCTGCAAGGAGACCATGACCTGTCCCGAACATGGATTTTTGTTTCCCGAAGAGGCAAGAAAAGAAAAAGATGAAACCCTTTCCTGCACCAAATGCGGGAGTAAAGTGGATGTCGGACGCGTAATCAAGATGTCCAAATCCAAGAAAAATGTTGTTGACCCCAATGAACTCCTTGAAAAATACGGCGCAGACGTGACCCGGTTGTTCTGCCTGTTTGCAGCTCCTCCTGAACGGGATCTTGAATGGAGTGAAGACGGTGTTGAAGGTAGTTATAGGTTTGTCAACAGGGTCTGGCGCCTGGCCATTGAGTGTATGGATAAGATTGATATCGGCACTGTGATCCCCTTTAAAGGGCCTGCTTTGGATCTTAAATCCCAGGAAACCAAAGGCCTGTATATTAAGGCCAATCAGACCATTAAAAAGGTGACCGACGATATTGATAAAAGTTTCCATTTCAACACGGCAATTTCAGCTGTAATGGAGCTTGTTAATGTCATGTATAGTGTGGATATAGATAAAGCGGAACGGGAGATGGAATCAGTTCTTTTGTTTTGTCTTGAAAATATTCTCCTGCTGTTAAGCCCCATAATTCCACATTTCAGTGAGGAATTGTTTGAAAAAATGGGAAAAAAAGGCTCAATTCTGGAATATTCCTGGCCTGAATATCGGAAGGATTCTCTTGAGACGGACGAGGTTCTCGTTGTGGTACAGGTGAATGGAAAGCTTAGATCAAAATTTTCCATCAAGTCTGGTGTGGATGAAGAAGGAATCAAGGAAATAGCTCTTTCAGATGAAAAAATAAAAAAATATCTACAGGAAAAACCTGTTAAAAAAATTATTGTGATCCAGAAAAAACAAACCCTTGTCAATATTGTGGTGTAATATGAAATATATTCGATTTTTTACCATGGTGGCTATAGTGGCTGGACTTATTTCCATGGCAGCAGGCTGCGGCTATCGATTTGAGGGCAGTGGGTATGTCCATGGGAATGTGACCCGTGTGGCAGTGGAGGTTTTTAAGAACAAAAGTTCAGAAACCAGAGCTGGTATGAGTTTTACCAATGAATTTATCCGGGAGATCTTGGAAAAAACAAATACAAATGTTGTGGACTCGGTAAAAACAAGTCCCAGGATTACAGGCGTGGTAAATTCCATTACATTTTCCACTCTTTCCAGGACCTCGGTCGAAGCGGTTGTGGAGCGGAGGGTGACTGCCACGGTGGATGTGCAACTCATTGACAGGGAAGGAAAAGTCCTCTGGTCTGTGAAGAATTTTTCATCCAATGAGGATTATACGATTGCTGAAGATAAAATAAATGATGAAATCAACAAGGGTGAGGCTGTTGATAAAATCGCCCAAAGGACTGCAGAGAGTGTTGTCAGTCAGATGATGACCAATTTTTAATGAATTAAATAATAAAGACAGGATTTACACGACTTCTTTGTACAAAAGGTCTGTGCAGTTTTTTTGTACAATATTTGTACAATAGGGGATGTAAGTCCTGTCTTACTATATTTGAACCGGCAAGGACAAAAAAACCGTGGTTTAAGAATTCACGAGTTTAAAAAGTCTTGAAATCTTTCTGGAAGCAGTTTTTTTATGAATAACGCCTTTTTTTGCGGCCTTGTGCATTGCAGACTGTGTTTGTTTCATCAACTCGTCAGTGTTGTCACCAGCTTCCTTGGCAGCGTGTACCCTTTTATCCAGGTTCTTAAGAGTGGTTTTTACAGATTTGTTTCTAAGCCGTCTTACCTGACTCTGTTTTGCGCGTTTCTTTGCAGATTTATGGTTAGCCAACTTGGTCTCGCTCCTTGTGTTAGTGTATTAAATATAAAATTAAGCCATATTTTAAAAACGACAACATATATGTATTGTTGAAATTTGTCAAGGAAAACTTGTGAAAAAGGATTTTCAAAACGCAGCCTCTGTGAGCATCTTAACCCTTGCCAGTCGTATTTTGGGAGTGTTGAGGGACGCTTTGATCGCCATGGTTTTCGGTATATCCCCCCAGAGCGATGCTTTTTTTATTGCTTTCAGGCCATTTGATCTATTGAGAAAAATGTTTTCAGACGGCATTTTGAGCATTTCATTTGTTCCGATTTTTTCTCAATACATTGAAAGGGGAGAAAGGAGTCAGGCAATTGCCATGTTTTTATCTGGATTGTTTATCCTTTCAATTGCAGGTGTTTTCCTGGTAACAACAGGAATTTTCCTTGCGCCGGTACTGGCCAGGTTCCTGGCACCGGGATTTATGACAGGAAGCTATGTCCATAGCCTCACCCTCGTTCTTTTAAAAATAATGATGCCCTATCTCTTTATCATTTTAATCATTGCCCTTTGCATGGGCGTGCTGAATTCCCTGGGGAATTTCAGTATCCCGGCTGCCACACCCCTGGTCCTGAATCTTTCTATAATACTGTCAATGTTTTTTATAGCCTCTTTTTTTGATACCCAGGTCCTTGGCCTTGCCCTGGGGGTTACTATTGGCGGTATTGTTCAATTGGCCCTGCAGATACCTTATATACTCCGGCATAGAATGGTTGATTTTTCCTGTTTTATGTGGCTTCATCCCGGGATTTTAAGGGTTGGGAAAACAATGATTCCCTGTATGATAGGAGCTGCATCCTATTCCATTAATATCATGATTGCAGGACTTTTTGCTTCCATGCTTACCCAGGGCAGTATCTCTTTCCTATATTATGCAGACAGACTGGTACAATTTCCCCTGGCTTTGTTTGCCGTATCCTTTTCAACGGTTTTCCTGCCATCCCTTTCCAAGAAGGCAGCCTTTGGAAATTTTGATGAAATAGCCGTCTTGTTTGGTAATGGAGCCAGACTTGTTTTTTTTGTAACCATTCCTGCCATGGCCGGACTTATGGCCCTTGATGGGCCCATTGTCTCTTTTTTGTTTCAACAGGGTGCCTTTGATTCCCTGGCTGTAAAACAAACAGCAGGCAGTCTTTTTTATCTTGTACTTGGTTTGTGGGCCTATACAGGGACCAGGCTGTTTGTGACCCTCCACTATTCTCTGTCCAGTATCCGGACTCCTTTTTTTGCAGGGTTGATTTCCATTGGTATAAATATCGTTCTCTGCTGGCTTTTAAAGAACACCATGGGGTGCAGGGGCATTGCCTTGTCAGTTTCACTGGCTTCAATGGCAGGTTTTGTGTTTTTATTCATGAATACTCCTGGTAAGCTTTTTGGAACCAGCCTGGTTGTTTCTGCTTGCAGATCGGTTTTTTTATCTGTTATAATGTTTTTCTTTGTGCGATGGACCACTGCCTTAGTGTTGACGGAAGAATATGGCAAAGTGGGACTTGGAGCTGGAATATTTGCCTGCATCTTTTTGGGTATACTTTTTTTCTCATTGACAAGTATTCTTATGGCCTGTCCTGAAATAACAATTATAAGACAGATTTATAAAAAAGATCTATAAAACAGGTATTGAAAAAAAGTAAGCCTTCATGACCTTATTTGAAAGAACATGTTTTTATTCCGGCATATTGCTGGTTTTTGTGTTGGTGCTAATGATTTTTTTTTCAAAAAATGGGGTTATTGATTATAATAAACTCAAGAAAAAGGAAGCAGTAGTTGCTTCCCAGTCGGTTCAGGTGGAAAAGGAAAATCAAAAAATTGAAAAAGAAATTAAAAGTCTGAAACATGATATCAATTATATCAAACACCTGGCCAAACATGAACATGAGATGGCAGAGCCAGGGGAGTTGATTTTCAAGGATAAAAACAAGGATAAGAATAAAGATAAGGGAAATAAGCCATGAATCAGGATTTTAATACTTTTGAACTTGCAGGTATCTATGAAAGTCAGGGGTGTTTTCAAGAAGCACTTGAGATGTATCAGGCCCTGGAAAAAAAAGATCCAACAGGGAAAAAAAATCCAACAAGGGATGCTGAAGTAAAGGCTGCAGTGAATCGGATGGAACTTGCAATTCAAAATCAGTCAGAAGAACCTGAGCATTATTCGAAACAAACTCCTATCCAACCGTTGGAGCAAACCCTTGATGCCATGCCTGAAAAGAAAATTGAGCAGCTTCTGGAACAGTGGTTGACGCTCATGGTATTGGACAAAAGATTGAGTGCTTTTAAGAGAGTAAAAAAACGTTTGTAGCTGGATAAAAAACTCTATTTCATTCTTACAATACGGAATCCCAGGCTGTTTCTTTTGGCAATTGGTTTATAATAGCTGCGATAGGCAGATCTCTGGTATTTGCCATTCTGAAACCAGCCACCACCCCGGATGATCCTGTGGTTTCCTTTTTTGCCCAGTGGATCAACAATACCATCCTCATACGTATCCGTGATCACTCCTACCCGGGATTTCCAGATATTACGCCATTTGCAGGCATCCAAAACCCATTCCTGTACATTACCATGCATGTCATAAAGACCCCATTTATTGGGTTTCCTTGTTTTGACAGGATGGGGCTTGAAATTCCGCCTGGGATTTTGCAGTCCTGAATTATAACAATACCAGGCTGTATCCACCAGGGCTGGTTCCGGTTCATTGCAGGAAAAATCAGGGAGAGTGATTGGACCCTTGGAAAATGCTGTGGTGCTGCCCGCACGGCAGGAATATTCCCATTCCGCTTCAGTGGGTAGACGGTATCTGCTGGTCCCTTCCCATTTATTTAAAAAGGAAATAAATTCCATGGCCTCATCCCATGAGACAGAGTCCACTGGATAGCTATTCCCTAGTTTAAATTCCGATGGGTTGGGTGAAACCAGCCTGTTCCACTGTCCCTGGGTGACCTCTGTTGTTCCAATATAAAAACTTTTTGATATGATAACTTGATGCTGGGTTTCATTCCACTGCCGTCCTTTTTCCGATTCAGGGCTGCCCATGATAAAGCTACCAGCAGGTATCAAGACAAATTGCATGCCCAGCTTATTTGTATATATTTCCTGGGAATGGCATTGCTGGGCATGGGAAAAAACAAATACAAAACCCATAAAAATAAAGGGAATTAATTGAAATTTTGAAAATAGTCTCATAAAAATATCCTGATTCAATTGAAGTCGGGTTTATATATAACAACACTAACATACTATAAAGCCGGTGTTCAATACTCAAATTCATATATTATTTTATGGTAATTGGTTGAAAAATTGTGCCCAGATGGTATGAATAGCCAGGTGTTAATTATTAAGACAGGAGTTTCAGAATGAAATCAAAGGATAAACCTGTGTCAAAGATAGCTACCACACAAACCAATACCAATAAAAAGAAAAAACATAAAAATCCTGTATCCATGGGTATAGGAGGGTCTTTGTTAAAGAAAAATGAATTTACCCTCATTATAGCCGGCGCTTTGGTTGTTACGATTATTGTCTTTTTTTTCTTTTTCAGGTCTTCTGATTCCCAGACCAAAAATTTGCCTTCTCTGTCTGGGAACGGGTCTTTTGGCAGTCTTGAAAAACGAATCAAAACGATAGAAGAGGACCTGGAGAAGTTCCAGACAGAGAATACTAAGGATTCTGATTCTTCCACGGCAATTTCAACCACTGAATTGGCATTGGTTCAGCAGAAGGTTTCCCGCCTTGAAGCATCTGTTTCCGTAAAATTTGACTCACTTATTGAAAGAATGGGAAAGCTGGAACAGGAGATTTCCGCACTTAAGAAAAAAAGTACTTCTCTAACCCCGGTGAAAAAGGCAGCAGCATCTGCTAAATTCTCTGAAAAAAGTCCGGTAAAGACCGTTTTGAAAAAAACAGATGTTACATCCGAGAAAAAAGCACCTATCTTTCACACGGTTCAAAAAGGAGAAACCCTCTGGGGTATTTCGCAAAAATATAAAATCAGTGTAGCTGATTTGAGAAAACTCAACAAGCTGTCAACCACTGCCAAGATTTATCCGGGGACCAATATCATGGTCAGATAATAGATATGGTTAGATGAATATCTGTAAATGTTATTTCATATCCCTTTGATAAAGTTTTTAATAAGCCGTTTGCCAACGATTGTCATAAAGGATTCCGGATGGAATTGAACTCCCTGGGTGGGGTGGTCTTTATGGCGGATTCCCATGATCTCTCCATCATGGGTTCTGGCAGTTATAATGAGGCAATGGGGCAGGTCTTTTTCCTGTACAGCCAATGAATGGTAGCGCATAACGGAAAAGGATTTTTCCATGCCGGAAAAAATATGTTCTCCATCTGAAAAGACAATGGAGGTTTTTCCATGCATTATTTTTTTTGCAGGGATGATGGTCCCGCCAAAATTCTGGGCGATTACCTGGTGGCCGAGACATACCCCTAAAATGGGAATTTTACCGGACAGGTGTTTGACCACTTCCAGGGAAATTCCTGCATCTTTTGGTCTTCCCGGGCCGGGTGAGATCACAATGGCTTTGGGACTCAGTTCCTCAAGTTTTTCCAGAGAAATTTTATCATTTCTGAACACCTTCACCTCAACACCTGTTGCGAGAAGATAGTGGACCAGATTAAAGGTAAAAGAATCATAGTTATCAATGAGCACGACCTGCATTTATTTACCTCAATTTTATTCTATTTGAATTAGCGCGCTATGGCACGAGTTCTTAGTCATTAGCTGTGAGATAAAGCCTAATGGCTAACGGCTAAATGCAAATTTCTATACTATTGAATCATTGGGGCATATGTAAATGATTTGCTATTACTTGTCAATATGGACGGTCTGTTGAACGAAATAAAAAATACCAGGTAAAATATCGGTTAAAATATCAAGTGTGGATTTGAAACAGATATGATAAGTACAAGGCAAAATTTAAGAATGAGATAAGGATAAAATAGGGATGGATCATTTATGCTTTTAATTTTTCCCCCGGTTGCAAAACCCTGTGAACCACCAGCCGGGGTAGCCTTGTTGTCATCTGCTTTAAAATCCCATGGATTTCACTGTACGGTTTATGATGCAAGTATCCAGGGGTTGATGCACCTGATTCAATCGGATCTTGATGTAAAAGACTCATGGTCTGTAAGGGCCTTGAAAAACCGGGATAATATTTTATCTGATTTGAAAACCCAAAAATTGTATACCAATGTGGACCGTTATCACCAGAGGGTCTATGACCTGAACAGGCTTTTGTCCATATCAGTGGATCAAACCAGATTCAGGATCAGTCTCAGCGATTATTCTGATAATAAGCTTTCCCCGGTGGATAGCGGGGATCTCTTAAAAAGTGCGGCTGCATATGGGGAAAATCCCTTTTATCCTTTTTTTGAAAAAAATATTCGACCCCTGATTCTGGCATCAAATTTTGAATATGTGGGAATTTCTCTTTGTTATCTGAACCAGGCCCTTATCAGTTTTTCCCTGGCAGGCTGGATAAGGGATAATTTTAAGGATAAAAAACTGGTCATGGGGGGTGGACTGGTCTCTTCCTGGATGAGTCGGCCTGATTTTGGTGATATGTTTGATAATCCTTTTTCAAGACTCATCCACGTGATGATCAAAGGGGAGGGCGAGCAACCCCTGTTGAAATTTTTAGGTGTTCCAGGTACCACTAAAAAACATTATATCCCGGATTATGGATTTGCAAAAAATCATTCATACCTGGCTCCAGGCACAATTCTTCCCTTTAGGGCATCCATTGGCTGCTATTGGAGCAAATGCCGTTTCTGTCCTGAAAAAGCTGAAACCCGTCCCTATGCAACCCAGCGGGCTGCCAGGATCATGGAAGATTTAAAGCAGATGAATAAGGATTATCATCCAGACTATGTCCATTTTATTGACAATGCCATTACACCTGCTTGTTTAAAGGCCTTATCCAAAACTCGGCCTGGCTTTAAATGGTATGGATTTGTGAGGTTTGAAAAAGATTTTTTAAACCTGGATTTTTGCTTTGACCTGAAAAAATGCGGATGCGAAATGCTTAAGCTTGGTCTTGAATCCGGGGACCAGGACGTTCTGGATAAGATGGGCAAGGGCACAGACCTGGCTATGGTTTCTAAAATTTTGGAAAATTTTAAAAATGCTGAAATACTGACCTATGTTTATCTTTTATTTGGCACCAGTTTTGAAGATGAAGCAGCAGCCCGTAAAACCCTTGATTTTATAAAGATTCACCAGGACAATATCGATTATTTGAACCTTGCTGTTTTCAACCTGCCAAAATTCAGTGAAGATGCAGATGATCTGGATACCAGTGAATTTTATCATGGAGATCTTTCCCTTTATATGAATTTTGTCCATCCCAATGGCTGGGACCGGAAAAAGGTAAAAATTTTTTTAGACAAAGAATTTAAAAAACAATTGGCCATTGGATCAAAATTCAGGAAAAATCCAGCTTTTTTTTCATCCAACCATGCCATGTTTTTTAATAATCTGGAGAAGGAAAAATGATTGCAGAAATTTTATCCACCGGAGATGAGGTCCTTTTGGGCGATATCCTGGATACAAATAGCCGTTTTTTGTGTGAAAAATTAAAGGAAATGGGTGTCCTGGTCCGCCAGATCACAGCTGTTGGAGACCAGGTGACAGATATCAGTTTTGCCCTTAAAAAAATTGCCCAGCGGTCCGATATCTGCCTTGTCACAGGGGGACTGGGTCCCACCCAGGACGATATTACCGCCCTTGCCAGCGCCAATGCTGCTGAAGAAAAATTATTGTTGAACCCAAAAGCCCTTGCATCCATGGAAATCTATTTTGCAAAAAGAGGATTCAAGGTGACCCGGGACAATAGAAAACAGGCTATGCTTCCTGAATCTGCAGGGGTCTTGAACAATGACCAGGGCACAGCTCCTGGTTTTTTCATGTCCATTGGTCACTGTGATTTCTTTTTTATGCCCGGGGTACCTTCTGAAATGAAGTCCATGTTTAAGGCCCAGGTGCGG
The DNA here is from genome assembly GCA_029939535.1 of Desulfobacteraceae bacterium. Taxonomy (GTDB): domain Bacteria; phylum Desulfobacterota; class Desulfobacteria; order Desulfobacterales; family Desulfobacteraceae; genus NBML01. The sequence goes on along the minus strand of JAOZST010000005.1, from coordinate 19,636 downwards.
CCCAGGGTCATGAAAATCCATGGTTTTATCCATGAAATCCCCATTGAACGTCTCACGGTTTTCGGGCTGCCCGAATCCCGGGTAGGATCCCTGCTCAAAGGATTTGAAACTAAATTTCCAGGCATACGTCTGGGTTTCAGGGCAAAATTTCCCTTGATTGAGGTAAAGATAGTTTTCCCCTTGGCAGATGTCCCTGGTGAAAATACGGGGGAACAGATGCAGAAAGCAAGGGAATGGGTTGTTCAGCGCCTTGGGAACAAGGTGGTTTCCCTTAAAGGCAAAAATCTTCAGGAAGAAGTTGGTGAAATTTTAAGACAAAAAAAACAGACCCTTGCCATTGCTGAATCATGTACAGGCGGTTTGATTTCAAATTTTGTGACTGATGTGCCAGGCAGTTCAGATTATTTTTTCTTTTCCGCAATTACCTATTCAAACCAGGCCAAGGTAAATATTCTGGATGTGAATATAAAAACCCTTGAAACCCATGGTGCAGTCCATGAACAAACAGCCCTTGAAATGGCAAGGGGTGCAAAGAATGCGGGTAGGGCTGACTGGGCAATTTCCACCACTGGAATTGCAGGACCTGGGGGCGGTACTGAGGATAAACCAGTGGGAACTGTCTGTATAGGGATTGTTGGGCCCGGGTTTGAGAAAACCAGACAATATACCTTTAACTTTGGGAATCGGGCAAAAAATAAAGAGATGTTTGCAGCCGCTGCCCTGGAAGCACTGAGAAGGCAGTTGATTGACCAGTAGACCACATTTTGCCGGTATTGAATGCTGGGAGCTAAAAATGGTTTTCAAAAATATCAAGAAACCATTTTAAAGCTTCCCGACTAAATTCTGCCTGGTGCTTTTTTGATGTCATTTGATGATCCCCGCCCCTGTGGATGATCTTTTTTTTGGGAGATTGCATGTGATCGTAAAGATCATGGGCATTGGATACCGGTACTATAGAATCTGCATCTCCATGGAAAATCAGCACATGATGAAGAATTTTTGTTTTTTCCAGGAGATTAAAGAGCAGGTTCTTCTTAAAAAAGCTCAGGGGAAGAGCAGGGCGCTTTCCATTGGCTTCTACGGGGATATTTTCTATGGTCCGGCTTTGAACCGGGGCTGAACAAAATATACCACCACAAAGTTCCAGGTCAATGGATTCAATGGATTCCCAGGCATTGATACAGGTGGCTCCACCCATGCTGGAGCCAAAAAGCCCCAGGTTTCTGGAAGTAAGGTTGAGATCCAGAATGTACTGGATTGCACCCATATAGTCATGGGTTCTTTTTTCAAGGGAGGTGTCTGTTAGAAAATTTCCCTGGCTCTGGCCACAGCCCCTGTGGTCAAACCGGAAAAATGCGATTCCGTTTTCTGGCAGCAGACGGGATAAAACCATTTGCTTGGCAGAGGACTTACTGCCTTCAAGACCGTGTGATCCCACCACCAGAGGGGGGCTTTTACAATCAGGAAGGTGAAATTCTCCTTTAAGGAGAAATCCATCCACCTGGAAGTCAATTTTTTGTGAAATGATTTTCATGGTTGTCTTTATGCCATTAAACCCGTATAATATCAAGTTTTGAAACCAAAAACCTATCAGGTTTATGCAATCAAATGGTTCCCAAGATGTAAGGGCACCTAATAATTTAATAGTATAGGAATTATCAGTTAACTAACAGATAATGGCTAAATGCCAGCGCTATAGTACGCAAATTTAAAATTATAAAAAGATTAAAATAAAATGGCAATAAAGAAAAGAAAAACCTATGAACTTGAGATTACTGGCCTGGCCTTTGGGGGAAAAGGGCTTGCAAAGCCGGATGGATTTCCCGTTTTTATTGATCGATGTGTGCCCGGAGATCTGGCCTTTGTAAAAATCATAAAAAAGAAAAAATCCTGGGCAGAAGGTAAATTGATAAAAATTTTAAAACCCTCTGATCTTAGAGAACAGGGAAGATGTCGATATTGCAATTTTTGCGGCGGATGCAAATGGCAGCAACTTTCCTATGGGCTTCAGCTAGAGTACAAAAAAAGACATGTCATGGAATCCATTGAACATATCGGCCGTCTCAAGAATGTGTCGGTTTTGGATGTAATTCCTTCTGATCCAATTTTTGGATATAGAAACAAGATGGAATTTTCCTGCTCTTCCCAGCGCTGGCTTTTGCCCGAAGAACTTGAGGATGAGACCATTAAAAAAGATTTTGGTATCGGCTTACATGTGCCAGGTACTTTTGACAAGGTCATTGATATCAAGCAATGTGAGATAATGCCGGAATTGGGAAACAAAATTCTTGACGATGTCAGAACCTTTATCAGGGAGTCTGGATTGTCGGCTTATCATCTCCGGAACCATGAAGGGTTCTGGCGGTTTCTAATGTTGCGCCATTCAGTGGCCCATGACCATTGGATGGTAAATATTGTAACCACTGATAAGAAATTTGAAGTGATATCGGAACTGGGAAATATTCTGGCCGGAAAATATCCTGAAATTCACTCCATTGTTAACAATATAACAGATTCAAAATCTGGAGTGTCCCTGGGAAAAGAAGAGATTCTACTTTATGGTGAGGACCATATTGTGGAAAAACTGGGAGATTTTTTTTTCAAGATATCTGCCAACTCTTTTTTTCAAACCAATACAAGGTCCTGTGAAAAACTCTATGCCAAGGTGGCAGAATATGCAGGCCTGACAGGTCAGGAAACAGTCCTGGACCTTTACTCTGGTACCGGTACTATCCCCATCTGGCTGTCCAGGGATGCCAAAGAGGTTTATGGCATAGAGATTGTTGCGTCTGCGGTTATTGATGCAAAAAAGAATGCTGAATTAAATAATATTGAAAATTGCGAATTCCTTGAAGGGGATATCCGAAAGGTACTTCCGAAACTGGTCCAGAAGCCCGAGGTGATCATTATTGATCCGCCCAGGGTGGGCATGCACAAGGACGTGGTGGCTCAGGTGCTTTCCATCCATCCTGGAAAAATTGTTTATGTGTCCTGTAATCCTGCAACCCTGGCCCGGGACCTTGAAATGCTTTCAGGTCAATATGAAATATTGGAGATTACTCCTGTGGACATGTTTCCCCATACCTATCATATTGAATCTATTGCATTATTAAAAAGAAAATAAATTCATAATTCTGGGGGAATGTATAGGCGACCAGTCCTGATAGTAAAAAACCAGAATATATTCGCTCTGTTTACTCCAAAGCCCTGGACACAATCTCATAGGTATTTTTGGAAAGCCCCTTCTCCCCTATGATGGTCTTAAGGGCTTTTTCCATTAGCCCCTGCCTGCCTGTATCATATTTTTTCCACTGGTTAAAACAGGAAGCAAGCCGGGCAGATATCTGGGGATTGATTTTATCGAGATCCAGGATCTGGTCTGCAATAAATTCATATCCCTTTCCGTCTTTTCTGTGAAAATTAATGGGATTCTGAATGGCAAACATATAAATCAGGGACCTGACCTTGTTGGGATTGGTCATGGAAAAATCCCCATGGCCTGTCAGGCTCTGTACCCTTTCCAGGGTATCATCCAGGTATGAGGCTGCCTGTACGGCAAACCATTTATCCAGAACCAGCTTGTCATGGCTCCATTTTTTATAAAAAGCCTGGATGCCTGCCTGGCTGATATCGGGATCAATATTGCTCAGTATCCTCAGGGCAGCAAATTCATCTGTCATGTTTTCAGCCGTCTCAAATTGCTTGAAAACCAGGGAAGTGGTCTCTTTTTCCTGCAGGCTTCCAATATAGGACAATGCCAGATTTTTCAGGCTTCTGTCAGAAATTGCCTTGTGAGATAGACCCAAAGGATTATAAATGGAGCATTTTTTCATAATATCATAAAATTCCGACGTCAATTTTCGTGCCAGCTCTTTTTTCAAAAATATTCTGGCCTGGTGAATGGCATTTACATCAATGATATCATAATGATCCTTGATTTCAGTCTCCTGGGGCAGCAGCAGAGCCTTTGCCAGAAAAGCCCGGTCAATATCAGGATCTGTCAATGCTTTTTTAAAGGCCTGGACAAGGGCAGGGGAGACCCTGGGATTCCTTTGTTCCTGGATTGCAGATACCAGGTTCTGGGTTTCCTGGATAAAAAGGATCTGGGCAGCATCCCAACGGTTGAACTCATCCAGATCATTTGCCATGAAAAAGGCAAGATCTGAATCTGAAAAATCTGTACTCAGTTTCACAGGAGCAGAAAATTGCCTGAACACTGAGGGGTAGGTATCAGGACTCATATTTTCAAAAACAAAGGTTTCTTTTTCAGATTTTAACTGAACCAGGGATGATTTTTCCGGTGTAATGTCATTGCCCTCACAGTCCATGATTCCAATGCACACAGGAATATGAAGGGCCTGCTTTTTTTTCTGGTTTCTGTCCGGCTCTGTGGCCTGTTCAAAGGTCAGGGCCAGGGTTTTGTTATCCGGGTCATAGTACCGGGTAAGATTCACCAAGGGTGTACCGGACTGGGAGTACCAGAGTTTGAACTGGGTCAGATCAATGCCTGACACCTCTTCCATGACCGAAACAAAATCCTCAATGGTTACGGCCATTCCGTCAAAACGTTCAAAATAAAGATCCATACCTTTCCTGAAAAAAGATTCTCCCAGGATCTGGTGGACCATGCGCACAAGCTCCGCACCCTTTTCATACACGGTCATGGTATAAAAATTATCCATTTTCATATAGGATTCAGGCCGCACAGGATGGGTCATGGGACCTGCATCTTCGGGAAATTGAAAGGCTCGCAGATTTCTTACGCAGGAAATCCGTTTCACAGCCCTGGAGTTCATGTCCGATGAAAATTCCTGATCCCGGAACACGGTGAGACCTTCCTTAAGACTTAGTTGAAACCAGTTTTTAAGGGTAACCCGGTTTCCGGTCCAGTTGTGGAAATATTCATGGGCGATTACCCCCTGGATATTCATGAAATCGTCGTCAGTGGCCGTTTCAGGGTCTGCCAGAACATATTTTGAATTAAAAATATTCAGGCCCTTATTTTCCATGGCCCCGGCATTAAAATCATTAATGGCCACGATCTGGTACAGATCCAGATCATATTCAAGGCCAAACCTGTCTTCATCCCATTTCATTGCCTGTTTCAGGGATTCCATGGCATGACCGCATTTGTCAATATTTTCCTGTTCCGAATAAATTTTCAGATCCACTTTTTTCCCGGAACCTGTAATAAAATTATCCTCTAAAACAGACAAATCGCCAGCCACAAGGGCAAACAAATAACTGGGTTTTTTAAAGGGATCTTCCCACCTTACATAATGCCTGTTTTTATCAAGGTCACCTGATGCCACTGGATTCCCATTGGACAAAAGCACTGGATACCGGGTCTTATCGGCAATAATGGTGCAGGAATACCTGGCCATCACATCAGGACGGTCAAGAAAAGGAGTGATCTTCCTGAATCCCTGGGCTTCGCACTGGGTGCAGAAGATGTCACCGGACATATACAATCCCTGCAGGCTGGTATTCTCCCTGGGTTTTAAAAGGGATACAATTTCCAGTCTGAACCGGTCAGGTGTTGCAGCCAGTTTAAAATAATCCTCCCCGGATTCATATTCCCCGGGCAGCAGCACCATCCCGTCGGCGATTACGGAAACGATCTTAAAGGGTCCTTTGTCAAGGACAAGAGCCCCGGACTTATCTTTCGAATCCTTATCTTTCGAATCCTTGTCTTTAGTATTCTTTTTTTTTATATCCTGGTTTCTATGAATCTGCATCAAAGAAGTAACCCTGGTTTGATCTTCTTCAATATCAAAGGTGAGATCAATATGATCCACCAAAAAATCTGCCGGTGTATAGTCTTTTAAATATATAGTCTCTGGAGTTTTCATGGGGAAAAAGATAAAACCATCTTCTTTTGTTGTCAATTGTTGTTTTTTGAAAATTGACTTTTGCCATATTGATTTTTACAGGGGGATCGAATAAACTGCATTTCACAATTCAAAGAAAGCCATAAAGGAATTCAGGTTTCATGAAACCATTACAATATAAATTCATAATTTATACCCTTATTATTCTGTTTTTTTTCCCAGGCTGTTCCAAAAATGATGAAAAAAGTGTATTGGCATATATTGAAAGTGCCCGGCAATTTATTTCCCAGAATAAGCTGGAAACAGCTGCCATAGAATATCGAAATGCCATCAAGCTGGATCCAAAAAATTATGTTGCCTGTTTTGAGATTGCAGAAATCTATATTCTCCTGCGACAGATGAATCAGGCTATAAAATATTATAATCTTGCTGCAAAAATAAATCCCAAGAGCATACCTGCCTATCTGAGCCTTGCCCATATTTATTTCCAGACAGACAAACTGCTGGATGCCAGGGGATATATATCAAAAATTCTTGAAATATCTCCCACGACCATTGAGGCCTATCATCTTCTTTCGGAAATTCAAATTAAAGAAAGAGATCTTGATTCAGCCATTGAAACCCTGAACAAAGCCAATTCCCTTGGTAATAAAGATGACAATAAAAATAGTAAAACCTATGTTCTCCTAGCCCAGCTTTATATTAAAACCAAGGATATTGATAAAGCGGAAAATGCTTATATGATGGCAATCACCCAGAATCCTTTCTCCCGCCAGGCCTATATGGGGCTGGCAAAATTATATGCTTTCCAGAAACAATGGGACAAAATCGAGACCCTGCTCACTGGCCTTTTGGAGACCAAAGGCATGAAGGTTGAAAAATATACAGACCTTGCCAGGTTTTATGAGGGCAGGCAAAAATATATACAGGCAGAAGAAAATTATCAAAAGGCTGTGATGGAAGGTCCTGAAAAAATAAAACCCCTGATGAATCTTGCCGAGTTCTATACCAAAAGAAATGAGCGGGACAAGGCCATGATAACCATGAAAAATGCCCTGGCAAAGCAGAAGAAAAATCCATTGATCCATACAAGTCTGTCCCAGATTTATCTCCAGTTTAACATGATTGAAAAGGCAGAAAAAGCCGTTGATCAAGCCTTACGTCTGGACAATAAATATGTGGATGCCCTTTTTCAGAAAGGCAGGGTATTCATGGTTAAAAAGGATTTTAAACAGGCCCTTGATAAATTTGACCAGGTAATCAATCTGGACAGGATAAATGCCAAAGCCTATTATTATCGGGCATTGTGTATTGAAGAACGGGGAGCCAGCAACAGGTCGGAACAAAAACTTTTCCGTGCAGCCGCAGGCATGCTTGACAACCCGGAAGAGTTTGAAAAGGATCAGGTAAAGGGAAATCTCCTTGCAGCCATAACCGTAGATCCTGGTCTGGTTGAAGCAAGGCTCAAGCTTACGGAAGTCTATATCCTTGAAAAAAATCTTAAAAAAGCAAGGGAGCAGATAGAAGAAGTTTTTAAACTCACCCCTCCGAATGTAAAAACCATGACCATGTTATCCGGTGTAAACCTTTTGGAAGGCAATATCAAGGAAGCTGAAAAAATTCTTCAAGTAATTATAGACCAGAAACCCAACTATGGCCCGGCCTATATCCGCCTTGGCCTTTTATACAAATCCACAGACCGCCAGGACCAGGCCATGGAATTATTGCAAAAAGCCTTGGAAATCGACCCCAATCAGTTGGGAATTGTGAAAATAATAGCAGATATTCATATGTCTGAAAAAAAATACAGCCAGGCCCTTGACCTGGTCAACAACCTGATTCCCAAGACAAATTCAGTCTCAAAGGTTTTTTTTGAAAATCTCAGTGGAGAAATATATCTGAAATCCAATGAGCCGGATCAGGCCTTTGAGCATTTTAAAAAAGCAGTTCTGTTGAATCCAAATTTCATAAAACCCCATATGCACATGGCAAATATTCTTAACCGGCAGAAACAACCGGAAAAAGCCCTTGAAGAGTATAGACTGGTCGAAAAAATTAACCCTTCCTATGTTCCAGTCCTCATAGCCATGGCCATCACCTATGACATCCAGGGTAATATTATCAAGGCAGAAGAATACTATAGAAAAGCCCTTGTGATAAATCCTGAGCATCCAACTGCAGCCAATAACCTTGCATTTATCCTCTCAGAGGAAAAGGGAACCATTGATGAAGCATTTAAATTTGCAAAAATCGCCCGGAAAAAATCACCCAATGATCCCAATGTACTGGATACCATGGGATGGATTTATTACCAGAAGGGAAATTTTCCAAATGCCTTGTCTGAGCTTGAAGATAGTTTAAAGCTGAACCCAGAAAATACATTGGTATTTTACCATTACGGGATGACCCTCTACATGTCCCAGGAATATGAAAAGGCCAGAACCTATTTCAAAAAGGCCCTGGAACTGGATCCAAACTTTAAGGACGCTAAAACTGCCCGGAAGATGCTGAACTGAATAACTCAAACGAAGAAGATTATATTTTTTTGTTTTCGTGGCTTTTGTGCCAAAATTTTGCATGCACCTTTTGCATGCACCAAAGAAGGATGTTAAGAATTTTGCTGGAATGTACTGAATGTTAGTAAGTTTTTTTGCTATATGTTGATATAAAGTTTAACAAAATTAAATAAGGTTGTGTGAGGTTTTTTATGCAGACTTTTTATTGTCACTGGAATGCCGTGAATTGTCAGATAACGTATCCTGATAACTATGGTTTAATTGATAAATAGGCAAAAATAATATATTGAGAGATAAAAATACTAATTTTTAAAGAATGGCATGATATTTGCTATGACTTACTCTATGACCAGACCACAGCTTAAAAGGAAAACCCCTATAAAATGACCTTTTAGGAGATTTTACATGTTGACAAAGAAAAAATATTAGTAAAGAATGACCGTTCCAGGCTTTACAGGGGAAAAAATAAATCAACAATTAATACTTTGGACTAATAATACTTTGGACTAAATATGGCAGAACCTTTTCAAGCACCAGCACAAATCAAACCAGACCAGATTATTGATATCCTTCTCAGGGGAAAATGGATCATCATCATACCCCTTTGTATCTCCCTGACTATTGGGCTTTATAGAACTTTTACAGCCCCTAAAACCTATCAAGCATCCTCCCTTATCCTTGTCCAGGCCCAGCGGGTGCCCACAAGCTATATCCGGTCCGTTGTCACCTCAAGCATCAGCCAGAGAGTCAGCACCATTTCCCAGCAGATCCTCAGCCGGAGTAATCTTGAAAAAATCATTGATCAATTTGGGTTATATGAAAATGCTGAAGGCATGTATCTTGAAGACAAGGCAGCAGGGCTGAGAAATAGAATCAAGATCAGATTAGAACAGAACAGACGGGGTGCAGAGTCTTTTACCATCTCTTATACGGGAAATAAACCCCAGAGGGTCATGCGTATCACAAATACCCTTGCCAGCTATTTTATGGATGAAAATCTCAAAGTTCGTGAGGCCCAGGCCGTTGGAACCAGTGAGTTTCTGGATTCAGAACTTGAAAAAACCAGAAAACAGCTTGAAGAAAGGGAGCAGGCCCTTTCAGCATACCGGGTCAAGTACCTTGGTGGACTTCCGGATGAACTTGAATCAAACCTGAGAACCCTGGACCGTCTACAGCAGCAGCTTGTGGATAGAAACGCCATGCTGCGGGAAGCAAGAAATTCCTTAAACATGCTTGAGACCCAGATTGCCCAGTCCAGGGAAATGGCTTCTCAGAATCTGGATAATCAGTTTGGAACTTTTGATTTCGGAGAAGAGGAATCTTTTGCTGAGTCTGAAAATGAACAGAAATTATCTTTGGCTCAGCAACAATACGATAATCTTTTATTACGATACACAGAACGCCACCCGGATGTTGCAAAATTGAAAACAATCATTGAAAAGCTTGAAAAAACAATAGAAGAAGAGCAGAGAACAGCAGAAATATTGATTCCGGAAAATGAAACAATTGAAAATGAAAGCATGGAAACGGGAGCGATGCCCGATTTTGCAGCCATGCAGCAGGAACTACAGCTGAAGCAGATTAAAAATGAAATTCAAAAACTCCAGTCTGATATTTCAACAATAGAACAGAATATGAAGATTTATCAAACCCGGGTGGAAGATACCCCCAAAAGAGAGCTTGAGCTTCGGTCCCTGCAGCGTGATTACTCACATATTCAGGGTGTGTTTGATTCATTGCTGGGACGGAAGCTGGAAGCAGAGCTTTCCCTTAATATGGAGAAAAAGCAGAAAGGTGAGCAGTTCAGGATACTGGATCATGCACGTCTGCCGGAAAAACCCATTACCCCCAACGTAAAATTATTATTTTTATTTTCCATCGCAGTTGGACTGGGGGTTGGAGGGGGTATTGTTTTTCTGAAGGAAATTATGGGGTTTTCAATTATCAGGAGAGAAGAGCAGATCGAAAATGAACTGGGTCTTACCATACTTGCCACTATTCCTTTTCTGGAAAAACCAGGATATAGACTAAGGCGAAAAATAGCAATGGCAGCCTTTATTGGCTGCAGTCTGTATGCGGCCCTGTTTTTAAGCTTTTTCGCAATTCTGAACCATAAGGGACTTGACAGAACCATTAACTTTATAAAAATGAACCTCAATTTTTAATTTCAGGAGTCTTAATTTGGGTAAGATTTTTAGAGCATTGGAGAAATCAGAGCAGGGCCTGCAACATGACACTGAAAAATCGGCAGAAAACGATTTTCCGGGCCAGGCGTATTTAAACCAGTCCCAAGCAGATCAACCGCATTCTGATCAAGCAGATTCAGATACAGTGCATGATGATACAGAGAATAAGGGTACTAAGCACTTTACTCAGGAGCATAAAACCGATTCCTTTGAGACAGAACATACCCTTCCCACAAATGTCAATGAAGCCTTGGTAAGTCTTTTAAAACCCCATTCTCCTGCATCTGAACAGATTCGGCTTTTAAAAACCAATCTTCTTTTCCCGGAAAAAGGAGAACCTCCCCGGACCATAATGATCACCAGTGCATCATCGGGTGACGGGAAATCCTTTGTTTCAGCAAACCTTGCCGTGAGCATTGCCCAGAGCATTGATGAGTTTGTTCTTTTGATGGACTGCGATCTCCGCCATCCCACAGTTCACAGTTTGTTTGGATTTGATATGGCCCACAAGGGCTTGAGTGAATATTTATCCTCAACAATGCCTTTATCCTCTGTGCTGAAGAAAACTTTTATCAATAAACTTACGATTCTGCCCGGGGGGCGGATCCCCTCAAATCCTTTGGAACTTTTGTCTTCAGAGCAGATGAGGCGCCTGCTCCATGAGGTAAAATTACGCTACTCCGACCGGTATATTCTGATTGATACGCCCCCCCCCTACATCACTTCTGAAACAAATGCCATTGCCAGGTATGTGGATGGTATCATCATTGTTGTCCGTTATGGCAAAACCCGGAAAAAAGAGGTCCAGGATATTATTGACATCTATGGAAAGGATAAAATCCTTGGAGTGGTCCAGAACTATGTTAAAAAGAAGATCGGATATGGATACGGCTACCATAAATATGGATATGGCTATGGAAAGCAATAAAGAGAAATCATTATAAAATGCTCAGGGTTTTAAAACAATATTTTCCCATCCGGAATATTATTTTTTATATACTTGAAGGGTTTGTTATATTTGGCTCTGTCCTGCTTGCCAATGTACTGTTGACTTTTTCCAGTTCCTACTGGTTTGATTTTTTCCTGGTATTAAGAATCGTCTTAATTACATTTATCTGTCAGATCAGCCTTTATTATAATGATCTCTATGACTTTGAAATTGTTTCCTCCACCAGTGAAATCATTATACGTCTGCTACAGGCTCTGGGCATTACATCCATTGCCCTTGCAGTGATATATCTTGTCTTTCCCCTGGCCATTGTGGACCAGAAAATTTTTATTTTAAGCATATTGTTTCTACTGGTTTTTATAGTTGGATGGAGGATAGGATATGTTCAGATGCTCAACAGAGGCATATTCAATGAAAAGATTATTATTCTGGGTTCCAGTGATCTGGCCTTTGAAATATACAGGGAAATAACCACAACCATTGACTGCGGATATACTTTGTCCATGATTTTTCCGGATTCAGAAGAGGGTGATCTTCCACCTGATATTTCAGGGAAGGTTATCAAAGGAGAAAGCCCAAAAGAGCTGTGCAATAAAGCCATTGAACTTGGAATCAAAAAAGTGATTGTTGCTTTAAAAGAAAAACGGGGAAGTTTTCCAACGGAGGAATTAATTCAATGCAGAACAGCCGGGATTGAAGTCCTTGAGGGGAGTTCATTCTATGAAATGTTAACGGGCAAAGTCCTTGTCCGGAAGATTAATCCCTCCTGGCTTATTTTTGCAGAAGGATTCCAGAAATCCAGACTGAAATCATTTTTAAAGAGAATTGAAGATATCGTCCTGTCCTCTGTCATGCTGGTGCTGCTTTTCCCTTTGTTGCTGATTACTGGAATATTGATCAAACTGGATTCCAGGGGGCCTGTTTTTTTTGCCCAGGATCGTGTGGGTAAAAATAAAAAAGAATATATGATGCACAAGTTTCGATCCATGACTGAAGATGCAGAAAAGCATACCGGTCCTGTGTGGGCAGATGCCAATGATCAGCGCATCACCCGGGTTGGAAAGGTGATACGAAAATACAGGATTGATGAACTGCCCCAGTTATGGGAAGTATTAACAGGCAAAATGAGCCTGGTGGGTCCAAGGCCCGAACGGAAATATTTCACAGATGAATTGGAAACCCAGATACCATTTTATGCCCAGCGGTTCAATGTAAAACCCGGCCTTACAGGCTGGGCTCAGGTCTGCTATGACTATGGGGCAACTGTAGATGATGCCGTGGAAAAACTTAATTATGAGCTTTTTTATATAAAAAATATGTCCTTTGCCATGGATATTATCATTATCCTGCGAACCATTAAAACGGTTTTATTTGGCAGGGGCGCAAGGTAAAAAAGAATCTGAGCAGTGATTTTTAAGTAGTGAGTTGTGAGAAAAACCATCAGTTTATCCTTCCTCATAGCTCACAACTAACAACTGACAAATGTAATCGAAAGGGCGGAGCTATGTCAAAATATTATTCAAAAATTGTTCTTGGTCTTGTTTGTACCCTGTTTTTTTTAATGGTCCTGACACCGGCAAAAGGGTTTTCCCAGGATAAAACTACTGGAAATTCAGAAGATTATAAGATCGGTATCGGCGACGTGTTAAAAATCAGTACATGGAAGGAAAAAGATCTGTCTTTTGGTAAGGTCATGGTCCGAAATGACGGAAAAATAACATTTCCCCTGCTGGATGATCTCCAGGCAGCCGGCAGATCCACCATGGAGCTTAAAAAGACAATTGAAGAAAAATTAGCCGATTTTGTTGAAAGCCCCACGGTAACGGTGACCCTTGCAAACCCGGGCAGTCAGAAATATTACATCCTGGGTGAGGTTCAGAGTGTGGGAGAATTTCCTCTCATAAAAAAACTAACAGTGGTCCAGGCATTTGCCCTTGCCAAGGGCTTCACAGAATGGGCATCCAAGGATGAAATCATTCTGGTGCGAAAAGGGCTGGGCAAAGACGAAATGATTAAAATAGATTATGATGATATTACTGATGGGAATCTGAAGAAAGATATTTTGCTCCAGGCCGATGATATTATTATTGTTCCTTGATAAATG
>JAOZST010000005.1:0-5950 GCA_029939535.1 Desulfobacteraceae bacterium | reverse complement strand
AAACCGTTTCAACGATAACCCTTTAGGAGGAAGGAATGAAACGAAAAATTTTCAGCCCCAGGTTTTATGTTCAAGTGCTTTCAGTCTTGATGTTTTTGCTGGTATCGATTTCTCTGGCCCACTCCAGAATGATCACACAGCTGGTTCCAACCTTGACCATAACAGAGGAATACAGTGACAATTATCTAAAAACAGAAAATGACAAACAGAATGAATACATTACATCTGTTGGCCTGGGTTTTTCTGTTGGTTTTTTAAGTAAGACCAATAAAATTTATCTGGCATATGATCCCACATATAAAAAATATAAAAATTTAGATGACAGAGATATTCTAGAACACAGAGCATCATTTGATGGAGAATTCAATCCTTCCAGACGGACCAGTATTTCTACACATTTGTCCTATAGCGGTACAAATGAGACCAATGAAGGCGATACCTGGCAGAATATCGCTTCCATATATGGAGACACCCAGCTTTCCAAATACACTAATTTTAATTTTTTCCAGGAGTACTCCAACAACTTTGATCAGAATATAAGGACCGGGGAATACAAAGAACACGAAGTGAATACATCAACCGTTGGAATCTCCAGGCAATTTGGTAAAAAAGACACAATGGGACTGGATTTTTCCTATGAATTTGATGACTATAAAAATTCTGATGAAGATACATACACACAATATAGACCTTCTGCATTCATAACTTACTGGATCACTCCCTTGAACGGCCTTGATTCTGAAATTTCCCATGAAAACAAATCCTTGGATGATCCTGTCAATGATATTGAAACCACAGAAGGTCATATCCGTTATCTGAGAAAATTTTCAAAACATTTTGATGGATATTTGAAATACCGACACTATTATTCAGACCAGGCATCGGGAGAACATCAGATTTATCATCCTTCTGCAGGTTTTGACTGGGATGTAACCAAAGATTCTGGAATCTCTTTAGGCCTGGGTGTTTTGTTTCAGAAATGGGAGAACAGCAACGATTCAACAGATCCTTTTATTGACATGGATGTGTATAAAACTTTTAATTTCAGCCAGAGTCGTTCTTTAACCATTACAGCCTCCAGTGGATACAGAGAGTCCACTGGAGAGAATATAAACAACGGCTTTTCAACATATTACCAGGCAGGTTTCGAATATAATCACCAGCTTCAAAAAAGACTGTCTTCTTCTTTATATGGGTCATATAGGCTGGATCAGTATCAGGAATCTTCAGCCGATGACAGAAATGACAACACCACAACCTACCTTGCAGGTTTTCAATTGGACTATCAATTGCAAAAACACCTGTTCCTGAATCTGTTTGGTTCCTATGAACTGGCTGAATTCTATGAATCAGCTGCAGACAGGAAGGACAATATGATTGAGTTTGGAGGTGGGATCTCCTGGAACCCTCTCAGGTGGCTCCAGTTGAATCTTTCCTATGCTTACAATGATTTTAATACAGATTCAATTCAAAGAGAGGATTATACTGAAAACATAGCAAGTTTTTCTGTCAGTCTTATCCCGGCAAGACCTGTTCGCCTGGAGACCACATCAGCCGAGCCTTCCAGGCAGTCTCTGGAAAGTAAAGTCTTTAACCGATAAAAAAGAAAATAGTGAGAGTTATGAGTAGTGAGAAGGCCCCTTACAACTCAAAACTCAAAATTCATTTATGAAAAAAATACACCTCATAGCAGCAGCAAGACCCAATTTCATGAAAATAGCACCCCTGTATCATGAATTGATCAAGCACCAGATCCTTGAGCCCATCATTGTTCATACAGGGCAGCATTATGACCTGAACATGTCAGATGTATTTTTCAGAGATTTTAATCTGCCGGAACCCCATATCCATCTCAACGTAGGTTCCGGTACCCATGCTGAGCAGACAGGCAGTGTCATGATTGCCTATGAAAAAATCCTCCTGGAATCCCCTCCAGACCTTGTGGTCGTGGTGGGTGATGTCAATTCAACCATTGCAGCAACCCTTGCAGCAGTCAAACTCGGCATTAAAACCGCCCATCTGGAAGCAGGCCTCCGGTCCTTTGACAGAACCATGCCCGAAGAGATCAACAGACTTGTAACAGACAGTATTGCCGACTACCTGTGGACCCCATCTTCCGATGGAGATGAAAATCTGATAAAGGAAGGCGTGGATGCAGAGAAAATAACCCGGGTGGGAAACATAATGATCGACTCCCTTGAGATGCTCAGGGAAAAAATAGAAAACCTCAATATATCAGAAAAGTTCGGCCTCAACCAACATGCCTACGGCCTGGTAACACTCCACAGACCGTCCAACGTGGATAATCCTGAAATATTAAACAAACTCTGCATAGCCCTGTCTGATATTTCATCCAGAATCCCTTTGATTTTTCCTGTTCACCCGAGAACCTCGGCAAACCTCAAAGAAACAGGTTTTGAAATGATCCTGCAGAAAACAGGCGATATCCATATTACTGAACCCCTGGGCTATAAAGAGTTCATGAACCTTGTCATGGCCAGTAAAATGTTAATTACCGATTCCGGCGGTGTCCAGGAAGAAACCACCTATCTTGGAATTCCCTGCCTGACCCTTCGATCCAATACAGAAAGACCCGTTACCATTGCCCAGGGAACAAACCAGCTCTGTACCCATGAAAACGTTTCAAACCTGGCTGATGAAATACTTAAAGGAAAATTCGAAAAGGGCAGAAAACCAGACCTCTGGGATGGACGTACTGCATCCCGGGTGGCAGCATGCATTCAGAGAGTTTTGAGTATTGAGAATGTTGACAGGCCTGATAAAATCCAAAATTAAAAATAAATAGCGACACTCCCATACGCACAATTCAAAATCAATGAAATTCAAAAAAACAACAATAATAATCCTGATAATGCTGATAACCGCCTTTGTAACAACCCTTACCAGCCACTCAGAAAAGATAAAACCCAACAAACCCTTCAGCCAGTTTCCCCTTGAAATAGGCCAATGGCAGGGTCGCAAAGGCGAACTTGACCAGAAGGTCTACAATATCCTGGGTTTGGAAGACTATATTCTGTCCAATTATGCGAGGCCTTCCGGTGAAATGGTAAATCTCTATGTAGGATTCTACCAGAGTCAGAAAGAGGGGGATATCATTCATTCTCCAAAAAACTGCATGCCCGGAGCCGGCTGGAAAATAACGAATACCTCCATTGTTGATGTAAATGTTTCTGATACAGGAAATGATATCAAGGTCATAAAACTCCTGCTTCAAAAAGGTGAGGAAAAACAGATTGTCCTTTACTGGTTCCAGTCAAGGGGCAGGATTATAGCCTCCGAATATATGCAGAAAATCTGGCTGGTGATCGATTCCGTCATAAAGCAGAGAACAGACGGTTCTTTCGTCCGCCTGATTTCCCCTGTAACTACAGATGAACAAACAACCCTTAAGACATTAAAAGAATTTGCCCGAAAAATTTACCCTGTTCTTAATGAGCACATTCCTTCCTGATGAATCTAAATTTTAATAAAAAAATATTCTTCCAGATACTGATCCTTGCCCTGGTATTCGGCTTTCTCTACTACAAAGCCATTGCTGCCCTCATCTTTGACTGGTCAAATGATCCCAATTTTTCCCATGGGTTTTTAATTCCCTTTGTGGCCCTGTACATGGTCTGGTATAAAAAAAATGAACTCGCTTTAATACCCCATGAGTCTTCAAAAACTGGAATTTTTATCATTGTTCTGGGCATGCTGGTCCATATTGCAGGCAATCTGGGTGCAGAGCTTTTTTTGATGCGGTTTTCCATGATCATAACTTTGTCAGGTATCATTGTTTATTATTATGGATTCAACATGTTCAGGCAGGTGCTGATCCCTGTGGCTTATCTCATCATCATGATACCCATCCCTGCCATTCTGTGGAACAAGATCGCTTTTCCTCTCCAGCTGTTTGCCGCAAACATATCTTCCCAGAGCATTCAATTGCTTGGTATCCCGGTTTTCAGGGAAGGCAATATCCTGCATCTTGCAAACACCTCCCTTGAGGTGGTGGATGCCTGTTCCGGGCTAAGGTCTCTGACTTCACTTATAGCTCTCACAGGAATATTTGCCTTCCTTGCACCGATAGATACCTTCAAAAAATGGATACTCTTTTTTTCAGCCATTCCCATAGCCGTTGTAGTTAATGTGATCCGTCTCACCATCACAGGAGCCATGGCGGCCTGGATAGGTCCTGAAACTGCCCATGGATTCCTCCACGACATATCAGGCCTCATTATATTTGGTGCTGCATTGATCCTGGTATATATTGTTTTTATCATTGAAATGAGAATAGAAAAAATAAAAGGCTGACCTATCATGAAACTTACGATTATTGGAACAGGATATGTAGGGCTTGTCACGGGTGCCTGCTTTGCAGAAATGGGCTCCAGGGTAACCTGCGTTGATATTGAGGAACAAAAAATTGAAAACCTTAAAAAAGGCATACTCCCCATCTACGAACCCGGCCTTGAAAATCTTGTCATTCAGAATTTCAAGGAGGGAACCCTTGAATTCTCCACAAACCTTGAGCAGGCATCAAAAGATTCAAATATTTTCTTTATTGCCGTGGGAACACCCCCGGGGGAAGACGGATCAGCTGATCTTCAATATGTTCTCCAGGTGGCCAGGCAGATAGGCCGGAACATCACAGAATATTCCGTAATCGTGGACAAATCCACAGTCCCGGTTGGAACGGCAGACAAAGTAAAAGCCGCAATCCTGGCTGAACTGGAAAAACGGAACCTTGATATTGAATTTGACGTGGTCAGCAATCCTGAATTTCTCAAGGAAGGTGCTGCTGTAGATGATTTTCTCAAGCCGGACAGAATAGTTGTGGGCGCAGATTCCCAAAGGGCTGCAAAAACAATGAAAAGATTGTATGCTCCTTTTTCCCGGAACAGGGAAAAAGTCATCTTCATGAATGTCCGGGATGCAGAAATGACAAAATATGCTGCAAACTCAATGCTTGCCACCAAAATATCCTTTATGAATGAAATATCCAATATCTGCGAACATCTGGGCGTGGATGTGGAAAACGTCAGAAAGGGAATAGGTTCTGATTCCAGGATTGGATACTCATTCATCTATCCCGGCTGCGGATACGGGGGATCCTGTTTTCCAAAAGATGTCAAAGCCCTCATAAAAACCAGCAAAGACAAGGGTTTTGAACCTGAGCTCCTGAATTCCGTGGAAAAAAGAAATAACCTTCAAAAGCAGGTACTATCCTCTAAAATTATTAAAAAATTTGGCCGGGATCTTTCCGGCAAAACCTTCTGCATGTGGGGACTTTCCTTTAAACCCGGCACAGATGACATGAGAGAAGCCTCCTCAGCCGTAATTCTCGAGGAATTGATCAATTCAGGAGCATCCATCAAAGCCTTTGATCCCGTTGCCATGGACCAGGCCGGAAAAGAGTTTCCTGAAACCTGGTTTAAAAACGGGCAGCTCACATTCCACGACAATCAATACAAATCAATAGAAAATACAGATGCCTTAATTCTTGTAACAGAATGGAAAACCTTCCGGCAGCCTGATTTTAAGACTATGGCAGAAACCATGAAAGAACGGGTCATATTTGACGGCCGAAACCAGTATGATCCCGAGGAAGTAAAAGAAATGGGCTTTGAATATCATGGTATTGGCAGGGAATAAATGTAACCATGCCCTACCTGGATAAAAAAAAAATAGTAAAAAAACTTTTCTGGGACAGAAATGTAGATATAGACTATATGCTTCAACTGCTTGAAGGAAAGCCCGAGCAGATCCCAGGAGACAAAACAGATCTTTACCGGAGATTTTTAACAAGTTGCGACTGGTATTTATTATTGAAACTTTTTCCTATAAACAAATTAAAAGACGAAGTCCTCAACGAAAAAGTAATCAGCAGGCTGTTTCCAAAAGAATTAAAGGATAGATATCGATACGCAAGAAAAATATTATCAGAATA
>JAOZST010000075.1:0-16556 GCA_029939535.1 Desulfobacteraceae bacterium | reverse complement strand
TATACTTCTTTGCTTCTTTTCCCGGGTGCGGTCTGTGAGCATATTCTCTTGTTCCGGAAAGCTCCAAGACCACACGAGAACTATCACCCTCTCGAACTGAACCGCCAAGTGCCTTCACCAGAGACTCGATGTCGCTGAATTTAATATTTGCTCTGGTAGGTTTGGTAAATATGGCCGACAATGTCTTCCGGTGTTTTGTTTTCATAATATATATATGATATCATATTATGCCACCATGGCCAAGGATGTTATAAAAATATCTAAACACGGAGATAAAGATACAATGCAATTTATTGTAACAGGATATGACGGTAAGGATTAAGGACCTTTCCTATTTTTTTTATAATTGGGCTATGCTCTCTTGTGGCATCATGATCAAATTCAAGGATTCTTTGGCCGTCATTGGTAATGCCGATAGTCCTGAATGTAAGACTCTTGCCAACTCCAGGAAGATTGAGGACATTTCTATCAGAAGCCAGAAACGGAATGTCGGCGTCTGCCCGTAATTGGGAAATGTTATCAACAATATTTTCAGCATTTAAGGGCAATTGTTTTAAGCTCGAAATAAAAGTATCAGGCAGACGGCCAATAATCTTTTCTTCCAGACCTTCCTGAACCAGTCGTGCATTGGGCGTAAAAAGGTGGTAATTTTCCATATATCCTTTAACTGTGAATGAATAATAAGGAATAACACCGATATCGTTAAGTGCTTTGCGAAGTTTCGCCGTATGCCCCCTCCTTGATGCAGCAGAGGTGAAAACAAGCTGGTTGGCTACTATCCATCCGGCTTTATTTAGTAATTCTACACTGAGTTTTGTTTCAGAGCATAATCATGAATGATGCTCTTACAATTATAAAAAAGGTTGAAAAAATTAAGGAAAAGGTGCAAAGTGTTTCGGTTGATTTAGAAACAAGTGCTCCAGTATGCAGTAAATCAATTAAGTTTTTAAAAGAGAACAACATGGACATTGTGTTTGCAAAAGTTTGAAACATGATCCAAATTCATTGAAAGCAAAGAGAATAATGAACAATACAAATAGTACAGAACCTATAGTTCCACCGATGCACAGCGATCCTAATTTAAAAGAATATCGCTGCCCTCATTGTGAAAGAATTCTTTTTAGAGGGAATATTAAAAATTTGAAGATGGTATGCCATCATTGTCATAAAATGATTAATGCTGATGAGAATGAGCTTTTCAGAACAGATAATAAGGAAATATCAAATGAATGATGGGCAAACAAGATCCCTGATTAAACCAGGACAAAAAGTTTCTATTGTATTAAAAAAAGATCAAAGAACAGGAAAACTTACTGAGGGCATTGTAAAGAATCTTTTAACAAAATCACCTTCACATCCCCATGGAATCAAGGTTCGATTAGAAAATGGTCTGGTGGGAAGAGTCAAAATTGTTCATTAAAAAATTCTGTTAAGTATTCTCTTTGATTTCGCTTGTTTCATTTTTGATTTCATTAGTTTTGGATGTAATTATCCGGTCATTCGCTTCAGTCATAACTGCCTACTTCATGAAGAGTCAAACAAGTACTGGTAAGTGTAGAATTCTTCCGGTACATCAAGAACTGATAAAATATCTTTTTGCGTTTCGGTCAGTTTTGAAACAAAAAACTGCTTGCTTCCATCGGAAAGTGTTATGATGCCGCATACGATAAATTCAAACATTGCCAACATGTATTCTGTGCCAGGGTTCCGCACGTCTTTTTTGTTGGGCATGAAATTATCTAATCCTTTGTCCCGTTCGGCAATTTTTGTCCTGGCTGTTCTTTCCATAAGAACCAAAATCTGAAGCGCTGTTTTGAAAAGAAACAGATAAGCCTCTATTCTATCAGGCGTTTGCAGATATATTGGTTCGAGCTTATATCCTGATTTTGATCGTCTATAAACAAACCGGAGGCATTCAGGGAAAAACAAAGGTAAAAAAACTGGGAAAACGCTCTAATCATATCCTGAAGGATTATGTTGTACAATCAGCCTCCCACATGGGGTTACATGGGCCGGAAGATTTAATGTCAGATTACAAAAGGCGCGATGCACAAGGGCAACACGCAGATTTCGGAATGGCTAGAAGATATTTACGTATGGCTATGGGCATGATGCGAAATTATCAGACTTATCTGCCGAAAAAATTGCGAAGCACAAAGATCAATATGAAAGAACGGGCAGCATATTATTTAACAGTATGGCCAAAATTTCGGGAAAAGTGGCATAAGGCAAATTCTTTGGATATTGCATTTGCCAAAGACATGCCTTTTGGCCAATGGCGCAACATAATACAGGAGCTTTATGGCATAGAACTCAAATTATGAAATAAATACAAGTCTCCTTGTTCGTTAGGCGAGTTTGATTTAATTTATAGCACTTATTCTCTCCACCATTGGGAGAATCCCAGAAAAGTGATTGACAACCTAATGTCTGCTCTCGGGGCCAATGGCGTTCTATATTTATATGACCTTAGAAGAGTATGGTGGCTGTATTGGATACCAATTTATAATGGTTTTTTTAACTCCATCAGTGCAGCATATATTCGGAGAGAAATTAAAGAGATGTTAACAGGTTTTCACCCTGAATGTTATGAGATAAGAAACGAGTTTCCCTTTATGCAATCGGTTATCATCAGGAAATCATAATTAAAGGTGCTTCCATGTCCAAGAGTAAATCTAAAAGAAAATTAATCGCTTATTGACCCGAAAAAAATCAGACAATTCAAAAAACAGGATAAATTTGATCGTGTAATCGAAGCTCTTCCTAAAGCAGGCGTACCTGAATAACTGAAATATTCCATCCCCAGGACCCATTGGTATCACAATAGCCCAAAACAGGAGGGATATTCTTTGGGCTTTATAATTTTTCTTTTGAATGGTATTGATGGGCTTTTAAAAATAAGATTCAGGAGAATAAAAAATGCTCAAGGCCTGTGATTTGAAAAAAGGGAATGTTGTGGAAATAAATGATGACGCATATATGGTTAAACATATTGATGTAAGAACTCCCTCGGCAAGGGGAGCTGTAACCCTTTACAAAATCAGATTCAACAACATCAAAACCAGACAAAAATATGAAGAGAGCTACAAAGGTAACGATATGCTCAATGAGGTGGCTCTTCTGAGAAGACCTGTACAATATCTCTATCCCGACGGCGCCCTGCATGTATTCATGGACAGCCAGGAGTATTCCCAGTACATGATAGAAGGGGATGTAATCCAGGATGAACTTGTCTGGATCACAGATGGGATGGAAGACATCATTGCCCTTATCATTGATGGAAACATGGTTTCCATTGAAATCCCATTGACACTTGTTTTTGAAATATCGGAAACAGCTCCGGGCATCAAGGGAGCAAGTGCAACCGCAAGGACCAAGCCCGCAACACTTTCAAACGGGGTTGAGATTCAGATCCCGGAATATCTTGAGGCAGGAGAGATGGTCAAGGTCAATACCGAAACAAAAAAATTCATGTCCAGGGCCTGATCCGGATTGTGTAAATGATAATTCAAGAAACTGGAAAAATTTGTGATGATTTTTATGTTATAGGGTCTGCGGCCATACCGGTCTATCTGTTGGACGGACCAGTGCCTGTGCTTTTTGATGCAGGGGTGACTCCCGGGGCTTTTATCTATGAAGCCGGGATCAAAGAGATCCTGGGAGAGCGGGAACCAGAATTTTTATTTTTAACCCATTCCCACTTTGACCATATCGGGTCTGTGAGTCATTTTAAGGCGGTATGGCCTGATCTTAAAATCGGCGGTTCTGTTCGGTGCAGCGAAATTTTGGAAAAACCCAGGGCTGTTCAGCTGATGCGGGATTTAAATTCTGAAGGTAAAAAAAATATTAAAAAAATGGGTTTGTCGCCCATTAATGAAAATGGGTTTGAATCCTTTGAACTGGATATCCTTGTTCAACCGGACCAGACCATTGAACTGGCCCCGGAATTTCGTGTGGTGGCCCTGAATACACCCGGACACACATGGGATTTCATGAGCTATTGGATTCCTGAAAAAAAAATCCTGATTGCTTCGGAATCAGTTGCCACCTATGAAAACAAAGGCTATCTGCAGCCGGAGTTTTTAGTTGATTTTGATGCCTATATTGATTCTTTGAACCGGCTTGCAAAGCTGGGAGCCACAATCTTATGTCCAGGACACTACTCGGTGTTTACAGATGAAGATGCCCTGGCACATTTCCCTGGTTCCGCCAAAGCGGCAAATGATTATCTGTCCATGACGGAGGCATTCCTTGCCAGGGCAAAAGGGGATATTGAACAGGCTGTCTTGTGGGTTAAGGCTGAGGAGTGGGACAACAGACCATGGCCAAAACAACCGGAATCTGCATATCTGTTAAATACCTGGCAGCGGGTTAAAATCATATGGAACCGGATGAATAAGTCTTAAAGCGTTTATTCCTTCTTTTTTTAAATTGAGCATTTTAAATAGCTTATATTTTTTTTGAAAAATTTATTTCAAAAAAAAATATTTGAAATAGAACTCTTGATTTTTTTATTTTAATGTGCTTAATTTCAATATGCTTAATTAAAATTACAAGGGGAGGGACACACACAAATGCGCCATGTGCGTATAAACAATCGATTATCCCTCATGTTTTGCCTGGATAGAGGGTAGTAACCTTGTCAGAAATGTATGCGAGTATTTAACGGAACCTGGATTTGACAGTGTCGTCCGTCCGGACCTCCTTGAAAAATGGGAAGCCTTTGCAGATGCTAAAACCTGGGATTTTTTCTGAAAAAAGGGATTAAATGGAATATGTGGTGATTTGAATGAATACAGAGGCCGTTGTAGACTATATACTCTCCACTGGATGGGATGATTTTCCCGGAATTGTGCAGCACCAGTCCAAAAGATGTCTTCTTGATGCTTTGGGTGCCATGATTGTCGGAACACAAACACCGGTTTATGAAATCATGCATCAATATGTTTCCATTCAAATGGGGACAGGACCTGCTGCATTGATGAACAGCGTCCTTAAGAGCAGCACGACCGGGGCTGCTCTGGCCAACGGTTTTGCAGCCAATGCACTGGATATTGACGATGGTTGCAGACTGGCAAAAGGGCATCCCGGGTCCAGTGTGCTGCCGGTGGTTCTGGCAGCTTCCCAAGGGGCTCATTCCTGTGATGGAAAGCAATTCCTGACCGCTTTGATCCTAGGATATGAGACGGCCATACGGGCCGCTTATATACGTCACGCCGTCTACTCAGTTTACCATTCATCAGGAAGCTGGGGAGGGATCGGCAGTGCTGCTGCCGCTGGAAAGCTTTTGAAACTTAATGAAAATGAGTTGTTCAATGCCCTGGGGGTCTCGACGTACCATGTTCCTCTTGCACCCATGATGATAGGGATTGAAACGCCCAGCATGGTCAAAGACAGCATCGGATGGGGTGCTTTCGTAGGTATGTCCAGTGTTGAGATGGCCAGATCAGGCTTTACAGGACCCAGATCCATTTTTGATGAATCTCCTAATGAGGAATGGATCAGTTCCCTGGGACATACCTTTGAAATTATGAATCTGTTTTTCAAACCCTATGCAGCATGCCGCTGGGCACAACCTGGTGTTGACGGTGTTCTAAAAATCATGGGTCAGGAAAATCTGACCATTAAAAACATTGGCCGAATACGTATTTATACCTTTTCAGAAGCGGCGGCATTGAGCCGGGAATATCCCAGAAACACTGAAGATGCCCAGTACAATTTTTCCTATCCCATTGCCGCTGCAGTGATTCATGGGAAAGTCGGCCCGAAACAAATGCTCCCTCCTGTTATATTTGATGAAACCCTGCATCAGATCATGGATAAAATAGAAGTTTTTGTTGAAGACCGGTTTCAAAAAGAATTTCCGGCAAAAACCCTTGCCGACATTGAGATTGAAGATATTCATGGAAACTGTATCAGATCCGGTGTTATGTCCGCCAGGTGGGATTTGAGCAATACTCTTCCAACGGATAAAGAACTTAAAGAAAAATTTCTATGGCTTGTTTCGCCTGTTTTAGGGAATGACAAGGCCCGGTTACTTATTGAACTGATTTTCAAGCTGGACCAGTGTGAATCCATTGATCCGCTTATGGATCTGTGCAAGGGCAATACAGAGGAATGCAAGAGGTGATTCGTGATAAAATTTGCTACACATGGCATCATATCCTGCCTATTGACACTTTTTTTGTGGGGTTGATGAGAACTTGAATGTGATTAAATGGATACGGGTAAGGGAACATCCGCCAGGGTGTTCCGGTAAAATTATAAGTAGTTTAATCGAAATGACAGGCAGGTAAAATATACTGCCCTCTAGCAAAAGGAGAGTCCAATGACAAGCGGAGGACGGATAGGAGGCATGTACAAGCCTCTGACAGATCATCAAATTGAAACCATCCATCAAAAGGCTCTTGATATTCTTGAGCAGGTCGGGGTGGGATTTGATAAAAATTTTAAGGCCCTTGGCATGCTAAAAGAAGCCGGCTGCCGGATTGATGAGGAAACCAGAAAGATTTTCATGCCCCGGGATCTTGTCACCAAAATGGTCAATAAGGCACCTGGGGATTTTACCCTTTACAGCCGGGACGGAAAAAACGACATGCTTATGGGAAAAGACCGGGTGTATGCCGGGACCGGAGGAACTACCGTGTCTATTCTTGATCTGGACAGTGGTAAAATGCGTGAAACCTGTCTTAAGGATCAGTATCGGATTACCAAACTGGTGGATACACTGGATAATATTCACTTTTATCAAAGTGCAGTAGTCCCGCTGGATGTGGAAGGTGACAGGTATGACCCCAATATCCTTTTTGCGGCCATGATGGGCACCACCAAACACATCATGTTCGGATGTAATTTCGCATCAGGGCTGAGAGAAGCTTTTGACATCGCGTCCATTGTGGTCGGCGGAGCAGATAAATTAAGAGCAAAACCTGTATTTTCCATCTCATCCTGTGTGATTATCAGTCCCTTAAAATTTTGTTCCGAAAGTGTGGCCAATATTCAGCAGGCAGCCCGTCTGGGTGTTCCGACAACCATTACCAGTGCCCCCATGAGCGGTTCCACAGCCCCCATGACCATGGCGGGTACCCTGCTGCAGTCCCATGCCGAGGAACTGGCCGGAATCAGCCTCCACCAGTTAACCGCCCCGGGAGGGCCTGTCTTATATGGTGCCCTGCCGGCCCGGGCGGATCTGAAAAGCATGGGATACCGGGGAGGCGCCATTGAATGTGGTATGATGCAGGCTGCCCAGCACCAGCTCTCCCAAAGAATTGACATTCCCAACTATGCATCATCAGGCTTAAGCGATGCCAAAATTCCCGATGCCCAGGCCGGGTGGGAAAAGGCCTTTACCACCCTTCTGGCCGTTATGGGAGGCAACAATTATATCCACCATGCAGCAGGCATGTTGGAATCCATGAATTCAGTGGCCTATGAGCAGTATATTATTGATGACGAAATAATTGGTGCCAGCTGCAGCCTGCTCAAAGGAATCCCCATGGATGAAGATCACCTGGCATTTGATGCTATCAAGGAGGTGGGCCCCGGGGGACACTACCTGATGAATCCCCATACCATGAAGCATCTCAGAACGGAATATTTCGAGGGGAACGGTGTCAGCCATACCGGCAATCGAAACAACTGGGAAAAGGATGGTTCCCAGGATACCTGGCAGCGGGCCAATGCTATGGCAAAGAACATCGTTTTTGGCAATGCACTGCCCAAGCTGGATTTGGAGGTTGAAAAAATCATCCGGGAAAAATTTGATATTGCACTAAATATCAACTGATAATTGGTTTGCCTGTGTGGACGGGTCGTATGAAACGGCAAAGGCTGTAGTTTTTGACGATGCCTGGCCCAAATTTGCCATGGCGGTTAATTAAAAAATTCCAGGGCCTCACTGCATTCGTCATATCTTTGAAGTTTTTCAGCAGTCCCTTTGGGAAGCCTGTTGCTGTACTCGGCACACAATACGGTCAAAAAAGCAATGGGAGAGGTGTAACTTTCACCAAAGGATAAAAGATTCAATGGTATAAAAAATGAAATGTCTGCAATGGCAGCAGCCGGAGATATGGCGGTATCTGTAATTACGATAACCTTTGCGCCCTTCTTTTTTGCATATTTTCCAAGCTTGAGGGCTTCTCTGGGATATCTGGGAAAGCTGATGAGAAAGACAACAGAGTCCGGTGAAAGTTTTTCCATGGCCGAAAATGAAGTAATTGACGAGTCGTAAAGGATATCAGTGTGAAAGTTGAGTTTGGATAGGTTTTGACCCAGATACATTGCAAGGGGGCTGGAAGCGAGAGATCCCAGAATGCAGAATCGATCCGCCTTGACCATCAAATCCAGGCATGCCACATAGCTTTTTTTGTTTATATTTTCCAGAAGGTTGACAGTGTTGGAAATTTCATTTTGCAAAAGCTTGTGAAAGATAGAATTTTTTTCTGGGTGGTGACCAATGTCCTTCCCAAGAATGCTCCTGAGTTTGTACCTGTTAAATGCGCTTAGGTCGGATTGAATTAATTGCTGGGTCTGTTTTGCAAAATCCGGATAACCTTTAAAACCCAGGGTTTTACAAAATCTGACAATGGTCGCACCAGATACTTTGGATTGTTTTGCAGCATCTGCAACATTTAAAAAAGCGATTTCATTTGCATTTTTCAAAACATAATCTGCAAATGTCATCTGCTGTTTTGTAAATTTTTCCTTATTGTTTGTAATCTGTTCAAAAAGGTTTTCCAAAATGATGATCTACATACTTTTTTTAAAATTAAAAAAACGGTAAATACCTGTGTCTGTTATGTCTTTTTTTTTATCTGTTCCTTAAAGCAGATAACAGATTTATTGCAGGATGTAAAGTTGGTTCCAGAACAATTTTATTGGAAAAATTATTTCAAATTCAGGTTGATTCGGAAAATTTAAATTAATACAAAAAATTACCAGGAAAGCTGCTTTTTTTCTTGACAATAACCTGGGGGTTCAATATTTATTGTTGTCGATTTATGAAATAAATATTTCAATTTTCAATTACAGATATTAGTATTTCATATATTTGTTTGCCCAGTTTAAAAAGTAAAAAAAGTTTAAAAGGAAAAAAATGAATTATACCCGGTTTCCAAGAAGAAATTACATCATCCAATCAAAAAACTTACAAGGGATAAACCATGGGCGCTAAACTCAAATGCATGTGGCAGGATAACAGCCTTCAATCTTCCTATGATGCTGTAATCATAGGCGGTGGAATCCACGGCTGCGCCACAGCTTATTATCTTGCCAAAGAGCAGGGAATGAAAAATATTGCCTTGATTGAACGGACATGTGTGGGATACGGCGGGTCCGGACGCAATACTGCAATTGTACGGGCCAACCAGAGGACCCAGGCCAATCTCAGACTTCACAAGGAAGGCCTTGAACTGTGGCCGGTACTGACAAAAGAACTGGACTTCAATTTGATGTTCAATCAATCGGGACACCTGAGCCTTGCCCACTCTGAATCCACCATTGGCGCCTTTAGAATCAATGTTTCCTCAGCTCAACTGTCTGGTGTGGATTGTCGGTTCATTGATGCCCGGGAATGTAAGGAATTGGTTCCGGCTATTAATCTGTCCCGGGACATCACCCACCCGGTTTACGGTGGAATTTACTCTCCACCGGGGGGCGTCCTGAGACATGACGCTGTCATGTGGGCCCTGGCCCGGGGAGCTGCTCAGCATGGCGCCCATATACATGAGGGGGTGGAGGTTACCGGTATTGACGTATCAAATAATAAAATTACAGGGGTGAGGACAACCAGGGGTAAAATAAAAACACCCAACGTTATTGTGGCCGCAGGTGGATATAGTGTACAGCTGGCAGATATGGTCGGTATCAAGCTGCCGGTACACCCGCTGACCATTCAGGCCATGGTCACACAGCCTCTAAAGCCCTTCCTGGACCTTGCCTTGAGTTCAGGTGCATACGATATCTATATCACACAGACCCTCAAAGGTGAGATCGCTAGTGGTGCCCATATGGACGAAGCCCCGAATTTTACCAGCGCCGTGACCAGCCTATGCCTGAAACACCAGGCCGAGATGCTCACCGAACTGCTTCCCTGCATGAAAGGGGCCAGATTTATGAGAATCTGGGCAGGGCTCGCAGATATGGCACCGGATATGGCTCCCATTGTTTTTGGAAATGACGAAATACAAGGGTTCTATTTCAACGGTGCCTGGGGATATTACGGGTTTAAATCCGGCCCTATTGTCGGCAAATATATGGCTCAATTTGTAGCCACCGGAGAAACACCGGGCCACCTTGAACAATTCACCAATAAACGATTTGCCCAGTTTCGATATACCGGTGAAAAGGCAATACCGGCAGAAATAGGTCCCTGGAATTAGTTCCCGGAATAAAAAGGAGATGCAATGTTTACGATAACCTGTCCGATTTGCGGAAAAAGAAGCCAGAAAGAATTTCGATACGGGAATGAGGACCTGGGGCCCATGCCGCCCCGGGAACGTCTCACACCGGAACTATACCTTGAATACATATACAGCAACGGCAATCGGGCCGGTGTCCAGAAAGAATGGTGGTGCCATAAACAGGGCTGTGGAAGCTGGTTCACAGTGGAAAGGGATACCCTGACGAATTTGCAGGTAAATACAGGAGAGAAGAAATGAAACGGCTACACCAGCCTTTAACAAGCCTGATTGATGAAACCCGTAAAGTCACTTTTAGCTGGGAGAAAAAAGAATTTACAGGGTTTAAGGGAGATACCCTGGCAACGGCACTCCATGCATCAGGGGTAAAAACTATCAGCAGGAGCCTTAAATATCATCGGCCTCGCGGCCTTTACAGCCTGGATGGTGAAGGGGTTTCCACCATGGTGGAGGTGGATAAGATGCCCAACACCCGTGCAGAAACCACCCAGATTAAAAATGGAATGACAGCACTTGCCCAGAATTATACCGGATCTCTGAATTTTGACCTGAAGGGAATAAACGACAAATTGTCCTGGATGATGTCTGCCGGATTCTATTACAGGATGTTTCACAAACCGGAATTTTTATGGAAAAGGGTTATTGGGCCCATCCGTAATACCGCCGGCACTGGTAAACTTGATATGGACCATGATTATGGAAGGCAGGTTGAAGAAAGATTTCTTCACACGGATGTCTGTATTATCGGCGGTGGTCCCGCAGGAATGACAGCAGCCCTGGCCGCTGCAAAAACCGGTGCCAGTGTCATCCTGATTGAACGTAGGGGGCAACTGGGCGGCTTTTACAGTTGGCGGACCGCATTGATCAACGGCCTTGCAGCGGTAAGCCGGGGCAGGGAGTTGGAAACACAAGTACGTGCAGTCTCCAACATCCTGGTTCTTGATAACACCTTTGCCATGGGTGTCTGGGGAGAACGTCAGGTGACTGCCTACCGGAAGGGAAAAGAAGATGAGCCGTTCTTTGAACAATACATTGAAATCATGTCAGGCAGTGTGGTTTCAGCTACAGGATGCCTTGAACGGCCTTTGGTTTTTGAACACAATGACCGTCCCGGCGTCATGCAGGCCGATTGTGCCCACCGCCTGGCCCACCAGTATGGAGTATCACCGGGCAAAAGAATTGCTTTCAGTACAGGTGACAATTTAAGCCTTGAAGCTGCCGCGGATCTGGCCAAACTAGGATTGAAGGTGGTTATGGTGGCCGATTCCAGGGAAAGCGGCCATGATCCCGAACTTTTAAAGGAGCTTGATAAACTTAACATTCCTGTGTGGAAAAACTATTCCGTATCCCGTATCTGGGGCCAAAGTACCATCAAAAAGGCACGTTTCACAGATATTAAAACCGGGGCATCAACAATAGTAGTTTGTGATACAATGGTGACCAATGCCGGTAGAACAGCAGATGTGAGACTTTTATCAACTGCCGGAGCAAAGGTCCGCTATAATAAAAATCTTGGATATTTTGAACCGGAAACCCTGCCGGAAAATGTTTTTTTTGCAGGACGGGCCAGGGGATTTGAAAGCGGAGTGAATATAGAGGCCTCAGGATACCATGCCGGGCTCGATGCAGCCCAGGCACTTGGGTTTGCCGTTGAAAGTTTCAGAAAAGAAAAGGTATTGGAAAATGAAGTCCATTCTCCCTGTCTGATTGCCAGATCTTCTTATATCGGCAAGGGGTCCAAGAGTTTTGTCTGTTTTGATGAGGATGCCACATACAAAACCCTTGTCCAGGGCGTTGAGGCTGGTATGGAGCGTCCGGACCTGGCCAAGCGGTTTGTTTCCGTGGGGCTGGGAGCGGGTCAGAGTGCGCTTCCTGGTAGTAATTTATCCCTGCTTCTTTCTGAAATCACGGGTAAATATATAGACGGTTTCAGACCCACAAAGGTAAGGCCTCCCATAGAACCCATAAGCCTGGACACCCTGGCAGGACCCAATCATGCTATTTTCAAAGTTACGCCCCTCTACGATAACCTGATAAAAACAGGCGCGAACATGCAGCGCATGGGGATCTGGAAACGGGTTAAATATTTTGGTGAAGACCCAAGCTGCAAAGAGGAAGTCAAAAACGTCAGAAATAATGTCGGGATTACCGATGTATCCACCCTGGGGAAATTTAGGATATTCGGACCTGATGCCAAAAAGGTGTTGGACAGGATCTACATAAATCCCATGTCCGATTTCAAGGAGGGGATGCTCAAATATGTGGTTGCATTGAACCAGGACGGCTGTCTGCTTGACGATGGAGTTGCCTCGAAAATAGGCAAAGAGGATTATCTGTTCACCACTTCCACCGGGCATGCTGCCAAAACCATAGAGTGGTTTCGCTTTCACAGCAGATATGAAAACTGGCAGTACAACATTGTCAACCTGACGGATCAGCTTTCCGGTGTCAACATTGCCGGGCCAAACAGCCGCAAGGTACTTGAAAAACTGGTTGATATCGATCTTTCAAGGGATGCATTCCCCCACAACGGTATTCAAAAGGCCAGTATCCTTGGTGTTGAGGCCTGGTTGATGCGGGTGGGATTTGTTGGCGAACTGGCCTATGAAATTCATCTGCCGGCATCAGCAGCCTCATCCCTATGGGACGTATTGATGGAGGCGGGCCGGGAATTTAATATAAAACCCTTTGGTCAGGAAGCCCAGTTTATATTGAGACTGGAAAAGGCACATGTGATTATCGGCCAGGAAACCGAGGCACGGGTAAACCTCCTGGATGTGGGAATGGGATTTGCGTGGGCAGGGAAAGACATAGGGAGCAGGAAAGTAGGCGCCTATGCCCTTGAAGTTGCTGAAACCCAGTCCAAAAGATTGAAACTGGTGGGTTTTACAGTTGATGATCCCGAAGAATTTCCCATGGACGGTGCCGTCATTGTCCGGGGAGACAATGATGTGATAGGTAATATCTGTTCGTGTCGGTACAGCCAGGCATTGGAAAAACCCTTTGGTATGGCCCTGGTGGATGAATCTTTATCCGGCAAAGGAT
Organism: Desulfobacteraceae bacterium; assembly: GCA_029939535.1. Lineage (GTDB taxonomy): Bacteria > Desulfobacterota > Desulfobacteria > Desulfobacterales > Desulfobacteraceae > NBML01. The sequence goes on along the minus strand of JAOZST010000075.1, from coordinate 3,093 downwards.
CTAAATTGGAATTTTTTCAAGATGGTATGAACATCAAAGACCGAATAAGGGCCACGGTCTGTGACACCCCTTTTTACGATCCCAGAGGATTAAAACTCAAAGCCTAAGGAGAGATAACCAAAATGAATGCCTTAAAACGCGTTTTACCTTCAAGTCTGCCGGCAGAAATCGCTGAAATGGAAGAGCGGAACAACTATTCCATCGTTTTGAAATATAAAAATGAAATGGAAAATTCACCCTGGATTGTTGATCTTTCCCATTGCGTTAAACTGGATTTTCAATGCAATGGAAACCCTGAAACCCAGGCCATGGGAATGGATCTTCCTAAAAAAGCAGGCAGGGCCGTCTGTTCTGGTGAGTGGCTGGTTAGTGCCTTGGGCCCATCTCAGTTCAGCTTCATCCACATCCTTGGCAAAATGGTTGAACTGCCAGAAGATCATCGTTTCACAGATATAACGGATGGCCGGTGTCTGTTTGCCATGGGCGGGAACGGTGCCGACCGGCTCATGGGAAAAATTACCCGGATGAATTTTTCCGATTCAACACTTGAGCTGCCATGTGTCCTTCAGGGGCCAATGCTCCATACCTTTGGCCAGCTTTATATTCTGGAAAAAGCGGGGCAAAAGATTTTTCTGCTCAGCCTTGGCAGGGGATATGCCCGAAGTGTCATCCATGCTGTGCTGGATATAGGTGCCCCATACGGCCTTACGCCGTCCGGTCTAGACCGGTTTACCCAAGCGGTTACAAAATAAGGATGTGAAGGATTTATCGGGATAATGGAACAGTTAATAAAGAATTCCCGGTTTTTTTACCCTGTTTTAGAGAAAGCCTGATAAAGCCGGGGATATCGCTATCTTTGTCAAATCTTAAATTGATCATGGCCCGGGTCATGGCCACATAGATGAGGTTGAATTCATCAGGGTCAACCCCTGCAGGATCAATAATATTTTCCTCCTTTACCAGGGGATGAAAATCATCCATGAGAAGGACATTGGACCATTCAAGGCCCTTTGATTTATGGGCTGTGGTAAGAAGAATCCCGGCATCTGTTTCGTGTACAGATTGTTCCATTATACTGTCCACATGTCCGGGAATTTTGAAACTATATTTTTCAATTATTTTACAGAGACTGGAAAGTTCAAAATCCTCCACTGTCCTGGCATAGGATTTTAAACCCTGGAAGGAACCAAACCTCTTGATATAGGGATCATTTATCCTGGACGAATCATTTTTGTACAGATAATAGACGTCTTTGAGGATGTTCAGCCTATAGCTTCCCGCTCCTCCCACAAATCCAATTTTATGGTTTTTGTATAATTGCACGGCCTTGTCAAAGAGTGTGGCATTGGCCCTTGCTATAATTGTATGAAACTCAGGCTCCCCTGAAACTATAAATCTGCTGATGGCCGTCGCCCACCAGGATTATGGAACAGGGGTTGGGGTTTTGATCTGTTCGGGTCTGGGCAAAGACAATGGCAGCAGTTACTGGATTGATGCCCTGGGCCTCATCCAGGAGAATGCAGTCATAGTGAAGGCCAGGGAATGGGTGGTTCTGGCTGTTACATTGCCAGGGAACTTCCGGGCTGCTTCCAATTGTACGCTTTTGTTAAAGGCAATGTATAAAAATCGTATCTTGGGACGTCTTTTGGTATACTCCACCAGGGTGGTGGTTTTGCCGGTACCGGCAAAGGCCATGATTTTAAGTATTTTGCCCGGCAAAAGATCACAATTGATAATCTCTTCTTGTTCATTTGTAATTTGAATCATTTTTTATATGAAAGTAGTAAAATTTGGGTTGTGAGTATTGAGATTGGAATATTGCAATTTTTTCTCATAACTCATCTCTCAATACTCATAACTTTCATTTTTCGTTGTTCGTTTAAGCTTTGGGGAACAGAGTGTGGCACTTATTTCAAGAAAAAACCTTTTTTTTCAAGAAAAGATTTCATCTGGGGTCGGATTACCTTGCCCATAAAGGCCGCCATCTGACTGCTCCATGTCTGGTCCTTGAGGTTGCTGTCCCTGGTTTGATAATATTCTTGAATGGTCTTGTCATAAATGTCCAGGTGCTCTTCTGGAGTCAGTACCGGGCCAGGGGATAAATCTTCTGCCCTGGCCGGGTTATCAAAGGTTTCTTCTTTCATTACCAGGGCTTGAGGTAACCGGGGCTTGGTGTCCGGGGTCTGATCAGGATAGCCCAGACACATGCCAAACACCGGGTAGGCATGATCCGGGATATTCAACAGGTCACTTACCCTGGCCGGATCATTTCTGATACCTCCAATGAATACCCCGCCCAGTCCCAGGGATTCCGCAGCAACCATCAGGTTCTGAGCCACCAGGGCCGTGTCCACTGTTCCCACCACAAATTGTTCGGCCCATCCGGTTTCTGGTTTTATTTTGTGGAGCCTGCAGGCAGCTTTAAGCCGGGTCAGGTCGGCACAGAAAACAAGGAAGATTGGTGCCTTTTCAACCCATGGCTGAGGGCCTGCCAGGTCTGCAATCTCTTTTCTGGTTTCCCTGTCCTTTACCCGGATAATTGTATAGGCCTGGACATGGTGGGAGGTGGAAGCACACTGTGCAGCCATGACAATGGCCTGGAATTTAGATTCTTCAAGGGGTTTGTCCCTGAACTGGCGGACAGACCTGTGGGATGATAAAATATCCAGAATTGGATTTTTGATTTCTTCAGTTTGTATCACGGTTTCTCTGCCTCCAGTATATTATCCCCAAGTTTTTTGTCATCCCCAAAAATATGATCCAAAGACATAGGTATCTCCTTTAAGTGGTGATTAAGATCAGAGTATAGGAAAAATACCAGGTTCCAGGGTTAATTTCAAGAAAACTGTCTGTTTATTAAATTTCGGGTAAATATCAGGTAAATACAGGGTTATATCTTGGCTTGTATGATAATTTAATAGTATAGGAATTTGCCGTTCGATATTAGGCTAACAGCCAATAGCTATAATCTTGGACCATAGAGCGCTGACTTTAATTGAAGAAGCATAAAATAATAATAAAGCTTGACTTCCATTGGCATTCCTGTATTATTCATCAAATTCGCGCTGTTGAAGCGCTTCGGTTTCATCCCAA
>JAOZST010000244.1:0-4548 GCA_029939535.1 Desulfobacteraceae bacterium | reverse complement strand
CCTCTTCCACCAGGTCTGGAACCTGGGCCGCACCCACGGCAACAATAAAAAGATCTAGTTTTTCCTTTAAAGCACCAAGGCCGGGAAGGCATTTGATACCGCCCAAATCTTCCATATCCTCCTTAAAGACAAGAATATCATCCCTGGCAAACCCTTCGGCCAGGATATTGTCCAGGATGATACGCCCAAAATTTTTCCTGACGGCAGAGACTCCTATAATTCCTATTTTTTTTGGATGAAGCAGATAGTCAATCTTTGCCACCGGACGTTTCACAGGCAGTTTGGATGCATGGCCAAAACGGCACATTCCGTCCAGGGGCACCATGAGGTAATCTGTAAAAGCAAAGGGATTGATTTCCAGTTCTTCTATTACAAATGGGGTCTCCACATTGGTCAGGGAATAATAATTTCCAATGCGGATAAAGGATTCAAAACATTCAATGAGCTGCTCGTCAGTGACTATGCGGCGCTGGCCCCTTGTCAGCCCTGCCAGTTTGCGGTAGGAAATGGTCTGTTTGAATAACTGGAAAAAAGACTGGCCGTCATTCATCTCAGTGGAGGCTGCCACAATGGCCTGGCCTTTCCTGAACCTCTTGGCATAGAGTTCCGTATCTGTTCCCCCAAGCCCGGCGCTGAGAACACTTCCAAACTCCCGGGTATGGCGCAGTCCCACAATGAGTTCATTGCCAAAGGCATGGGAATCCGGAGGCATGAACTGAACCTGGAGCACTCCCTGCACATCCCTGCTGACTGCAGCAGTCAGGGCATCTCCGGTCAGGCCTTTATAATGGGAAGGAGCCCCGTCCGGATGCTGCTGGATCCAGGCAGTATACTGCTCGGGCACCTCATAAAACATGCGCCGGACCGCAGACCGGATCTGGTTGGGTTCCTTGTCCACGATCCTCACTCCACCCACCTCTGTCTTGTGAACAATGGTGGGGGAAACAATTTTCAGCACCGCCTTTTCCCCGGGAAGAGCTGTCAATTCTTCATCGGAAGATCTTGCCCCCCTGGGGATAAAACTGCTTTTGGGCGGAGTTTCCGCACCGGATCGTGCCAAAAGGGAATAGACCTCATATTCATACAAAAAATCCCGCCCTTCCTGGTCAGCATTGGCAAATATATCTGTAATATGTTTAAAATCAATTGGAACGTCCACTTGCCCCTCCCCTTTGTATATCAATACAAAATTTTATTTTGCCCCATGACTGGTTCTTTTTTCACCAGAAGGAGGTTGTAAAAAATAGCTCATGCCCACGGCAAGGGCTGTCAGACAGGCACACAACCAGAAACCAGCACTGAAGCTGCCGGTGATATCGGCCAGAAAGCCTGCCAGGGCAGGACCCACAATCTGACCTGCTCCAAAAAACAAGGTGATGAACCCCAGGGCTTTGACAGCCTGGCTTGGTCCCATGTAATCCCCCACTGCCGCAGTCATGATGGTGGGGATACCCCAGACAATAAGCCCAAAAATCATGATGGATGCATAGAGAAACAGGTTTGGCAGGGGGGCAGCTGTCAGGGTATAGGCCAGGGAAAACAGAAAATAAACCACCATCATGCCGGTCCGGCGCCCGATTTTGTCAGACAATCCACCAAACAGGGGTCCTGAAAAAATACTGAGTCCCCCGACAACTGCCCAGAAAATACCGGCAGCCCCCTGGCCGAAGCCATATTCATTGACCAGGGCGGTCACGATAAAAGTAACATAAACGGAATAGGTGGCCCCGAACATAAAATAGATACATCCCAGGTGTATCAATATTTTTCCAGGCCTCCCTTTGGCCTGGGGTTGTTCCTGAAAAGGACCAGAACCAGTCAAATTTTTTCCCAGGGGTTCCAGGTCCTTGTGGGAAGGATCATTGCGCAGAAGAACCACTGACACAACAGCGATAACAAGACTGATAATGCCCATGGAAACCCAGGCAATACGCCAGCCTTCCGCCCCTGCAACTTTATTTATCCAGGGCACAAATATCCCTGCAGATACTATGGCAAGGCCGTTACCCGCCAGCATGGTACCGGCGGCCCGGCCCCTGGTGCTCTTCAAAAACCAGTGGGAAATCAAGCCCATGAGAGACATATTGGCAAGGCCGCTGCCTATACCCGTGGCAGCATAGAGTGCCATCACCTGGAAAAAGGTCATGGCCCTGCTGATTAATGCCATGGAGCCTCCCACCACCAACAGCCCCAGGAAAACAGTGTAGCGGGGTCCCAGGCGTTTGGCCACCATGTCGGAAAAAAGCACGGACACCATATAACCGATGAAATTGCCAGTGCCGATGAGTCCCATCTGGGAATAGCTCAGATCCAGGGACAGGCCCATGGATGGAAGAAGCATGCCAATGGCAAACCGACCCAGACCCAGACAGGCGAAAAGGACTCCCACACCGGTGAAAACAATGATCCAGCCATAATGAAGTTGGTTACGGGTCTTTGAATTGTCTGATGCTTTCATACTTTTCCTTAGTGATTCCATGGAGTAACGACATGGTATAGAAAATTGATTCTAAAAACCGGATTTGTACCAGGCCGGAATTATACGGGAAACATCACACTTATATTGAGATTTTTGATAAAATTCAAGGAAAAGCCTTGAAATGAAACCTTTTTCCCAGGATACTTGAACCAGATCTGATAAACCGGGTTGAGCATTTTAAAACACCCCATAAGATCCCTGGCAAAGCCATAACCATGAAAACCATTATCTGAGGAATTTTTAATGACAATGAAATACAGGTCCTGTTTTCTTATTATTGTATTCTTACTCCTGGCAGCCGGCAACACATCCCATGCTGCTGCCAGGCAATATACCATTACCGGAAGAACCATGGGCACCTTTTACAGCATAAAATTTATTTCAAATAAAAATCAATCTTCAGCCCTCTGGCAGCAGAAAGTGGATATCCGGCTCAAAAAGCTCAATGCCAGGCTTTCCATGTACGACCCCAAAAGTGAAATTTCTTTATTTAACAACTCTCCAGCCAACCAGTGTTTTGAACTTTCCAATGATTTTTATCAGGTGCTATTACAATGCTTTCATCTGTACAAAATCACGGACAATGCCTGGGACGGAACTGTAAAACCCCTGGTGGACCTTTGGGGTTTTGGTACAAAGAATATGCCGGACACCCTGCCAACGTCCGGGGAAATTGAAAAGGCCCTTGGTAAAACTGGCTTTCACAAGCTGGAGTTAATAAATCACAGGCTTTTAAAAAAAGAAAACGACATCACCCTGGATCTTGGCTCCATTGCCAAGGGATACGGGGTGGATGCCATTGCAAAACTTTTTTCCCAGGGAGGCGTTAAAAATTTTCTGGTAGAAATTGGTGGAGAACTTGTGGGCTCCGGAAAAAACAAAAAAAAACAACCATGGAAAATAGGCATCAGCCAGCCTGAAAAAAAAGGGCTTACCCAGAGCCTGTACAAAGTCATCTCCCTGGATAACATGGCCATTGCCACCAGCGGTAATTATCGAAATTTTTTTGAAAAAAACGGCCACACTTTTTCCCACATCATTAATCCTAAAACAGGTCTTCCCGTTGAAAACCAGGTGGTCAGCACCTCGGTTATTGCAAAAAACTGCACCATTGCCGATGGCCTTGCCACGGCTTTGATGGTAATGGACATCCAAAAGGGCATTGATCTTATCAACAGCCTTGAAAGCATCGAATGCCTCGTTATCAAGAAAAAAAGCGACAAATTCATACCTTTTAGATCCCAAGGATTTGAAGAATTTGAGCAGGAATAAAATATCTTGAAATTCCAGACATCCTGTTGATTTCCTCTCCATTCAGGAGTATGAAGATACCCTTGTGTATCTTTCCCCTGGCTGGAAAAAATACAATATTTTGGAACCAGAAAGCTGAAACCGGTTAATACTGAAAATTGAAACTGTGGCTGAGACCCCTGATTTGCTGAAAAAAGAAATATGAAAAAATCCCTGAGCCTGGTACTGACCCTACTGCTATTATCTATTTTTGTACCGCCCTGTTTTGCTGACCAGTATAAGGTGCTGAGGGTGGTGGACGGAGATACCATAGTTATTGATTATAATGGAGAAAAAGAAAAAATCAGACTGCTAAATGTGGATACGCCGGAATCGGTTCATCCCAAAAAATCCCGAAATACAAAAATGGGGGCAAAGGCTTCAGACTATACAAAAAAAAGATTGACGGGAAAATCAATCTCACTGGAGTTTGACGGAAAAAAAAGGGGTAGGTACGGAAGACTCCTGGCCTATGTGTTCCTTGATAAAAACAATTTTAACCTTGAACTTGTCCAGAAAGGCTGGTCCCCCTATTATACCAAATATGGAAAAAGCAGCTTCTACCATGCCCGATTTTCTGCGGCCCAGACCCGGGCCCGGAACAATGGACTCAATATATGGGCTGACCCCTGACTTGGAGAATGGAAAAAAAGGGGCCCGTTAAGCTGCTGCACCCATGTTTCAATCACTTGAATGATCCAGCTATCAATTAATGTCAATGGAATAATGTCAATGGAATGAACTTAGTGCGCTATCGCGAAGGCTTTTAGCCATTAGCT
>JAOZST010000074.1:0-16622 GCA_029939535.1 Desulfobacteraceae bacterium | reverse complement strand
GAGAGCACATTGGTTTTGTGTTCCAGGATTTTAACCTGATTCCTGTTCTCACTGTAGGCGAAAACGTTGAATATCCCCTTCAGATGGTCCAGAACTGGCCCAAGGCCAAACGCAGGGCCAGGGTTATGGAAATGCTTGAGGCTGTGGGTATGGCCGATCAAAGCCAGAAATATCCAAGCCAGATTTCCGGCGGCCAGAAGCAGAGGGTTGCCGTGGCAAGGGCATTGGTCACCAATGCAAAGCTTGTCCTGGCCGATGAGCCAACTGCTAATCTGGACCGGGAAACAGCAGGCCGAATTATAGCCCTGATGAAAAAGATGCGGGATGAGTTTTCCACCACCTTTGTATTTTCCACCCATGATCCCCGCATTGTTGATAATGTTGAAATAACCTTTACCCTTGAAGATGGCAAACTCATGAGAAATGAGATGTCAACGGGAGGTGGACATGTTTAATATATTCAAACTTGCCTGGCGTAACCTTTTGCGTTATAAACGCCGGACTCTGCTCACCTCCATGCTTATTACCCTGGGAGTGGTTGCCGTTCTTCTTTTTGTTTCTGTGTCCGGGTCTTTCAAAGCCATGATGGTGGGTCAGATAACCGATTCCATGCTGGGGCATCTCCAGGTTCATAAGAAGGGCTATCTGGCTTCTATAGACAGTCTGCCCTTAAACCGTAATTTAACAGATAAGCAGATCAAAAAGGTCAAGCAGATGCTTGATGGCAGTGAAGCAGTGGAGGCTTATTCAATGCGCATTAAGCTGGGCGCCATGTTCAGCAACTTTAAAGAGACCACCAATATCCGCTTGAATGCTGTTAATCCTGAAGAGGAGATGGCCACAGCCCCTCTGCTGACTAAACGGATACTGGAAGGAGAAAAGGAAGGTCTCATCAAACAGGGTGAAATTTTAATTCCAGAACTCATTGCCAGGGGCATGAAGGTTAAGACCGGGGATTCCATTGTCCTGGTGGCAAACAATAAGGATGGTTCCGTAAACGGCCAGACCTTTATGGTCCGGGGTATCCTTGAAGGTATTTCAGGGCCGGGAGGCAGGGACGGGGTGATCCATATCAAAGATGCCAGATCTTTGCTGCGAATCCAGGGGGCAGAAGTCAGCGAAATTGCCATCCGTCTCAAGAACATTGAATCTTTGCCAACAGTCTTTGCAAGTCTGAAGCAGGAGCTGGAATCCATTAAAAATAAGATGAATAAGCCAATGTTTGAGGTCCACACCTGGGAGAAAATTTCTCCATTCTTCAATATTGCCAAGATGATTAATCTCATGACCTTTTTTATCAAGATCATGCTGGTAGCCATTGTCCTGGTCAGCATAATGAATGTGATGATAATGGCTGTGTTTGAGCGTATTAATGAAATCGGAACCATTGCAGCCATAGGTACCTCTCCCGCCAAGATCATGGGCCTGTTTGTGGTGGAGGGATTCCTCATGGGAATTCTGGGTACGGCAATTGGTACAGTGATCAGCCTGGTCAGCATCTATATAATGAATGCCACCCAGATCAGCTTTGATTTTGGACGACAGACCGGACTGCTCCTTTCCCCAACCATTAACAGCAATGATGTTATCACTATTGTTGTGATTGTAATTGGCATAGCCGTTCTTGCAAGCCTTCAGCCTGCCTGGAAGGCTGCCAGGATGGACCCCATAACAGCCCTAAGGCATGTATAGGAGAAAATGAGAATGAAAAAAATATTTTTGATAGTTCTTTTGGGCAGCGCCCTTGCCGGCATTTATTCTGCCCAGGCTGCTGACCTGGATGGTGCGGCAATTCTCAGCCAGGTTGATAAAAATCTCCAGCCCCAATCCTATGAGATGTATAGAAAACTTATCAATGTTGAGCCGGACGGATCTAAAAAGGAATTTATCCTTTACTCTGTGAAAAAGGGACAGGACAAAATGGTGGCCCTGTTTCTTTCGCCGGCCAGTGAAAAGGGACGTTCCACCCTGCGACTGGGTGAGAATATGTGGCTTTATATTCCCAATGTGGGCAAACCCATCCGTATCACCAGCCTCCAGTCTGTGGTGGGTGGTGTCTTTAATAATTCCGATATCCTGCGCCTTGACTATGGCTCTGAATACGATCCTGTCAGCATTACCCAGGAGGGTGACACATACCTTCTGGAACTCAAGGCCAAGACCAATGCCATTGCCTATGACAGCTTGAAGATGTGGGTGGATGTAAAGGCGGTTGTCCCCACTACCATTGAGTGCTATGCTGCCAGCGGAATGCTTATCAAAACCCTGTACTATAAAAATATCAAGGACTTTGGGGATGGCATTGTACGTCCTTCTGTGCTTGAGACTGACAGCCCGCTTTATAAAGGTTATAAATCGGTAATGATCTATGCCAAGGTCCAGAAAAAAGAGTTGGCTGATGAGGTGTTTTCATTGAATTATCTGTCCAGGGTCGATGAACTGCGTTAATTTTTTTTCCCATATTTTTTTGGAAGTTTTTCAAAGCAAAGGGAAAAATTTGTATAGCCGAATTGTTTTCCATATAATGGTCAGCCTTATGTTTATGGCAAGCTTTGCCGCTGCCCAGGAGGAGTTCAGCTTTAATCTTGAGGAGTTTGAGAAGAAGAACCTTGAGTGGGGTGGTTATGCAGAGATTAAACTGGAGCATAACAAGGTCAATCAAAGTTCTGCCTTTGCTCTTCTGGATTCCCATGGGGATCCTCGCTCCAGTCTGGATCGTTTTACTTCCACCCTTCAATTGGATGGTAATTACAACAAGGGTCTGTTCAGCCTTAACTGGGTAGCTCAAGCTTACGGCCGCCAGGATCAGGAACAATGGGAAGATGAGGCCAGTATATTTGAGGCTTATGCCAGTATTAAACCAACGCCCATGGCAAGTATTGATCTGGGCAAAAAGGTATTTAAATGGGGTAAGGGCTATGCCTGGAACCCGGTTGGTTTTATTGACAGACCCAAGAACCCCAATAGTCCTGAGGAATCCTTGGAGGGGTATATAGGTGCGGGTCTTGATCTGATCAAAAGTTTTTCAGGTCCTTTACAGACCATGGCCCTGACCACGGTGCTCCTGCCGGTACATGACAATATTAATGAGGATTTTGGAAAGAAAGACAACATAAATCTTGCTGCCAAGCTTTATCTGCTCTATCGAGATGTGGATATTGATTTTCTTTTATACACGGGTAACAGCCGGACAACCAGGTATGGTTTTGATTTTTCAACCAATCTGGCCACCAATTTTGAGATCCACGGTGAACTGGCCCATATTCCCGAACAATCCCAGAAGATCTTGGATGCAGACGGCAGTGTAGGAATTCGGAAAATTGCCGATACCAGCTATCTCCTAGGGCTTCGTTACCTCACGGAAAACGATGTTACAACTATAATTGAATACTATCATAACGATGATGGGTATACTGAGGAGGAGCAGGGCCGTTTTTTTGATCTGGTTGATGGTGCCAATGACCTTTTTATGGAAACAGGCGATGATTCCCTATACAGCAGGGCAGCTTCAATCAGTGACCGTGCCTATGGCAGATCCCAGAGCGGCCGTAACTATCTCTATGTCAAGGTTACCCGGAAAGAACCCTTTGACCTGCTTTATTTTACTCCGGGCTTCACCGCCATTATTAATCTGGATGATGAAAGTTTTTCCCTGAGCCCCGAGGCAGTATACACTGGATTTACCAATTGGGAACTGCGCCTGCGTTTTTCCCTGATTGTTGGAAGCAGTTTTACCGACTATGGTGAAAAGCAGAATGAAAATAAGCTGGAGCTGCGGGTCCGCTATTTTTTCTAGACCCCATGGATATTTAGGACCGAAGAGTTTATAATTTAATAGGAATTTGCCTTTAGCCATTAAGCTTTTAGCTAACAGCCAACAGCTAATGGCTGAAAGCTATCGTTAGGAAGAGCCCGTGGAAACTTCAAAATTGTTGATAAAGTCCACCAGTTTTTCACATTCTTTTTTAAGGGTTAAAAGCTTTTTGTCCAGGTTTTCAAGGTCGTGATCACTTCCGGCGGATTCAATGTCCATGGCTGCATTGGCAGCATGTCCTGCTGCCAGATATTTTAAGGTACCCTTGAGCTTATGGGCAGAATTATTTATTTTTTCAGGGTCTTTATGGGCAGCGGCATCTTGTATCTCATCAAACATATCAGGCCATTCAGAGAGGAAATCTGCAAAACACTCCTGAATAAGTTCAAGATCATTGTCCATGATTTTTTTTAGCTCTTTCATATCTACTATTTTGTTGACCCTGTTCGAATCTGACATGGTATCCCTTCCTTTTTTTGGGCGGTTATGAGTCTTTTTTTTGTTCCCAGAACTCCCGGCTTTCCTTGAGAATATCATTGATATCATCATCAATCATTTCTTCTTGAGGTATATTTTCATTTTTCGAGATTTCCTGTGTATCTGATTCGGCTATGAACTTTGATTCATCTGCCAACGGGTCTGATTCATCGGACAGAAGCTCATTTGGTTCCATTTCCAGGGATTTGGTGTTACTTTCTTCCTGGTTTGACAGTTCTAATTCAGGCCCATCCTCAAGTTCTGGTTCATCTTCAAGATCGTATTCCGGAAGAAAGATTTCTGGTTCATCCAGTTCAGTTTCATCCAGTTCTGCTTCATTTAGATCGGTTTCAACAAAATCGGTTTCATCAGGGTTACTTTCGTCAGATTCCTGTTCTGGAAGGGATTCATCCAGTTCAAAACCTGAGAGTTCCATTTTCTCTTCGGTTTCTGTTTTCATCAAGGCATCTTCATCCTGTTCTTCAATATAATTGCCTTCCCGGTCAAATAGCAGGCTGCCGCTTAGATTGATATCAAAGTCCATCCTGAAGGCGATTTTATTTTCGTGGACTATAATTTGTCCGCCCCTGGAAGAAAGGGATGAAACTTTCATGCGATCCTTGAGAATCTGTCTGACCATGTTCAGGTCCAGATTATCCTGAACAGCTTCTAACAAGTCTTTCTCTCCATTTTTTATAACTTGCGGGTCTGTTATTTTCATATAGGACACCTCATTTAAATATTGTATATTTTATTGGCAAATCCAGTTTCTATGAATTTTTCAAGATCAATGATTTTACCAATTTCCATGGTATCATGCATGTACTTTTGGACTTTATCCAGGTCGCTTGCTTCGGGGTAGAGACCATCCCAGCGTATTGCCTGGGGCTGTGAAAAAACATTTTTTAATACCTCGGGGTTCAGTCCCATTTTACCATTTGGATCAAGGAAATTGACAGCAATCTGTGCTGCCCTGACTTTATCATTTTCAATATATTCCCCTGTTTCTACCAGAAGACTGACAAATTCCTGGGCTGCTTCTGGATATTTTTGAATGAAATCTTCCTGCATGGCAACAACACAGCAGGGGTGATTGTCCCAGCGGCTGGCAGAATAAAATTCCAGGTTTCCTATTTCACCGGCAATGGCTTTGGTCGCCACAGGTTCTGCAACCATAAATCCTGCAACATCTTCATTTTCTTTCATTATACCGGGCATTTTTATTGGGGGAACAACCTCAAATCGTACATTGATGGCTTTTGCTCCTGGTACACCCGGTTTTAATCCCAGCTCTTTTAAAAATTTATGGGCCAGCATATGATGGACAGACATTTTATGGGGGATGTCCACTACTTTGTATTTGTAAAAGCTCTGGAGGGAATCAAATCTGTGGTCATAATGTCTGGATCGGACAAAGGTTGAGCCGTTTTTATGGGCAAAGAGGACCAGCCTTATGGGGGAATCATAGGCAAACAGATCCATGGCAATTGGGGCCAATACAAAGGCACAGTCGGTTTCCCCTGTTTCAAGTCCTTCCTGAATGGGGTTCCATCCCGCTTTAAGGCTGGTGGTAAGATCAAAATACTCAGGTTCGACATCTCCCTGTTCAATCCTGTGTTTAAGTGCGCCCAGAGCAAGGTGGTCTGTAATCTGAATATGGGATACGTTGAGTTCTACCTTTCCTCCCATGATGCTTCTTTGTTTTGTTGTGTGCTGGGCTTTTTCCATGCCAGTGGAAAAAGCCTTTTCAATACCTTTGCTGATCTGTTCTTCATCAAATGGTTTGGGAACATGTCCGTTGCCCCCGGCTTCCATTATAACCATCTGCTGACCCTTGTCAGCCTGGGCTGTGGCCATGATAAATGGAAGATCTTTGAACTCCTCACTGGCCCGGAGTGCTTTTAAAAATTCAAGTCCGTCCATCTTGGGCATGTTCCAGTCACTGATTACCAGGTCTGGATTTTCGGTTTTAACTTTTTCAAGTCCATCGGCTCCATTGACAGCCATGACAAGATTTGTATAGCCGGCTTTGCTGAGAATCTGTTTAAACATGATGCGCATGGTTCCTGAATCATCAGCAACAAGAATTTTTATATCTGGATTTACTGCCATAAAAGACTCCTTGATAATTATAAAAGTAATAATATTTTATCTGTTTATTTATCCCAGGACCTATTAAAGTTTACTTGAAGTTTTTGGAATAAACGGTCCAGAAGAAAACCCAATATTCCAATGGCAATTATCATTGCCATGAGTTTGTCATACTCCATTGTATCCCTTGCATCATTTATAAGATACCCCAGACCACTGGAAACGCCCAAAAATTCAGCAGGAACCAAAACGATCCAGGCTACGCCCAGCGCCAGTCTCAAGCTGGTCATCATCTGGGGCAGGGAGGAAGGAATCACAATGGTCCGTATGAGTTGAAAATTGTTTGCACCCTGGTTCAACGCCATTTTAATCCACTGGGGATTGATATGCAAAACTCCTATTGCTGTATTTAGTATTATAGGGCAAATTGTGGCCATTACAATCAAAAAATACACAGCCGACTCAAAGCTTGTAAATAAAAGCAGTGCAATGGGCATCCAGGACAGAGGGCTGATCATCCTGATAAATTGAATGGAGGAGTAGGAAAGTCCCCTGAGCATTGGATAGAATCCAATGATTATTCCCAGGGGAAAACCAAGTATGGATGCAAGGAAGATTCCCACAAGAATCCGTCGAAGGCTTGCAAAGACTGAAATCCAGAAACGGCTGTCCTGGAATGCATCCATCAAGGCAGACAGGGTGGGACCAGGCAAAAATCCCTTAAACTGGGAAAATTCAGGACGGGTGAAAATAAAACAGGATACCAGTATCCATGCGCATGCAAACAGGGCAAGGCCCAGTAGCTCAAATTTCCATCCAAACTCCATGCGGTTGGAAAAAGAATCCAGTCCAACCTGTCTGGAATCGCTATCTAATTTTCTGTTAATTGATTTCAACTACTTCTTCCCTTGTGAATGGTTTTTCCATGTTGGAGCTATTGAAAACATGCACTCCACCTGTTTCGTCAATGGCTTTTCTGACAAAGGTTTCATCCACCAGTTCCTGGGCAGCTGCACCTGTATCCAGAGAGGAAAGAAAGCTATTGTCACCTTCAACCTTGGTTTTTTTCATCTGATCCACAATAAACCGGGTGGCAGAAGGAAAGGGAAAGGGCTGGAACCCAATTCTTGTAACATCCCAATGGGGATGAACCAATTGTGTTTTATGTAAATTGCTTTTAAAAACCCGTGCCAGTATAGTTTCGGGGAACGGAAGATATCTTTCTCCGTCACGACTTAAAAGATGTGCTGTTTCCAGGGGGTTTTTCGTACACCAGGCCTGGGCTCTGACAATGGCATTCATGGCTTTTTGCACTACAATAGAATTTTTATCGATAAAATTCTGGTTGGCCACAACAACACAGCAGGGGTGGTCTTTCCAGATATCACCGGTAAACCGCATTATTCTTGCATTGAATTTTTCCTGGGCCAGGGCATTAAAAGGGTCAGCCACTATAAATGCATCAATTCTTCTGCCGAGAAGGGCTGTGGGCATGTCCGGAGGAGGCAGTATGAACAGGTTGACTTCATCCGCGGCCAGTTTTGCAGACTGGGGTTTTATTACAGGTTTGAGTCCCTGGGTCCTTATCCCCATCTGCAGGATAAGATTGTGCATGGAATACCAGGACGGGACAGCCACCTGTTTTCCGCCAAGGTCGGCGAATTTGTAAATCTCTGAGTTACCTCTAACGGTCACGGCACTACCATTTGTATGATCCCAGGCCAGAACTTTTATGGGTATGTTTTGTTTAAATCGCATCCACACAGGAATGGGAAACAGCATATGGGTTAGATCAAATTTTCCTGCCAGAAATGATTCAATCAGTATTTTCCATGATCTTACCATAACCGGCCTTTCAACCTGAAGCCCTTCCTGGGAGAAATAACCAAGTCCATGGGCCACAAGAAGGGGGGTTGCATCGGTAATGGGCAGATATCCCAGCCTGAGGGGAGACTGTTTTGCAAGTAATGGGGCTGCCCCTGGCAGGATCAGGCTTGAGCCGCTGGCAACAGCTGTTTTTATAAATCTGCGCCTCGACCAGACCTCAATTTTTTTATTTTTATTGGATATATCGATAGTTATAACAAGCTCCTTTTAGCAAGATAGGAGTATTTGAACTGTTCCAGAATTTTTATCCGGATTTCCTTAAATTTTGGATGGTTCCGGTCCCTTGGATATTCCTCATTTATTTCAAATATATTCGTGATATTTGCCGGTTCCCCTGCCAGAAGAATGATTTTATTTCCCATGCGGATGGCCTCATCAATGTCGTGGGTGACAAAGACTGCTGTGAATTGTTCTGACAGCCATAAATTAACAAGTTCTTCCTGGATATGGGCCTGGGTAAAGGTATCCAGGGAAGCAAAGGGTTCATCCAGAAGAAGGGCTTTCGGGTGTCCCACCAGAGCCCTTGCAAGGCATACCCTCTGGGCCATGCCCAGGGAAAGCTGCCCGGGTTTGGAGTCTGAAAATCCGCCCAGACCCATTATCTCAAGGAATTGGTTTACCCTGTAGTCCAGTTCTTTTATGTCCCCCCTTATTTTGCAGCCATAGGCCACGTTCTCTTTTACGTTGAGCCAGGGGATCAGGGCTGGCTGCTGAAAAAGCATGGATCGTGAAGGATGGATTCCGGTAATTTTCTGATCGTCAACATAAATAGATCCAGATGTGGGTTTTTCAAGTCCTGCCAAAAGATTTAAAAGGGTTGTTTTACCACACCCTGACTCTCCCAGAATGATAACAAAATCTCCCGGTTCAATGGAAAAGGAGATATCTTTGAGAATAATATGATCTTCTTTTTTGGGACTTGTATATACCTTGGTTATTTTTTTAATATCAATTTTCAATGTCAGATTTCCGATACAGCCTTTATCGCATAGCCAGGGTTAAGGAATGAATCCAGGTCGATTGTCCGGGGCATCACACCCATGGTCCCTGTCATATAGTTTTGAATTATATCAAGTTTTTCCCTGTCAGGTATTAGCATTTTTGGATTAAAGTTTACATTATTGTTAAAAAGTGACTGCCTCACTATATCCCTGTCCTGGTCAAGAAAATTTTCTGCCCAATCAAGCCCCTTTTCATTTGTTTGGTTATCAAGGATCATATCATTAAGTTGTTTTGCAGATTGAAAAAAATGGCAAACCAATTTTTCTATAATATTTTCATGGGATGCTGCAAAACCTTTTTGTACCACAAGTCCGCAACAGGGGTGGTCCTTCCACAGACTGTCAGAGGTGCAGAGCCTTTCTCCAATTCCCATGGCAATGGCTTGGCTGCCATAGGGTTCTGCAACCATAAAGCCTCCTATGTCACTGTCTTCATCATTTTCAAGCATTTCAGGCATGAGGACAGGGCTTGTTGACTCTGTCCGCGCCAGGCTGTTTGCAATATCTGAATCCCCTGCATTGGAGGAATCTAATTCCAGGTTTGCGGCTGCCAGAAGCTTATGGAGCAGCATGTGCTGCACAGACAATTCATGGGGTATCAAAAGGGTTTTTCCTTTTAAATCTGAAATGTTTTTCAGGGGATTTTTTTTGTTTTTTACTATCAAACTGCCGGACCTGTGGACAAACATTAAAAAAGAGATATCAAGACCAGAGGCAAACAAATCCATGGCCAGGGGGGAACTTATAAAAGCACCGTGGAGATTGCCCTGCTTCAGGCCGTCACTGATCTGTTCCCATGAATTCATGGGAATGTTTTCAAGGGTTGAGTCCCCTAATCCATGGTCTTCATGATAATCGCTATTACACCGGAAAACAGAATAACCCAGGACCAGGTGATCCACAATTTTTAAATGTCCTATGCGAATATTCAGATTTTCCCCCATAAATATTTCTCTGATCTTATTCTTTTGAATTTATTTTTTCAGTCAGCTTGTCAATGCGCTGGTTCAGGGTTTTGATATCAGACCGTGTCGGCAGATCCAGTTTGACCAGTATTTTTTCAATGGCAGTTTCTATTCTTTTGTCAAGGCCTGATTTGGCATCCTCATATTTTTGCTGGCATTCATTGAGAAATTCCTTTGCTTCCCCCTGGCTCATCTTGGAGTGTTCGGCAAACTCCTTTGCCAGTTCCTCAATTTCGCTTTTGGATTTCAAGGCCAGCCCCACACCGGTTAGAAGTGTTTTTTTAAGATAATCAAGCATGTGTCCTCCCGGATAATTTTTTATTTTAAAGTATAGGAATTTGCATTTAGCTGTTAGCCATTAGGCTTTAGCTAACTGCCAACAGCTAATGGCTAAAAGCTCGCGCGATAGCGCGCTAAGTTCATCCCCGGTTTTATTTAGAATCAGGTTCTATTTAGAACCAGGTTCATTTAGAACCGAAGGAGACATCCATAATATCCTCTATACAGGTGTCACCCTCCAGGATGGCATCCATCTTACCATAGGTCTGGGGAAGAAGGATATTAATAAAAAATTTTGCTGACTGCATCTGACCTGCATAAAAGGCTGCATCCTTGTTTTTTAAGGCTTTCTTGGCAACAGCATCCCTGTCAAGACTGCCTGCTTTCTTTGCAAGCTTGGGGGCAGCAATGCTTGCCCTCCACAAATGCATCCAGGCAAAGGTTATATCCCCTGTGATTTCAAGGAAGGGATGTGCAAAACCATAGGCATTGAGAACCTGGTCTGATCTAGACCTCTGGCCAATTATTTTAGAAAGTTCTGTAAAACGTGAAAGTCCATGGGAAACTTTATCAGCAAGCTCTTTAACTCCTTCTACCTCCCTGGCATCATGGATGGTTTTTTTAATTTGGTCAAGGAAGTATTCAAAGGATTTCCCCTGGTTCATGGAAAGTTTTCGGCCCAGAAGATCCATGGCCTGGATTCCGTTGGTGCCTTCGTAGATCATGAAAATTCTGGAGTCTCTCATGAGCTGCTCCACTGGAAATTCCCGGATATATCCATACCCCCCGTAGACCTGAACCCCGTGGGAGCAGACTTCCAGGGACTTGTCCGTGACATAGCCCTTGACAATGGGGGTTAAAACTTCAATGAGTGCGGCCGTGTTTTTTTTCAGGGTTTCATCATCCGTGGTATGGACAATGTCGGAACATTTACCATAATAATAGATCAATGAGCGCATACCCTCGGTATAGGCTTTCATATTCAGTAGCTGGCGTTTTACATCCGGGTGCTGGATAATGGGCACACTTCTAGCGGTTCTGTCTTTTCCTGCGGTCAGGTGTCTTCCCTGTATCCGGGTCCTGGCATATTCCAGGGCATACATATAGGAAGCAGATGCAACGGCAAATCCCTGCATACCAACAAAGGCCCGGGCTTCATTCATCATCTGGAACATTTCAGGTATGCCTCTGTTTTCTTCTCCCAGCAGGGTGCCGATGCATTCGCCTTTTTCACCCAGAGAGAGGGAGGCAGTTGCATTGCCGTGGATGCCCATTTTCTTTTCCAGTCCTGTGCAGATCACATTGTTGAATTCTCCCAGACTCCCATCTTCATTGACCCGGTATTTGGGGGCCAGGAAAAGGGAAATCCCCCTGGTACCTGCAGGTGCGCCTTCAATCCTGGCAAGGACAGGGTGGATGATATTTTCACACAGATCATGTTCTCCTGCAGATATAAAAATTTTAGACCCCTGGATGGCATAGGTTCCATCCTCTTTTTTAACAGCAACGGTGGTGAGGGTACCCAGATCCGATCCAGCATCAGATTCCGTCAAAAGCATGGTGCCGCCCCATTCACCGGCAAACATTTTTTTCATATAAAGTTTTTTCTGGGTTTTGTTTCCAAAGGCCTCAACCAGTTTGGCAGCTCCGTGGGTCATGCCGTAATAGAGCATAAAGGCCGAGTTTGCGCCAATCATATATTCAAGGGCAGCACATCCCACGGTTCTGGGCATTCCCTGGCCCCCCACCTCGGGATCATCGCACATGGCCAGCCATTCTCCCTCACAATATAGTTTCCAGGCACGCTGAAAAGACTCTGGTACAGTGACTTTGCCATCTTCAAGGATACATCCGATTTCATCCCCGTCTTTGAACGTGGGTAAAATCTCTTTAATGGAAAGGTTTCTGGCCTCAGAAACAATCAGGTCCACTGTTTTTTTGTTAAACTCTTCAAATAATTCATGGTTGACCATTCCAATTTGTTCATGCAATACAAAGTCCACATCTCTTCTGTCTGCGATAAGCTGTGCCATTTATTAAATCCCCTTTTACATAAATGTTTATTGTCTATATCAGGATTTGTGCAAGTATTTTCCTAAGCAAAATAAGCCGGGATGTCAATATGTGAATCAAAAAAGTTTGGTAATTTTAAACTATTTTTAAAATGAGTAACAAAAGGCGATTTACAAAAAAAAATAAACCCGGAATAAAATATTGAAGCCCAACTGCCTATAATTTGCGGAAAATCAAAAAAAATATTGATTTCTGTGGAGATTCATATGATTCTATGAAAACATATTTTGTTTGGCAGGCTCTAATTTTTTGTTGTTCCACAGGAGAAGTATGTATATTAAATGTTGGGGTTCCAGGGGATCTATACCTGTATCAGGGAAGGAATATATAAAGTATGGTGGAGATACCACCTGCATTGAAGTTATAGCGAAGACAGGAGAAATCGTTATAATTGATGCCGGCACCGGGATCAGGCGGCTGGGCAGGTCTTTGCTGGAAAGAAAAAAATCAGAGTATTATCTGCTTTTGACTCATACCCACTGGGATCACATTATGGGCATTGCATTTTTTAAACCCCTGCTTTACAGTAATACACGGGTTTTTGTTCAGGACCGTAAATTTGCCGGTATTAATACAAAAGGCGTGTTCAATGAAGTTCTTAAACCTCCTTTTTTCCCTGTTCCTCTCAAGGATTTCAGGGCTGATATTCTCTTTGATGACTCTTTAAATAATAGTTTTCAAATCGGTTCCTTAAGTATTGATATGATTCCCACAAGTCATTCCCAGGGATCCATGGGATATAAATTCACAGAAGATGACAAGAGTTTTGTGTTTTTAACTGACAATGAACTTGGGTTTGCCCATCCCCAGAGCAAAAAGCTGGAAGAGTATATAAAATTTGTGGAAAATGCCTCTCTATTGTTTCATGATGCAGAGTATACCATTGAAGAATATGGTTGCAGGACAGGGTGGGGGCATTCCTCCATACCAGATGTGCTGGATCTTGCTTTAAAAGCCCGGGTTAAAAAACTGGGCTTGATCCATTTAAACCAGGACCGGACAGATGACCAGATGGATGAAATTGTAAAAGATAGCAGGCTTTTTTTTGAAAAGAAAATCCAGTCAAAAGATAAAATCCAGGCAGATCAAAAAAACAGCTCAATTGATTGTTTTGCCGTGTCCTATGATTTTGAAATCGTTCTTTGATTTTTCCATCACCTTTGTCATTTTTTCAGGATCTTCCAGGCCATGAATAAGCAAGGCCCCTCTTTTACTCAGATTCTTAAAACCATGCTGTCCTGGAAAATGCTGGTCATGCTGTTTTTCGGCTTTTCTTCAGGCTTTCCCTTTTATATTATCAAGGATGTTTTAAAACTATGGATGACAGAGTCCAATGTGGATCTTGCCACCATTGGCATGTTTTCTGCTCTGGGCCTGCCCTATACACTTAAATTTGTATGGTCGCCCTTGATGGACGGGTATGTGCCTGGTTTCCTGGGCCGGCGAAGGGGATGGATACTCATTGCCCAGCTGGGACTTTTAATCAGTATTGCCCTTATGGGACAATTTGATCCTGGAAAATCTCTTTTCTGGATCATGATCATGGGTTTGTGTATCAATTTTTTCGGGGCAAGTCAGGACATTGCCCTGGATGCCTTTCGCAGGGAATACCTGACAACCGATGAACTGGGATTTGGTACCGGGGTCTGGATGAATGCCTGGCGCCTGGGTATGTATGTTTCAGTGGGGCTTTCCCTGCTTACTGAATGGGGTTTTTCATGGGCAAGTATCCATATCCTCCTGGCCTTGATGATGGGGATTGGTATAATCACCTGCCTTCTGGTTTCCGAACCTGTTGTCGCGGAAACCCCTCCGGTTTCTTTGAAGGAAGCCATTGTGGAACCCTTTATGGAATTTTTTAAACGCCATGGAGCTCTTTTGGTTCTGCTTTTTATCCTTTTGTATAAAATAGGGGACAACATGGCCGGTGCCATGACCATCCCCTTTATCCTTAAAATGGGATTTTCAAAAACAGAATACTTTGTCATTGTAAAGGGAATCGGCATGTTTGGTCTTTTTGGAGGGGTACTTATAGGGGGCTCTATAATGATTCGGCTGGGCATTGCAAAATCTTTGTGGGTATTTGGTATTCTACAGGCTGTATCAACAGCGTTTTTTGCCGTTTTGGTCATGATCGATAGAAATTCTCTTTTGTGGCTGGATTTTCGTCAGGTAATTTTAGGAAGTGTTGTGGGCTTTGAATTCTTTGCCACAGGACTGGGACAGGCTGCCTATGCTACCTATATGGCTGTTCAGACCAATAAACGGTTTACAGCCACCCAATATGCCCTTTTAACAAGCCTCATGGCTGTCCCCAGCGTGTTTGCCGCTTCCATTACCGGCTTTATGGCAAAATATCTTGGGTGGGAAATTTTTTATTTGACCTGTGCCCTGATTGCTCTGCCTGGAATGTTTCTACTAGTAAAAATTGCTCCCTGGAATGCCAGTAACGAGGCTCTTGAAGCAGGTGGGAATCTCCAGAAAAAAATCAAAAAAAATGATGAGAACCAATAAAAAATGTTCACTATTTTTTCTGAATAAAATTATTCATAAAATTTTTTTTAAAAGAATAATGAATATCCATGCTTATACGCGAAATAAATAATTCTTGACAAAGAAATACCATTTTTTTACTTAAAGGTGGGTTCTAATAACGGTTATTTTATAAATAGTTTAGTTCATCAAATCGCTTTTCATGGATAGAAAGAGGTGCCAGACAGCCTATTTTGTTTGTCATGGCTTTTTTGGCGGCGGAGCCTCTTTTTCTGGTAATCCTTTTGTTACCGGTCAGGAAATAGCTTAAAATAATGAGGCTATAATAAACGGTTAGGAGGTTTTGACGATGATGCAAAATTTGACACCAAAAAAAGATCTTTCAGGCGCTGTTATGGTGCTTGGAGGTGGTATCGCAGGAATGCAGTCTGCCATTGATCTTGCCAATTCAGGCTATTATGTTTATCTGGTTGAAAAATCATATGCCATTGGCGGTATGATGGCTCAGCTGGATAAAACATTTCCGACCAATGACTGTACCATGTGAGTTATCTCACCCAAACTGGTCGAGGTCGGCCGGCATCTGAATATTGAGTTGTTAACAAATACGGAACTTTTGGAACTTGATGGTGAACAGGGAAACTTCAAGGCCAGGATAAAAGAATCTCCAAGGTTTGTTGATCTATTAAAATGTACATCATGCGGGGAATGTACCAAAGTCTGCCCCGTTGAAATACCCAGCGAACACAACCAGGGACTTGACCTGCGAAAAGCAATCTTTAAACAATATGAACAGGCCATACCAGGGGCCTATGGCATATCCAAGAGGTCTGTTGCCCCATGCAAGGCAACCTGTCCGGCCCATGTTTCCATCCAGGGGTTTATCGCCCTGATGAACCAGGGAAAATATTATGAAGCCTTAAAATTATTTAAACAGGAACATCCTTTTCCAGGTTCCTGCGGACGGGTATGCCATCACCCCTGTGAATCTGTCTGTACAAGGGGGGATGCTGACCAGCCCGTGGCCATCCAATATCTTCACAGGTATCTGGCTGACCTGGATTTTGAGGGGGAAAATGATCCTTTTATCCCTGAAATTCCAGAAAAACGGGATGAAAAAATTGCAATTGTGGGATCAGGTCCGGCAGGTTTGACTGCTGCCTATTATCTGGCCCAAAAAGGCTATGGAGTAACCATATTTGAAAAACTGCCAATCAAAGGTGGTATGATGGCAGTGGGAATCCCTGAATACAGGCTTCCCAAGGCTGAACTGGAAAAAGAGATTGCCGTCATTGAAAAAATGGGTGTTGAAATTAAAACCTCAATGGAATTTGGTAAGGATATTAGTCTTGAAAGCCTGAAGGTTGATGGATATTCATCTATTTTTATGGCAACTGGCCTCCATGGCTCAAGAGGGCTTGGTGTCAAAGGTGAAGACCTTGAGGGCGTGCTAAAGGGAACCAATTTCCTGAGGGATGCTGCCATGGGCAAGGCTGAAAAACTTTCCGGCAAAGTGGTTGTCATTGGCGGTGGTAATGTGGC
>JAOZST010000243.1:0-4569 GCA_029939535.1 Desulfobacteraceae bacterium | reverse complement strand
AGTATTAATTAGGAGTATTAATGAGTTTCAAAGATTTTCAATTTCACCCAACAATAAATACAGGCATTGCTGCCTGTGGATTTACCATTCCCACCCCCATACAGGAACAAGCCATTCCCCCTATTCTTGAAGGCCGGGACATCCTTGGCCTGGCCCAGACAGGCACAGGAAAAACTGCTGCCTTTGTTTTACCCCTTCTCCAGCGTTTGCTGGACGGCCCCCGGAAAAAAGTGAGGGCCTTGATCGTGGCTCCCACCAGGGAACTGGCTGAACAGATCCATGACGATATCCGCAAAATGGCAAAAGGGACAGGCATTAAAAGCGTTGCTGTTTATGGCGGTGTGGGAAAACATCCCCAGGTCAGGACAATCCGGTCTGGTGTGGAAATCATCGTTGCCTGCCCTGGAAGGCTGCTGGACATTCTCAATGACAGAGCCATTAACCTCAATTCTGTTGAGACACTGATCCTTGATGAGGCCGACCATATGTTTGACAAAGGATTTCTCCCTGATATCCGGCGAATAATCAAGCAGTTGCCTGTAAAACGGCAATCCCTGGTTTTTTCAGCCACCATGCCCAGGGAGATCCGCCTTCTTGCAGAAAAAATATTAAAAAATCCGGCAATCATACAAATCAACCATACCCTGCCTGCTCCAACAATTTCCCATGTCTTGTTTCAGGTTGCAAAGGAAAAAAAGACTGCTTTACTCAAAAACATCATTGAAGAAGGGAAAATGACAAGCACCCTGGTCTTTACCCGCACCAAGCACAAGGCAAAAAGCCTGGCCCTGCAACTGCAGAAAGCTGGTTTCAGTGCAGCCTCTTTACAGGGCAATCTTTCCCAGCAAAAACGGCAGCAGGCCCTTAACGGATTCCGTGACGGGACCTTTAAAATCCTGGTTGCAACAGATATTGCGGCCCGTGGCATTGATGTGCTTGGAATTTCCCATGTCATAAACTATGATGTACCAGACACGGCAGAAACCTATACCCACCGCACCGGTCGTACTGGAAGAGCCGAACGGACAGGCCAGGCCTTCAGCTTTGCAGGTCAAGAAGACAATAAAATAATTTCTCTTATTGAACGTAATCTGGGCAAAAAAATGCACAGGAAGATCGACCATGGTTTTGCCCTTGACACAACAAAAAAACCTGTTGAAGAAAAAAAGAGAAAATTTTCACGGCAGATGCCAAGAAAAAAGAGACCTTCCACAACCGGTTATAACAAAAGTCGGCGCAACAGTGTTTTTTCACTGGCTGTCAGCTAAAGCAGACCACTCATTGATAATTAATTTTATCTGGAAACCCAGGTTTCAGTTGAGGTATCAAAACGATGCCTCAGCTATATAATTCCAGTTTTTTTTTAAGTCGAACATAAAATATTCATAAGGAGTAAACCTTGTTCAAACCAAACTATTCATTTGAAAAGCGTCAGAAAGAATTAGCAAAGAAAAAGAAAAAAGAAGAGAAAAGACTGCGCAAGCTGGAAAAAAAGAAAGAGTCTAACGGAGAAAAGGGGGACACCCTTCTTCCGAAAGAATAATTGCCCGGACCCGGCTTTTACCAAATTTAAATTACATCAGGCCATCGTGAGAATCTTCCTTTGGCTTTTATTATAAGGAAACGACCATGATTACCGCATCCAATGTTGCTCTCTCCTATGGCAAGAGAGTCATCTTCCAGGACGTTAATATAAAATTCACTCCTGGCAACTGCTATGGCCTGATCGGAGCCAATGGCGCAGGCAAATCCACATTTTTAAAAATCCTGGCAGGCCAGCTTGAGCCTGATGGGGGTGGAATTACCAAAGGACCGGGGCAGCGCATTGCAGTCCTGAACCAGGACCAGTTCACCTTTGATGAATACAGTGTTTTCAATACCGTAATCATGGGCCATAAAAAGCTCTACAAGGTAATGACCCAGCGCGAAGCAATATATGCCAAGGCTGATTTTACCGAGGAAGATGGAATACGTTCCGGAGAACTGGAAGCCAGGTTCGGTGAGATGAATGGCTATGAAGCAGAGGCAGAGGCTGCAATATTGTTAAACGGACTTGGTATCCCCGAAGAAATGCGTGGAAAAAAAATGAAGGAGCTTGACGGTAATGACAAAGTAAAAGTTCTGCTTGCCCAGGCCCTGTTCGGCAACCCCGATATCTTGCTCCTGGATGAGCCCACCAACCAGCTGGACCTCAAAACCATTTCATGGCTGGAAAATTTTCTATCCCGGTTCCAGAATACAGTTATCATTGTTTCCCATGACCGCCATTTCCTGAACCAGGTCTGCACCCATATGGCAGATATTGATTTTGGTAAAATACAGATTTATGTGGGCAACTATGACTTCTGGTATCAAACAAGCCAGCTGCATTTCCGCCAGAAGGAAACCGAGAGCAAAAAGGCCAGGGCCAAGGCAGAACAACTCAAGGAATTCATCCAGCGCTTCAGCTCCAACGCATCCAAGGCCAGACAGGCCACCTCAAGAAAGAAACTCCTTGAAAAACTGACCATAGAAGATATGCCCATTTCCTCCAGAAAATTTCCCTATATTGTCTTTAAACCTGAACGACCCTGTGGTGATATTATTTTGGAAATCAACGGTCTTTCCAAAAAGATCGATGGGGTTTCAATGTTTGATGATCTAAACCTCATAGTTAACAAGGGTGATAAAATCGCCTTTGTAGGGTCCAACAGTCTTGCCAAAACTACCCTGTTCCAGATTCTGGCAGGTGAGATGGAACCGGACAAAGGAAGCTTCCGCTGGGGTATTACCATAAACAAATCCTATTTCCCAAAGGAAAATAACGGATATTTCAATAATAAAGACCTGGATCTTATAGGCTGGCTCCGCCAGTTTGCAGACTCCAGGGAAAGTGAAGCTTTTGTCCGGGGATTCCTGAGTAAAATGCTTTTTTCCGGAGAAGAGGCCATGAAAAAGACTGCTGTGCTTTCCGGTGGCGAGAGAGTTCGCTGCATGCTCTCCAGAATGATGCTTTCCAAAGCCAATGCCCTTATTCTTGATGAACCCACCAACCATCTTGATCTTGAATCAATCACATCTTTGAATAACGGGCTGATAGCCTTTCCAGAGGTGGTGCTGTTTGCTTCCCATGACCACCAGTTTGTGTCCACCACAGCAAACAGGGTTGTTGAAATTATTCCCCAGGGAACCATTGACATGATAAATGACTTTGACGACTACCTGGCAGCCAGGGAAACCAGTCTGATAAATGAATGCTGAAACTGACTCCTTCTCCATCTCCTCTCAGATCTTCAAGAGGAGATGAAGAAGGGGAAAACAGTCAAACCCTTTAAAGGTAGTTTATGGTGCCGATTAAAGTTAGTATCATTCCATTATGAAAATAATTTATTGTCCAGGTAACACTTTTATTGCTTATGAGCAAGGATATATCAGGGATATCGGACTGACCATCATAATGCTTCAAAAATAGTTTACACTTTTTTTATAAAAAAATTTCAACAATGCAGTAACAATGCAGTATTGGCCAAATTTTAACTCTATACAATAAACAGAAAGTGTAAACTATAAATGAAGGTTGCAAAAAATATTTACCAACATTTTAAATAATGAAAAAATGGATACCTCTTTCTTTGATTTTGAAAAGGGCTTCAAGGTATCTGAAACCATTGAAATGCCTGAAGTCAATGCAGGATGTCAACCTCACAGTAGGAATACCACCAGAAACATTACCCAAACAATAGAATCGTTCTTCTTCTGGGCTGTGGCTCAAGTCCTTCAAAATAATTGTTGTTGGATCACTTCTGTTGTTTATATTTTTCATCATTTGTTGTATTTTTTCAAACTATTTCTCTTTTTTTGCCAGCTCCTTGTCAATGAGTTTCTGGAATCCATTGACACTTCTGTCTTTGAGCCTTCTTCCGTTAACATAAATAGTAGGTGTTCCTCTGACTCCAGCTGCTGCTCCCTGTCTGGTTTCCAGGGTAACTCTTTTAGCTGCCTCAGGATCGGCCATGTCTTTCATAAATTTCTCCATGTCAAGGCCAAGATTTGTGGCAATTTCCAGATATTTTTGTGGACTGAGAACTTGCATATTTTGAAAAAGTTGATCATGGTAATCCCAGAATTTACCTTGTTTCTGGGCGGCAATTGAGGCCAATGCTGCAGGTTTTGCCTGTTTATGGCTCTTCAAGATAAAATGTTTAAAGACTATCTTTACGTTTTCTGGATTTTTTTCGAGCACCTGCTCGAATAATGGTCCTAAACGACCACAGTAAGGTCATTGAAAGTCGCTGAACACTGCAACAGCAACAGGAGCGTCAGGCATACCAAAAAATGGAGCGTTTGCAATGTCAATATTGACGATAAAAGAGTAGCTGATTTCCTGTACAAGACCTGTTGATTTACTGGCCTGGCCGGAAGACCAACGCTCATCAAGCCGATAAGCGTTACCAGTAAAAACGTTTGTAATCTCATAATACCTCCATAATAATTGGATTTAATATAGGAGTCAGTACGGCAATGCACTTTTCCCCCGACTCTTCGTTATCATGAAAAAATAATGCTCGTAATATCAGATATATAACTATG
>JAOZST010000242.1:1439-4601 GCA_029939535.1 Desulfobacteraceae bacterium | reverse complement strand
CTCCCTTGACAAGGAAACAAGATGTTTATATAGAAGAAGCCAAAATAAGAGGTTTAAGGGATTATTGCGGATAGATGTCAAGGAATTACTGTCTGCAGAAAAAACAGTTCGGGTTTTTTACCTGAGCTAACTGGTTAATGTAACATCAACTTTTTAACATTGATGGAGTTTTCATGAGTAAAATAGAAAACAAAGATGAAAATGGTTCCATGGATGGTGCAGGGGAAGGCACTGCCGGTGGTCCAAAAGATGACAAAGGCCTGGGGCTTGGTATCATCTTTTTTCTGGTAGCATTTTTGATATGCTTTTTGTCCGGATGGCTGCTTTTTCCCAAGTTGCTTTATTCTAAAAAAGAGCAACCTTTTAACTTTGATCACGTTCTTCATGTTGAAGAAGCAGGTGATTGTGAATCTTGTCATTATTTGAGAGAAGACGGTTCCTTTTCCGGAATTCCCAAATTGGAATCCTGTCTGGACTGCCATACAGATGAGCCAATGGGAGACACTGAAGATGAAGTCATCTTTGCTGAAGAATATGTGGCAAAGGAAAAAGAGGTCCCCTGGTTTGTATATGCAAAACAGCCTGATTGTGTCTTCTTTTCCCACGGGGCCCACATCAATGCGGCTGGCATGGATTGTAAAACCTGTCATGGACCCATTGAGGAATCCACAGCTTCAAGACCCTATGAAGAAAACAGAATTACCGGATATAGTCGTGATATTTGGGGAAAAAGTATCTGGGGAATTAAAAAACATTCCTGGGATCGTATGAAGATGGATGACTGTGCAAAGTGCCACAAACAGGAAACAGGCCATAAAGGCTATTGTTTCCAGTGTCACAAGTAAGTCGTCTCAAAACACAAGAATTTCAAACTTTATAGAGGAATTACTTATGAAAGTTGATAGAAGAAGCTTCTTGGGATTGGGACTTGGCGCAGTTGCGGGTGTTGCAGTTTCCCCTGTGGGAATAAAACTGACAGATGACTCTTCCATCTGGACCCAGAACTGGCCATGGACTCCTGTTCCTGTTGACGGCGAAGTAACTTATGATAGTTCGGTGTGCAGCCTGTGCCCGGGAAACTGCGGTATCAGTGTTAGAAAAATAGACGGCAGGCCCGTAAAAATAGAAGGACTGAAAGGATATCCCATTAATAATGGAGGCGCTTGTCTCCATGGTATTGCAGGCCTTCAATATCTTTATGATCCAACCCGGGTAAAAACGCCATTACGAAGAAATGGTGATAACTTTGAAGAAATATCCTGGGAAGATGCCATTTCACTGGTTTCCGGCAAGCTTGCTGAAATTAGAAAAAGCGGTTCACCTGAAAAGCTTGCCTGTATCACAGACAAGACACTGGGATCTGTTCCCCAGCTGTTTAATCGGTTTTTGACAGCATTTGGCTCCTCCAATTATTTTGATATGCCAAGCCTTGAATCTTTTCTTGAGTTAACTGCCCAAACCCTTCACGGTAAAGGCAATACCCTTGGGTTTGACCTTGAAAATTCAGATTTTGTATTGAGCTTCGGTGCAGGCCTGATAGAGGGATGGGGATCTCCGGTCAATTGCTTTAAGGCCAATGCCTCCAGAAAAGAAAGGCATGCCAAACTCTTTCAAATAGAGCCCCGTCTTTCCAATACTACGGCCAATGCAGATAAATGGATACCCATAAATCCAGGAACTGAGGCTGATCTGGCCCTTGGCATCTGTGCTGTGATGCTTAAAAAGAATTTGTTTAAGGCCGGCAAATTTAAGGGGAGTTTTAATAAATTTGTTGCCATGGTTCAAAAAGAGTATTCAGTGAGCAAGGTTGCTGAAACTACAGGGATCAAAGCAAATGAGATTGAAAAAATTGCTGCCTTGTTTGCCAAGGCTAAAATGCCGGTGGCCATTCCTGGAAAGGGAAGGGGTAATGGTGGACAGAGCCTCAAGGAATTTGCAGCAGTTCATACCCTGAACTGCCTAGCAGGAAGGCTGAATAAAAAAGGCGGAGCCTTTGTAATGGCCATGAATGAGTATTTGTCATTTCCCGAAACAATAATGGATGAGGTGGCTGAAAAAGGGGCAGGAAAAACAAAAATTGCCAATTCAGTAGATGAATTGGTTGAAAAATTAAATGCAAGTTCCAAACCCATTGTGGATGCACTTTTTGTGTATAATGCCAATCCCTGTTACTCTTTGCATGATCCGAAACGTGTGAAACAGGCATTCCAGAAGATACCTTTTGTGGTCAGCTTTTCATCCTTTCTGGATGAAACCGCAATGGAAGCAGACGTGATTCTTCCGTCAAATACCTTTCTTGAACGGACTGAAGATGTGCCTTCCCAGGCAGGCCTTGCCAGGAATGTCATCGGCCTGACCCGGCAGGTTCTGGACCCTGTATTTGATACAAGAAATCCAGGGGATGCCCTGATTTCTCTGGCCCATAGCCTTGAGGGAACCATTGCCGAGAGTTTTGAGTGGGAAAGCTATGAAGAATGTCTTGAAGGTGTGACCGCGGATATCTGGGACTCCCTGTCTGAAGATGGTCATGTCCTGGTCTCACAAGGAGCACCTAAAGAAAATCCTTCTATTGATTTTACCTATCTTAGTGGCAACCCTTCAACAATTCAGGCCCTGGGTAATCTGGAATTGATGCTGATTCCCATTGACAATATGAGATTGACAGCAACGGCTCCCATGGCCTCACCATTTGCTGTTAAAACAGTATCAGACAAAGTTTTGACTGGTGTGGATATAGTTGTTGAAATTAATCCAGTGACTGCCAAAGGAATTAAGGACCAGGGGTATGCCACCTTGACAACCCCGGTGGGTTCGGCAAAGGTGAAAATTAATTTCAATGAAGGAATCATGCCGGGTGTCCTGGGAATGGTAAAAGGCCTTGGTCATACCTGTGACAATAAATATGTCTCCAACAAGGGTGTGAATGTGAATGATTTAATAAGCCCGGTAATTGAATCTGGTTCAGGACTGGATGCTGCCTTTGGAATAACAGCAAAAATTTCCAAGGCTTAAATTACATGGATAAAAATCTTAAGAGGTTCTGATGATACACGATAAAAAAGCACACAAGTTCGGAATGGTTATTGATCTGGACAAATGCACGGGATGCGGCTCCTGCATGGTTTCGTGCATGTCTGAAAATAATGTTCCGTTCAAAGAGGA
>JAOZST010000242.1:0-1339 GCA_029939535.1 Desulfobacteraceae bacterium | reverse complement strand
CAGATTGTTAAACCAGATCCCCATCCAGACCCCATGAACAAAGATGTTGTGGGCAAGTCAAGGAACCCGAAAATTTTCAGGCTGCTTGAACGTCTGGGTACCAACCCCAAGGTCTATTACCTGTCCGAGCGCGAATGGGTCAGAAAAGCAGGTGATAATTATCTCGATGGTGAATGGGATAAGGTTAAGAATCATCATGGGTCTTCATCCCATGAGTAAAATATCCAAAACCTATGTTAGGAGTAATTAAATATGGATTCTGCATTAATACCTGAAGGTGCTAAACGCTGTTCACTTCCAAAGTTTACCATTGGAATTGCCATTGTTGGTGCCGTTGTCCTCTGGGGCGTTTATGCCATGTTTCTTTGCTGGTTTAAAGGCTTGAACCAGACCAATATGAATGATTATTACGGGTTTGCCCTGTGGATCTGGGCTGATCTTGCCGTCATTGCCGTGGGTGGTGGGGCATTTTTTACCGGCTTGTTACGATATATTTTTAATATAACTGAATTGAAAAATATCATTAATTTTGCCGTGATCATCGGGTTTATCTGTTATAGTTCTGCCCTTTTGATCCTGGCCATTGATATTGGTCAGCCCTTGCGGGGCTGGTTTATTTTCTGGCATGCCAATGTCCATTCAATGCTAACGGAAGTAGCTTTTTGTCTGTCCTGCTATTTTGCAGTATTGACCATTGAGTTCATTCCCAATATCCTGGAAAACAGACAGGCAAACAAGGTGCCGTTTTTTCATCACCTTGCCCATAACATGCATGGGGTAATGGCTGTTTTTGCAGCTACTGGCGCCTTTCTTTCCTTTTTCCATCAGGGATCTTTGGGTGGTGTTGCCGGCGTTATGTATGGCCGTCCCTTTGCCGTCAGGGAAGGATTGCTCATATGGCCCTGGACTTTTTTCCTGTTTACCTGGTCTGCGGCTGCCTTTGGTCCCAGCTTTACCCTGTTGGTGACCAGGATCACAGAAGCTGTTACAGGAAAAAAACTGGTTAAGGACAATGTGATTCATCTTCTGGCAAAAATTTCAGGCTGGATGATCACCACTTATATTATTGCCAAAATCATTGACACCATTTACTGGGCATTTGTTACCGCTCCAAGCCTTGGCTTTAAAATCAGCCATTTTTATACCAATAATTCATTTTACGGATATTGGATTCTGATTACTGAAATCATTGTATGCGGCCTTGTTCCAGGTCTTTTGCTCATCAATAAGAGCACAAGGGAAAATCCCAACACAAGGCTTTTAGCCATTGTTCTGGGCGTGATAGGTGTATGTTTGAACAGGTGGGTAATGGTGCTCCAGATCATGGCCGTACCCGTAA
>JAOZST010000241.1:0-4632 GCA_029939535.1 Desulfobacteraceae bacterium | reverse complement strand
GGAGCCCTGGGCATACCCCCGGTACTTCATCTTGGAAGTTGCGTGGACAATGTCCGTATCCTGGTTCTGGTTTCTGCTCTGGCCAATGCCCTTGGCGTGGATATCAGCGATCTTCCCGTGGCAGGGTCCGCACCTGAATGGTACTCGGAAAAGGCCATA
Source organism: Desulfobacteraceae bacterium (assembly GCA_029939535.1). Classification (GTDB taxonomy): domain Bacteria; phylum Desulfobacterota; class Desulfobacteria; order Desulfobacterales; family Desulfobacteraceae; genus NBML01. Next base: position 4,473 of record JAOZST010000241.1, on the reverse strand, counting down.
GCCATCGGGACCTATTGCGTGGCTTCTGGCATCACTACCCATCTGGGCCTCATGCCTCCCATCACCGGAAGCATGAATGTAATAGGCCTCCTTACAGAAGGATTAAAAGATGTGGTGGGCGCTGCCTTTGCCGTGGAGCCTGATCCTGAAAAAGCTGCAGTGTTCCTGATGCAGCACATTGAAAGCAAGCGCAAGGCCCTTGGTCTGGACAGCAGGAATATTTCCTGATTATTTTGTTTCCCTATTTTAATATGCCTGGTTTAAAATGTCAGGAGAATTTTTATATAAGTCACCAGATGTTCGGCTTCATTATTGTCCATTTTGGATATGCATCCAAAATGGACAATAATGCACGGCCTATGACTGAATTTTCAGATCAATGCATTTCTTGAGCTTTTCAAGGTAGTAAAAATTTGAAAATATTTTTTAAACTTTGAATTTTCCGACCATCTCCTGTAATTGATCTGCTAATTTTGATAATTCACCAGCAGATATTTTTACACTGTTTGTATTGTCGTACAATTCAGTTGAACTTGAATCCACATCAGCAATATCCTGGGCAACTTCTTTGGAAACTATAGAGACCTGGGAAACGTTTTCAGTTACCTCCTGGATTCCCTGGGAGGTCTGGTTAATATTATCGGCAATTGCAGTGGTGTTTGAGGTCTGGGTCTCAACGGATGAACTGATATCAGCAACAATTTGATTTATTTCATCAATAACCTTTGAGATCCCTTCTATCTCCATTGCAGTACCTTTGGTGGACTGCTGTATTCCTTCAATACGGCTTTTTATCTCCAGGGTGGCCTGGGCTGTCTGTCTGGCAAGCTCTTTGATTTCATTGGCAACCACTGCAAATCCTTTTCCTGCCTCTCCTGCCCGGGCAGCTTCAATTGTTGCATTAAGGGCAAGCAGGTTTGTCTGTTCCGATATCTCAGCAATTGCTTCTGTTGCATTGCCTATGGCCTCGGCAGCCGCACCCAGTTCAGTTACCTGTTCTGAGGATTTTCCCGCCTGCTCAACAGCCTTGATTGTAATACCATGTGCTTTTTTTGTATTAAGGGAGATATCTTTACTGATTGATGCAATCTCTTCCGTGGATAAAACCACACTGGAAACATTGTCAGAGGCTTCTTCAATGGACACAGATACTGCATCCATGGTGACACTCATCTCTTCAGCAGCTGCCGCTACAGTGCTGGCTTTTCCCGATACATTTTCAGTTGAATCCATCATTCCTCCGGCAAGAGCTGTCTGCTCCTGATTAACCGTATCAAGCGAGCCGGAAATACTTTGAATTCTAGCAATCATGGATGATAGATTATCCAGCATCTTATCTATGGCCTGTCCCAGTATCCCAACTTCATCTCTTCTCTTCAGGTGCATCCTTTTGGTAAGGTCGCCTTCACCTTCTGCCAGCTCAAGGGCTACACTGGTAGCCTGTTTAATTCCACCAAGAATAATAGATGTCACAAAATAGGCAAGAAAGGCGCATAGAATAACGATCACTGCAAACACAATTATTGAAAAAATCATCATTGAATTTTTAGAATCAGCCAGTTCCTTTGCCCGATACTGTATCTGGGAGGACAGGTGATCTTCTACCTGTTTGAGTAAATTGATTTTTTTTGTGATAGTATCGAACCAGTTTACAGCACCCACTTTAAATTCTTTTGTATGATCAAGGTTAACCTTGCGGGCAATATTGCGCATTTGATCTACTTGATCCACAGCAGTCCCGGTTACGGTTTTATCAAAAAAGGATTTTGCGTCAGGTGTTGCCAATGCTTCAAAAACGGATAGATAGGTGTTTTGCTCGGTTACCAGTTGGATGAAGGTTGAATATGAGGCGGCAGAAAAGCTTCCCTTGCTGAAAACTCCACTTAAAACAGCCCTTTCCTTGCCAGATCGTTCTTTGCTTTGGAGGAAATTGTAATAAGCTCCAATTTGTGCCGCCAGTTCAGCGTTGGAAGTCAGATGGGTCATATAGCCAATGGTATCCAGCAGGTAGGTATTGGCTTTGGTATAGTAAACAACTGCTTCGTTTACAGTTCGATGCTGGGAGGAGATTTTCTGACGTTCATTTTCAAGGCTTGTGATATGGGATAATGCTTTATCTATCCTTTTTCCCAGTTCAGAACCGAAATTGTTCAGGTCAAAATTTTTCAGATATTCTGCCAGGGCTTTCTTTTTAATGTCCGTGTCTCTTCTTTGTGCAGAAAGTTTTTCAACAAATTTTTTCCCCTTACTACCCAGAAAACCAGCTGATGCCCCCCGCTCTTTTTGCAGTTCATGTACCAGGTTGCTGATATTATTTGATAACAAAGACAGATCGCAGATTGCATTATAGGAGGAAAGTTGACGATAACCAGTGAGCAGATTTGTTCCGGAAACAAACAAATATGCAGCAATAGGTATAATAACAATCAATAAAATTTTGTTTCCAATGGACAGGTTTTTAATAAAATTCATTTTTTTTACCTTTTTACGTTACATTGTCAGAAAATAATCGGTTCAAACAGGCAATGTGATCCGATATACTGAATAATAATCATTGACTGGGAATCATGCTTGGTTCCATTTGTTTCCACTATTATTCATTTTTTTCATATACACCAGGGCATTCTACCTGAAATAATCTGATTGCGAAAGGGTGAAAATTTATCTTTTTTTAGATGAAGTGACCTATAAAGATGATTTTCATACTCAACTAAAAAATATTTACGATTTCCAGAATACCAAAATTTTTGCAGCATCTTCATCTGCTTCAATGTTAAGAGATAAAAAAGCCAGTTTAACCGGTCGTTCAATAACTTTGGAGATAAAGCCACTGGATTTGGAAGAGTACCTGTTTTTTTTAAGGGAATTATATTAAAAAACCGTGACAAGCAGTTATATAAATTATATTAAATATGGCGGGTTGCCGGAAAATGTTTTAAACCCTAACCGGGAATACCTGCTAAATGAGTTGTAAATTCAACAGTAAACAATTATAGAACAATACATCTTTAAAAAATTAATGGAGAAGAAGCAATGGATCCTGAGAACATTATGATTGGTATTTCAAACGAAGTGTTATCTTCCTTAAAAGATATGGGAAAAGCAAAAACGCCAGAAGAAAAGCTTACCTACAGTAAAACTGTAAAAAATCTATGTGAGTCATTAGAAGTATTCCTAAACGTTATGAGTGACATGGAACTATATGAAGAAGAAGACGACGACGATGATTATGATGGACCAATTCCATTTTAATTACAAAAGCCCGGAATAATGATCTGAGTATGGATTATCGTTGCTGATACTTGGTCTGCTGAATTAAGAAGGGTCAAAGACATACCGGATACGGCATGGGAGGTCATTCTAAATTATTGTTTCAGGCTGATCCCATTTTTTTTCAATTCTAAGATCCCTTTTTTGTATAAGCCCCCAACAGCTCTTTTAAACTCTTTTTTGCTCATGGAAAAAACTTTTTTTATCTCTTCGGGCGAGCTTTTGTCGTGACAGGGTATAAAGCCCCCGGCCTTTTTTAAAATGCGTAGAATCTTCTGGGCAGATCCCTGTACAGAAGTATATCCTGGTTTTTTCAAAGTCAGGTCAATTTTTTGATCTTCACGAACCCGCATGATATAGCCGGTAAGAGTATCCCCAATTGCCAGGTCCTGATAGATTTCATTGAGATACAACATTCCAAAGTATTGATTGTCGACTACAGCCATAATACCAATTTTGGTAATGGAATGGATAATAAGATCCACCTGCTGGCCAACCATAAGGTCCCTGGTGTTTTTATCGCAGTTCGCAGATATCTGGGTCGTGCCGTACACCCGTTGTGTCTCATTATCCAGACAGATCTTTGTCAGGTATTTTTTTCCGGGCGCCATACTGTCCTGCTGCTCATTCTTGGGCACCAGCAAGTCTTTTTCTATCCCCCACTCCATAAAAGTTCCAAAGGATGTCACATCTTTTGCTTTAAGAAAAACAAAATCCCCGACAATGCCTGCAGGTCTTATGGTGGTAGCAACCAGCCGATCCTCAGAGTCTGTATATACAAAGACTTCAAGGATATCACCAACATGGAAATCCTCGGAAACGTATTTATTGGGCAGCAGAATCCTGCCCTCATCATAACTGAGATACAAACCATAATCAGACCTGCTTTCAACAATCAGATCATTATATTTTCCAATTGCCAGTTCGGTTTTATGTTCCTGATTTTTATGTTCTGGATTTTTATGTGCCTTATTCTTTTGGATCTTATTCTTTTTTTTCAGGTTTCTTGTCTGCTGGTCTTTCTTCCTGTTCTGGTTAACTTTTTTGGCATTTTTCCAAGGATTTTTAATGTCTGACATTGGCCCTACCTCTCTGTAAATTTATCTGGTCATCATACCATATCAACGAACACACTGCCACACGTACTTCATTTTCCTTTGACAACAAGGCTTTTAATAATTTTTCATATTGCAAGCACATCTC
>JAOZST010000073.1:0-16926 GCA_029939535.1 Desulfobacteraceae bacterium | reverse complement strand
CAAGAATTTTTGATGAAATCTGTTCAGGGGTATATTCCTGTTTGTTTAAAACAATAACCAGGCTGTTTTCAGTTCCCCTGGACTGACAGGTGATGGTATTAAATTGACGCAGGTCTGATACAATTTTTTGAACTTCAGGGTTGGTATAACTTCTTCCCATTAACCGCTTAACCGCTGTTACTGTATTGGCTGGGTCCTGCTTTATCCACTCCAGAGCATGTTTTCCAACAATGAACTCCTGTTTATTAATCAGCCCCAATAATTTCTTTTTTTTAACAGTAACGCATGACGGGGTGATCAGATCGCCTTCACTATTTTTAATAATTTCAACCTGCACCCTTTTAATGGAGGATGCACAATTGGTTGTCCCCAAGTCTATTCCAATGGATTTTGGCATTATTTTATCCTTGATTATGAATTTTAAAAGAATTGATAGATACCAAAATTAACTCAAAATTACAATTTTTTTGACTAATATTTTTGAATTTCAACCAAAACCCGTACAGGTGCCAAAACCTATTAATGCAACAGTATTGGGGCCTATTGCCTTCAATAACCCTTGAATAGCTAAGGGTAATTTTTTATTTACACCAGTATTCATATCTGCTGGCAAATGATTTTAGCACAAAATTTAGAAGTAAAATATACAGATCAACATAAATGGAGTTTAAGATCACTTTACTTTACAATCCCAATCGTTATTGATAAAAAAGATATTATAATGTCAATCCATGTAATAAAATAGGAGCATAAACCAAAGTGGCCTGCACCAAAACCATAATCATTGAAAAAAATTAAAAGATACCATCGGCCAATGACAATCATGGAACCAGTCAAAATAAACCCATGAAGGCAGCAAATGAACAAGACTGAGACAGAGCTTGTACTCAAAAACTATACTGCTTTTTTAAAAAGGATAGATAAACACATCCAAAGAGTGAGGGAAAACTATTCTGATAAAATTTACTGCAAAAAAGGCTGTGACAGCTGTTGCAGATTTTTAAACCTTTTTCCGGTTGAAGCCTTTGCACTGTCAGCCGCCTTCCTGAAGCTGGACAAATCCAGCCAGGCTACATCCCACCTGACACTGCCTGATGTAATTCCATCTGAATTGGGGAAAAAGGCCTGTCCCCTGTTGATCAACAAAAAATGTATCCTCTATGGAGCCCGCCCCATAATCTGCAGGACCCATGGGTTTCCAATTTATATTGAAAAAGACGGTGAACCCATGGTTGATTTTTGTCCCAAAAATTTTAAGGATGTTACATCCTTTTCCAGGGATGCCCTTTTAAGCCTTGAGCACCTAAACACAATGCTCACAGCAATAAATACTCATTTTCTGGAATCCATTGAAACCAAGAACCCATTGCCGGACAGAATTCCCATTTCCCAGGCTTTGCCCATGATAGAGAGACTCTATCCCCGGGAATAAAACCTGACAAACCATCCCAGCCCAAACCTGTTTTTTTATTATTTAACCTGGTATACGGTTACCCATGGACTATGGTGAGGGTGGAGGCCGGAACAATACGGACTTTTCCTTTCAACTTGGGCAGCTCTATCTCCAGGGTATGTAGAGTGGTTTTGTAGGGGTGGCCGATACCGATGGCAGTCCCGTGCTTTTTGGCAATCCTTATCAGGCTCTGAAGCTGACCTGTGATATAGGTTATATCCTGAACATTGTCCAGGAACACATCCCTCTGGGCAAATTTAAGCTTGAGAAGCCGGGCTGATGCTTTGCCCTGGGACACAGGAGATGTCCTGGAATCGATGAAAAACAAATCTTCCTTCTTCAAAATAGTAAAAATCTGGTTTATCTTATCGGACTGGGCTGTTAATTTTGATCCCATATGATTATTTACACCTGCAGCCCCTGGTACATCCTGTAAATTTTTCCGAAGCTGATCCAGGAGTATGTCCGGTGTCATTGAGGACAAAAGTGCACCAGGCCCGGGATTTACTTCCGGATATTCAACCGGCTCCATGGGCAGGTGCAGCATAATCTCAGCCCCTTTGGCATGGAGCTTTTGGGAAATAGAGTTCCCAAAGGGGGAAAAAGGAAGCACGGAAAAAGTAATACCAGGATCAAGATCATACAATTCCATTGCCATCTGCCTGTCATACCCGATATCATCAATAATAATAGCAATCCTGGGAATATCATCCCCAGCCTCCGGCACAACGGGTTTCTTTTTCACATGGCTATGATCTACATCCTCAAAAACTTCATAAATAATGGGATGAAGGGATTTTTCCATGAGTCCGTCTGCAGGCTTTTTGTTTTGGACATCATGGGTGTTCTCAAACACCGGTTCTATTTGTTGTTTTTTCAAAAATGCAGAAGATTTCTCATCCTTGTGAAGAATTTTAGAGGACTCTTTTTTTTGTAATTCTTTTTTTTCAGGTCTTTTGTTTGCCTGGTTAATGAATATATCCGCCAGCATGGCCATGGTAAGGCAGACGGCAACCAGGATGGCAATCCCCAAAAAAATCTTTTTAAACTCTTTGAGAAAGTTTATTTTCTTTTGTTTTCTGCTCCCGGCTTTTTTGCTTTGCCCTGCCTTTTTAGGGGTTGTTATCTTTTTCCCGGTTCCTGTCTTTTTCAAGGGTCGATTTTTTTTGGGGGGGGTCTTTTTTTTAGGAGCCTTGGTTTTCCCCGGGGCTCCGGCCTTTTTCCTAGTTGCCATTTAATTTACTGAAGACTCCATAACTTACCAGAATATCAAAGGCTCTTTTAACCTGGGAATCCTGCTGAAGCTTCTCAACTTCTATAATCTGATTGGTTTTTTTTGGTTTTTTTTCATCAGATTTTTCAGTGTCAGGATTTTCCCCTTCAGATTTGTCAGTGTTCCTTTTTTCAGGCTTTAAACTATTTTTCAAGTCCTTTTCCTTCATCATCCTGTCAAAGACAGAAGGCTTTTTTTTCTTTTTCTTGATGATCTCATGGGCCACTTCAATATCCGGCTGAATGCCCCTGGCCTGTATAGAACGGCCATTGGGAGTATAATATCGGGCAATGGTATACTTGATGCCAAATCCTTCTTTAAGGGGGTGTACCGTCTGGACAGATCCTTTTCCAAAAGAGGCAGTACCAAGAATAAGAGCCCTGGAATGGTCCTGGAGTGCCCCTGCCACAATCTCAGATGCAGATGCAGACCCTCCGTTGATCAGTACAACAATGGGATAATCTCTGCTTTTTTTGTTGGGGTATGCATTGAATATCTGGGTATTTTTTTCCAGCCTGCCCTTGATGGAGACAATAGTACCCTGCTCCAGAAACAAATCAGAAATTTTAACGGCCTGCTCCAGGAGTCCGCCGGGATTATCCCGCAAATCAATGATAAGTCCTTTAAGTCCCTGTTTTTCCCCTTCAAGCTTTGTAAGATGTTTTTCCATGTCCTCCAGGGTATTCATCCTGAAATTTGTGACCCTGAGGTACCCATAACCAGGTTGCAGAACAGAAGACCTCACGCTGGACATGGGTATAAGATCACGTTTCAGAACAAATTCCATGCTGGAAGCCTCACCTTCCCGGACAATGGTGATCAAAACCTCTTTGTACCTGGGACCCCGCATCTTGCTCACCGCTTCCCACAGGGCCATATCCTTTGTGGACTGATCATCTATTTTGATGATAATATCACCTGCATGGATACCAGCGTTATAGGCAGGGGTGCCTTCAATGGGCGAGACCACAGTGAGTATACCCTCTTTCATGGTTATCACTATACCTATGCCTGAAAATTCGCCCTTTGTATCATCCTGAAGATCATCAAAGGCCTCGGGAGGCATAAAGCTTGAATGAGGGTCCAGATTTCCCACCATCCCCTTGATGGCATTATGAATCAATTCCTGGGAATCCACCTCATCCACATAATTTTTTTCTATCTCCTCCAGTACATCTGCAAAAAGCTTCAAGGATTTATAGGTATTTTCTTCTTCAGCCCAAACCAGGGTCAAGCATCCTGTCATCCAAATGAGAACCAGTGCTACAACGGTTACAGACACCCTGCGCCTGGAGGATCTGGAAAATTGATATTTCATATTTTTATGCTCCTTTTTTTAACCATTTCATGGGGTTGACAGGCTTTCCATGGTGCCTGACTTCAAAATAGAGGCAGACCCCCTTGATGGACCCCGTATCTCCGGCTGTGGCAATCACTTCCCCGGTATCAACGGTCTCTCCCTTTTTTTTAAAAATTTCTTCCACATGGGCATACAAAGTATAATAATGATCGCCATGATTCACAATTATGAGATTTCCATACCCCTTCAGCCATTGAGCAAAAATAACTTCGCCCTGGAAAACAGATCTGACAGGTTCTCCCCTTTCCACCTTTATATCAATTCCGCCTTTAAAAGTGAAGGATTTGTGAGCCTTGTTTCCTGCAGTGCCAAACTTTGATTCAATCCTCCCTTTAACGGGAATGGACAGACGTCCTTTCTGAAGAGCAAAGGATGATTCATCAATAGGTTCCAGGATTTCTTTTCCCAAAAGGCTGAGTTTTTTATCAAGGTCAAGGGCTGATTTTTTCAAAGACTCCAGGGTTGCCTGGGACAACCTCCTTTTTCTTCGAATCTCCTGTAAAATCGTTTCCTTTTTTAATGTTTCCTTTTCCTTGATTCGAATCTGAAGCTTGAGCTCTGTTTCCAGTTCTATTTTTGCTGCAACCTGCTGATTAAGTTCCTTTTCCAGGCTTTGCAACTCCTTAAGATCTTTAGCCTGGGCTTCAAGAACCTCCATATCAGACTGAATCACCAGCTTCATTGAGTTCTGCTTTAAAAAGAAATCAAATACTGAAGATGGAAGTCCTGCCATATCCATTCGGCCTATCATACGCATCCTGTACAAGGCGTTGAGGCGCTGGCCGGCATAAACCTTTCTATCTTCCATATGGGATGTTAAAATTTTCCTTGATTCACGAATCTTTTTGATGTTTGCTGCTAATTCCATGGTTTCAGTGGACAGGAGGTCTGATTTTACTCTGGCCTGGTTCAATGCATAATCGATTGAATTTAAACCTTCAATAAACTCCATCTCTTTTCTGGAAAAAGCCGCTACTTTTTTTTCCTCGGAAACAATTTTTCCCCTTGTAGCATTTTTTTCCTGGAGAACTTTTTTTTTAAAATCTTCTTTCACCTGCTTCAGGATAATATATTTTGGGCGATTCCGTATATAACCATTTTTTCCTTGAAACTCCACGGTAAGCCAGCTGCCAATACCGCCTTTTTTTTCCAGGACATTTATTTCATCCCCTTTTTCAACCACAATAACCACATTGGCTGCCTGGGAGGGCTTCTCCCTTATGTTAAGTTTATAAGAATTAACAATGCCTTTAAACAAAACCCTTTCCCTTGCATGGGAAATATCCATGGCAAGCAAAACAATGCAAACCAAAAAGGGGAAAAGACCTATTTTAAAATTTGTTTTAAAATTTGTTTTAAAGACAGATAACATCCAAACCAACCTAAAAATGTACTGCTGAATATAACAATCAATATTGATTTTATAGAAAGAAACCGCATATCAATATAAATATAATCAGCAAGATTTTCTGTAATACCCGATGATAAGGCGAGGTACCCGCCTAAAAGAATACCAAGGCCCAGTAATCCGCCCAAAAAACCCTGAAAAAGTCCTTCCACGTAGAAAGGAGCCTTGATAAAGGCCTCAGTGGCCCCCACCAGCCGCATCATCTCCACCTCAAGCCTTCTGGAATAAAAAGCCAGCCTCACTGTATTGGCAGTAATAAACAATGCAATCAATAAAAAAAGGCTGCACATGGCATATCCGGTCATTTTAAACAATTTAAAAATATTTAAAAACTTGCCCAGCCATCCCTGGCCATACTCCACATTCTCTACCAGATCAAGGGTTTCAATCTTCCTGGCAAAAGTCTGTACTTCTTCGAAACTATCATGGGATTTCATCTGGATCTCAATGGCATCTGGCAAAGGGTTTGTCTTCAGGGTTTTGAAAAATTCCGTCCTGTCAGACATCTCTTTCTTCAATTGCGACATTGCTTGGGATTTGGGAATAAAAGCCAGTTCATTAATTTCACCCAGGCTGGTAATTTTTTCTTTAAGGGAGGGGAGCATGTCCATGGAAAATTCTTTTTCCAGATAGATCATGGCTCTTCCCCCTTGGTTCCAGGCTTCAATGACCCGGCTGGCATTTTCAAAAAAAAGCATGAAAACCGAGACAAGAAGTATTGATAGGGAGATGGTAATTATAGTAATAAAATTCAAAAATCGGTTGGATCGTATATCAGCCAGGGCTTTTTTCACAAAACGGGTCATAGCCTACTTTTCATCTTCATTACAGCATGGTAGAAATTGTTTTCAGTTTTCCATCTTCCAGGGCAATATTTCTCCCCCTGATGGTACTTTCCAAAAGATGGAGATTATGGCTTGCCATAAGGATGGTAGCTCCTTTTTTATGGTATCCTATCAAAAAATCCAGTATTGCCTGGGCAGCCTTTTCATCCAGGCTGCCCATGGGTTCATCAGCCAGGATAATGGAAGGTTCCCCCACCACTGCCCTGGCAACGGCCACCCTCTGCTGCTCTCCGCCTGAAAGGGTAAGGGGCAGGGACTTGGCCTTTTGTTCCATTCCCGTTGTCCGGAGAACATGCATGACTTTTTTCCGGATATAGCCGGACTTTTCACCGGCAGCCTCCAGCACCAATGCCACATTCTCAAACACTGTCCTATTGGGGATCAGCTTAAAATCCTGAAAAATCATGCCAAACCTCCGCCTTAAAAACGGCAGCTTACCCGATGAAATTCTGGCCAGATTCATTCCGTCAATGAGAATCTGACCTTCAGATACTTTTTCAGCAAGGTAAAGCACTTTTAAGAGGGTTGATTTCCCTGCACCGGACGGGCCGGAAACAAAGATAAACTCCCCTTGTTTGATATCCAGGGTGACATCGTTCAATGCCAGTTTGCTTCCATAGCGCTTACTGACATTAAACAGTCTTATAATTGTATTTTTATCATCATCTGCATTCATATTTGATCTATTTTAATCTATAGCCTGGTCCTGATCCATAATTGACTGAGACTGAATTTACTGATATAAACTGCCTGTGTCAAGGAGTGCTGAAAAACAGTTTTCCTTACATCAAGCCTTCACTGTAACCGTAAACCGGCTTCTTCCAATCAGTGAGGGCTTTGATTTATTTAAACAGGGAAGGACAGCATAAGCGGACCGATTTTAAACGGCTTGATTTAAAACGGACCCATTTAAAAAAACAATACTCTTCCAGATTAATAATAAAGGATTTTTTGTCCATGATTTTATTTGATTCCCATTGTCATATTGATGACAAGGCCTATGAAGATGATATTTCAGAGGTACTGGAAAGGACCTGGCAGGAAAAGGTCAGGGGAATAATGATCGTGGGGGTTGATGTTCCAACCTCCTTGAAAGCCATTGGGATTGCTGCCGGTCATAAACATATAATCACTTCCGTGGGAATCCATCCCCATGATGCTGCCCATTGTTCCAGGGACACCCTGGAAACCTTACAAAAGCTTGCAGAGGAGAATAACTGCGTTAAAGCCTGGGGTGAAACAGGCCTTGATTTTAACCGGATGTTTTCCCCGCAAAAAGACCAGGAAAAATGTTTTGAAAATCAGCTTGGCATGGCAGGCCATCTAAACCTGCCCATGATTTTCCATGAACGGGATTCCAGGGGCAGGTTTTATGAAATTTTAAAATCCTCGGGTCCAGAAACAAGAAAAGGAGTGGTTCATTGCTTTTCAGGAACCAGGGAAGAGATGTTTAAATACCTGGACCTGGGATATCATATTGGAATCACCGGTATCCTGACCCTTAAAAAAAGAGGGGAATACCTGCGAAGCATTGCCCCTTTGATTCCCGAGGACAGAATACTCATTGAAACTGATGCCCCCTATTTAACCCCGGCCCCCCAGAAAAATAAATTTCGTAGAAACGAACCGGCATTTGTAAAATCTGTCCTGCTGAAACTGGCTGAAATAAAAAATTCAGCCCCAGATGAATTATCCCATACTATTTTTAATAATACCGTGGAGTTTTATCAATTCAGCCAGACCGATTTTACCAGCTAGGATTTTAATTTTTGGCCATCAGTTTTTCCACGGCCTTTTCAAGGCCGTCCAGGGAAAGCTCAAACATGGGAAAAATCTTGGATATGGCCATGATGGTATGGGTGTATCCCCACATGGGTTCCTGAACAGGGTTAAGCCATACTGCATGGGAAAATGTATCAGCCAGAAATTTTAATTGTTCAATGCTGGGTCTGCCGCTTCTTTCTGAAATATGAATGGAACCGTCACTGGCCATGAGTTCATAGGGTGCCATGCTGGCATCTCCCAAAATAATCAGCCTTGTATCAGGATCAATTCGGGAAAATTCCATAATATTTTTTGGTTTTTTATACCTGGACGTATCTTCCCATAGACAATCATAAATGGTATTGTGGAAAAAATAGGTCTTTACTTCTTTAAACTGGGACCTGGCATAGTCAAACAGAGTCTGAACCACCCGGATATATGGGTCCATGGACCATCCACCATTGTCAATGGCAAGGATAACCTTGAGTCTGTCCTTCAGTGCCCGGTCAAAGACCAGCTCGATCTCACCTGCATTACGCATGGTCTCATAAATTGTTTCATCAATATTGATCATATCCCTGGGACCTGCAGGAATCAAGTTTCGCAGCCGCTTTAAGGCCTCCCCTATCCTTGCCTGGGTAAGGGGTCCCTTTGTGGAATAATCCTTGTACCGCCGTTCATTGGCAACCTTGACCGCTGATTTATTCCTGGACTCACCACCCACCCGCATACCGCCGGGGTGGTATCCTGAATGGCCCACAGGAGAATATCCCCCTGTTCCTATCCATTTTCCTCCTCCATCATGACGTCCGTCCTGGTCCTTTAGACGCTTCTTAAAATATTCAATCAACTCTTCCGGAGACATCTTCTTGAGTTTTTCTTCATCCATACCCAGGGCATCAGCCACCTGTTTGGGATTTTTAAGCCATTCATCCAGCATGCCCCTGGCAATCTCATCAATCTCAAACCCGTGATCTTCAGGCAGGGGAACCCCTTCAAAATGATGGACAAATACCTGGTCATAGAGATCAAAATATTTTTCACTCTTAACAAGGATGGACCTGGCACAGGTATAAAATTCATCCAGACTATTGATAATCCCCTGGTTCAATGCTTTCTGCAATGTCAGGAAGGAGGTTGGGGAAACAGGGATACCAACCTCTTTAAGCGTATAAAAAAACTTTAAAAACATGGATCACCGCCCATTAAAATAATTTTCTTCTGGATGTCAGGTTCTGGGCACGTTCATAATCCGGGCTTTTTTTAAACAGAACGCCCAGAAAGGGCATTTTACCCTTGATAAGATCTTTGGCCCTGAAATCCGGATCAGCATTCAATGCCCTGATCCAATTGATTAATTCCCTTGTGGCCGGTTTTTTTTCAATGGCATCGATTTCCCTGAGGCTGTAAAAGGAGTTAATGGCATTTTCTGCAAGTTTTTCATCAATATTTTCAAAATGGACCCTGATAATTTTGCGCATCATTTTAGGATCAGGAAAGGCAATGTGGTGGAAATTACACCTGCCCAGAAAAGGATCGGACAAATCTTTTTTGGCATTGGAGGTAATAATGATCACAGGTCTGTGTACTGCTTTGACGGTCTTGTCGGTTTCAATAATATCAAACTGCATCTGATCCAGGACATCCAGCATATCATCCTGAAAGTCTGTATCTGCCTTATCAATCTCATCAATCAGCAATACGGTTCTCTGGTCAGCACAAAAGGCCTGTCCAATTTTCCCCATTTTAATATAGTCGTCAATATTGCTCACATCCCTTGAAGAATCGCCAAATCTTGAATCGTTCAACCGGGTCAGGGTATCATACTGGTAAAGGGCTTCCACAAGTTTCATGCTGGATTTGACATTTAAAATGATCAGGGGCATGGCAAGGGTCTCTGCAATGGCATGGGCCAGCATGGTTTTGCCTGTACCGGGCTCGCCCTTGAGCAGTAGAGGCATTTCCAGTTTCATGGATATATTGACAATTGAAGCCAGTTCATTGTCCAGAACATATTTTTTTGCGCTATTGAATTCATTTGTATTATTAGGTTCCATTCGTACTCTCTCCATATATTTTGGGGGTTATCACTATTCTTAAATTATAGTTGAAGTTAATAATTATCAGGCAAGAGTCAACAGCGAACCCTTAACTATTCTGGAACAGCAAAATATATTGAACAATATTTTCACAAGAATTTTGTCACAAACAATTTGCCCCGGATAATATCTTACAAAAATGTATTTTTAAATTTATCCGACAACTTCTAAGGGATTGACACTGATAAAACTTAATGTTAATAGTTTTATTTTGAATTGAAAAGCTATGAAACAAATTAGGAGTGTACTATGATTGGTGGACTGGGAATGCCCGAACTAATAATAATTCTTGTCATAATTCTTATCATCTTTGGTGCTGGCAAACTACCTGAAATAGGCGCTGGCCTGGGCAAAGGCATTAAAAACTTCAAAAAGGCCACAAAAGGCCCTGTCATTGAAGATAAGGATGATGAGCCCGAAAAAATCGAAAAAGATTAGCTCCCCCCTTCAGAAACAGCGTATTTCCACAGTCAGACATGTCCCCCATGTCTGGCTGTTGTTTTTTTCCTCCCGGTCTGAAAAAATTTACCCAAGATTAAAGTCTCAAGTTGAATAATTACAAAAATGATATTTTTTATGTCTTCGATATTACCTTTTTGTAATTAATATTCCTATTTTTTTATTTCCCACCCCTCTCTAAAACCATACCAGTGCAAAACACCTGATATTAAAGCCCTGGCACGGGCATTGCTTTAAAAGCGAATAATATGGCTGCAATTGATTTGGCAGCCATGGATCTATCAAGTATTTATTTGACTAAAGCTCAAATGATTAACCATTTTTTTAAGAATGGATTTATAAATTGAACGTAGACAGACTGGAAGCAGCAATTTTAATTAAGAAAAAAGAGCAGATGATCAAAGATTTCCTTGCAGAAAAAAAAACAGATCTCCTTGAGAACCTTTCTTCCTGTCTGGACGAATACTTTTACACAGTATTTGAAAAAAGTATCGCTGCCAGGAAAATGGTTGTCTCGGGCAATGCTTTTGCCATTATTGCCCTGGGGGGATATGGCAGAAAAGAACAATGCATCCATTCAGATATTGACCTTTTGCTCCTCTTTGACAAATCAGTTCCTCCGGAAGTTGAGGCCTTTGTCCAGGAACTTTTATATCCATTGTGGGATTCCCGGTTTGAAGTAGGATATGCCGTCCGAAGTGTTGATGAATGCATTGATATGGCTTTTGAGAGGTTTGATATTTTAACCACTGTTCTGGATGCAAGATTTATCTGCGGCGCCTCCCTGGTCTATTCTTCGTTCATGGAAAAATTCAGGTCACAGTTATCGGGTCATTACCTGAAAAAAATCTTTACCTATCTTTTTGAACATGGAGAAAAACGGCTTGAAGACTTTGGAGACTCCACCTATCTTGTGGCGCCGGATCTTAAATCCGGATTTGGGGGGCTGCGGGATTACCATACCCTTCTATGGTATGCCAAACTCAAATCCAATATCAAATCCCGGAGGGACCTGGAATACTATGGTTTCCTGTCCAACCTTGAATATGCCAGTCTTGAAGACTCCCTGGCCTATATCTGGGATATCCGAAACCGTCTTCATTATATCACCCGACGGAAATGCGACACCCTTCATTTTGAATACCAGACAGAGGTAGCAAGCCTACTGGGTTATAAAAACAAATCAAAAAAAGGTGATGTTGAGCTCTTTCTTGGAGAACTCCACGCAAAAATGGAGTTTTTAAAACAAATAAATCAGATCACCTTTGAAGACATCCTTTCAAGCTGTAAAATCAAAAAAGACTCAGCAGTATCCAGGCCCACAAAAATCCAGGGCCTGATTATTAAAAAAAAGCGGCTCCACTTTGCCAACACCGTGGTCATACTCCAGCAACCAGACCTGCTCCTGAAAATATTTCTTGAAAGCGGCCAGACCAAGATACCCCTTTCCATTGAGGCCAGACGAATTGTATCTGAATTCCTGCACCTGGTGGATGAAAAAGTCAAAATAGCCCCCAGATGCATTAAAACATTCAAACAGATCATTGGATTGTCTTATTGGAAATTCAATGTCCTTAATGTCATGCTGTCCACTGGAATTCTTGAAAGATTCATCCCTGAGTTCTCCGCCATTGTCAATAAAATTCAATACAATCAATACCATCTGTTCCCGGTTGACAAACACTCCATCCGCTGCGTACAGGTGATCAATAATTTCAAGGAATCCAATGACATGGGCATGGACACTCTTTATTCCAATGTTT
Organism: Desulfobacteraceae bacterium; assembly: GCA_029939535.1. GTDB lineage: Bacteria > Desulfobacterota > Desulfobacteria > Desulfobacterales > Desulfobacteraceae > NBML01. Next base: position 4,502 of record JAOZST010000073.1, on the reverse strand, counting down.
TCAAAGAAATCAGGAATAAAAATGTGCTGCTCATGGCTGCCCTGCTCCATGACATTGGGAAATCTGATCCAGCCAAGGAACATTCAAAACGAGGTGCCAGAATTGCCGGCCCCATACTGGACAGACTGGAATTCAATGCAACTGACAAAGAAGATGCCCTGTTTCTTATCCAGCACCACCTGTTCCTTGCAAAGACCGCCACACGCAGGGATATTTTTGATGAAGAGACCGCAGTGTTTACAGCCAACAAGGTGGGCAAAATCAGACTTTTAAGAATGCTTTTTCTACTGACCATAGCCGATTCCAAGGCAACCGGCCCCAAGGCATGGAACGACTGGACAGAAAACCTTTTTAAAGACCTGTTCCTGAAAACCATGGGTATTATCAAAACCGGTGAACTTGCATCCAGAAAGAACCAGCGCCTTATTGATAAAAAGAAAAAACAAGTATTGACCCTGCTAAGGGAAAGCTGGCAGGAGGAAACCATCAACAGACAGCTGGATAAAATGTCCAGGCGCTACCTCCTCTATGTAACCCCCCGGAATATCGTTGATCATATCAACCTGTACCGGAACCTGGGAACCAGGGACTTTATCTGGCAGGTAGCAACGGAAAAAGACTCAGATATTCGAACAATTTCCATATGCGGAAAGGATAAGCCAGGTTTTTATTCCAAAATTGCCGGGATATTTTTTTTAAACAACATTAATATTGTTGCTTCCCAGGCCTATTCCCTGGGAGACAGCCATATCCTTGATATCTTCAAGGTCATGCCGCCCCAGGACCCGCTTTTTGAAAAAGAAAAATGGGAAAAAGCGGAAAATGACCTGATCCATGCCCTTGACGATGATCATTTTCTGGACAAAGCCCTGGAAAAAATCCCAGACACCCTTGCCGTGTCATCGGGAAATACTCCAGAACCAAACCAGATAAGAATTGATAATGAAACATCAAGCTTTTTCACCATAGTTGAAGTGATAACCTATGATTTCCAGGGTCTTTTGTTCTCCATCACCAATGCCCTGTACCGCAATGGTATAAATGTCAATGTGGCAATGGTTGGAGGCAAGGTGGACCAGGCAATGGACATCTTTTATATCAAAGACGTCAATGACGATCAGAAAATTGAATCAAAGAAAAGACTTGCCCAGATCAAAACATCTATTTTAAACAGTCTTCCACAAATATATTCAAAGGAGGTTTTAAATGAAAAAAATTGAGGCAATCATCAAACCCTTTAAACTTGATGATGTTAAAGAAGCACTCAGCGAAATCGGAATTTACGGGATGACCGTCACGGAAGTCAACGGATACGGACGACAGAAAGGACATAAGGAAATTTACAGAGGGGCCGAGTATGTTGTGGATTTTGTCCCCAAGATAAAAGTGGAAATTGTGGTCAGTGATGAAAGGTCAAAAGAGGCTGTGGACACAGTCAGGAATGCTGCCAACTCCGGCAAAATTGGAGATGGCAAGATATTTGTATCCAGTATAGAGCAGGCCATCCGGGTCAGAACCAATGAAACAGGAAATGAAGCACTTTAATATAAATTCAATCTAAAAAGGAAGAAAGGGAATACCATGACACCAAAAAAAGTAATTGCAATGGCAGAGGAAAACAATGTTAAAGTCATTGATCTCCGTTACATGGACTTTATTGGCACCTGGCAGCATTTTTCAGTACCCCTTGGAGAGTTAAGTGAATCTGCATTTGAAGATGGATTCGGGTTTGACGGCTCCAGCATGCGGGCATGGCAGAATATTGACAACTCAGACATGATCGTTATTCCTGAGCCCGACACAGCGAAAATCGACCCGTTTTTCAAAGTCCCCACCCTTGCCATCATCGGCAATATTCATAAGCCCATTACCCAGGAAGCATACAGCCGTGATCCCAGGGGAATTGCAAAAAAAGTAGAACAATACATTAAAAGCACCGGTATTGGCGATACCATTTATGTAGGGCCTGAACCTGAATTTTTTATCTTCTCCAATATCCGGTATAGTTCTGAACCCAATGCTTCCTTCTTTGAAATTGACTCCCCGGAAGCCCACTGGAATACAGGGCTTGATGAAATGCCCAACCTGGGATATAAAATCCGGCCCAAATCAGGTTATTTCCCCCTGCCCCCGGCAGATAAATACCAGGACATGAGAACTGAAATGATGCTCACCCTGGAAGACCTGGGTATTTCCATGGAATGCCAGCACCATGAAGTCGCCGCAGCCGGACAGTCTGAAATCGATCTTAGGTTTGACTCCCTTTTAAATATGGGCGATAGCCTTGCCTGGTTCAAATATGTCCTGAAAAATGTAGCAGCCAAACACAACCATACTGTCACCTTCATGCCCAAGCCCCTTTATGGTGATAATGGAACGGGAATGCACACCCACATGAGTTTCTGGAAAGACGGGAACCCCTTGTTTGCAGGCAACAAATATGCAGGCATGTCTGACATGGCCCTGTATTCCATAGGAGGTATCATGAAGCACTGCAAGGCCCTCTGCGCAATAACCAACCCCACCACTAACTCCTACAAAAGACTGGTTCCAGGATTTGAAGCTCCCATCAACCTGGCCTATTCCAGCCGCAACAGGAGCGCTGCTATAAGGCTGCCCATGTATTCTGGATCACCCCAGGCCAAACGCATTGAGTTCAGAACCCCAGATCCCTCAGCCAACGGCTATCTGGCGTTTTCCGCCATTGCCATGGCCATGATCGACGGCATCCAGAACAAGATTGATCCGGGAGATCCCATGGATAAAAACATCTATGATCTGCCCCCGGAAGAACTGGCAGAAATGGAATCAGCACCTGGTTCCCTGGAAGAAGCCCTGGCAGCCCTGAAAGACGACCATGAATTCCTGTTAAAGGGAGATGTCTTTACCAAGGACGTCATTGATTACTGGATTGACTATAAAATGGAAAATGAAGTCAAACCCGTCATCAGCCGTCCCCACCCCCATGAATTCTATCTGTATTATGATATCTAATCCCTTTACAGGATAAAATAGCAAGGTGAGGATCCGGGGATATTTTCCGGGTTCCCACCTTATTCTTTATTTTCCAAGTATTGCAGCTGACTGCAGCCCCATATGCAAATCCCCATACTATAAGGCATTTCCAAATATTTTTTACTTTATTCCCCTTCAGTATTTTTTTAATGCAATCAGAAAAAAAATAGGTTATAAGAAAATAAATAAAAATTGGTGCCGGGCTTTATCAGAATATTGGATAAAACAACAGCAGGGGAGTTAAAATTATCACCATGGGAATTTTGCCATTGTCATTTCAAAGGATATCTGGATTTCTCTTTATTTTACTATTTTGTTCTTCCATCATCCTCTCTCCTGCACTGGGGAAAAACCCCAAAAAAGGTAATGAATTTGACAAGTTGTCCCAACGACTTATCAAAGACGGCTTTACCCCGGAAAAAATCAACACCCTGTTTTCCAATGACCAGGTATTTTTCAACCCCTCAGGTGTTTCCCTGTTTTTTATCCACTCAGAATCCAGCCTGGATTATGACCAGTTTGTTTCCCCGAAATCCATTGCAAAAGCCCGTAAATACATGGAGACTCACCAGGAAAGCCTTGACCTTGCAGAAAAAACATCCGGAGTGAGCAAAACCGTTATCACCGCCATCCTGCTGGTTGAAACCCGCCTGGGAACCTATCTTGGGAAACGAACCGTAATAAACACCCTGTCCACCATGGCTGCACTCACCGATGAAGCCCTGCGGGAAAGAATCTGGAAATCCATTCCAGACAAGAAAAAACCCAAACGGGAAACTTTTTTAAAAAAGGTAGAAAAGCGCTCCAAATGGGGATATGCCGAACTCAAGGCCCTGATAAAATACACAAGCCGGGAAGGCATTGCCCCTGAAACCATAAAAGGCTCCTATGCCGGCGCCATGGGGATCTCACAATTCATGCCCTCCAATGCCCTGACCCTGGCAAAGGACGGTGATAATGACGGCAAGGTAAACCTTTTCACCCATAGCGATGCCATTTTTTCCGTGGCCAATTATCTCACTCACCACGGATGGAAGCCCGGCATTACCCGCCAGCGCCAGCACGAAGTCCTGTTCCGGTACAACCACAGCAATTATTATGTGGACACCCTGCTAAAAATCTCAGACAAATTAAAAGGTTAAAAACCTGCCCATCCCATGGATAATCTTGTCCTATATATTCTGCTTATTTCGGTCATATCCTTCGGTCTGACCATGCTGGCCCTCATTGATATCATTAAAAAAGATTTCAGCTCCATTAAAATCAAGGTCCTCTGGCACTTTGTGGCCCTGATTCCCATCATCGGCTGGCTCATCTACCTGATCTTCGGATATAGAACAGGTCAAAAAAAGCAGCTTTAGTCTGGAATTTTATTTGACATTTTTCCCCATCCAGTATAAATAAAAGCCTCTACTGCTGGTCCCATCGTCTAGCGGTTAGGACGCTGGCCTCTCACGCCGGAAACCGGGGTTCGATTCCCCGTGGGA
>JAOZST010000240.1:3384-4672 GCA_029939535.1 Desulfobacteraceae bacterium | reverse complement strand
GGGTGTCGTTATCCATGGGCCACCATCCAATGTAATTGGCACAGGTGTCCTTGAATTCCCCTGTCAGACGATGGGTGATATAGCCGGAAGTGGTTGTTATATATCGAACATTGCCATATTTGGGGTCATGGTCATAGGGCGTATTAAGCCGTTTATCCATCCAGTTGATCACCGGATATGCCAGTTCGCCGTTTTCCTTTAGAAGTACCCGGCAGCATCTGATTATACAGATGCCCATGGATAAAATATTCCGCACATCTCCTTTGATTTCATTTTTAAATTTTGTCATTACCTGTTTAAAGGCAATTTTAAGTGCATCCCAAAGATCGTCTTCAGGATGTTCGGCCAGCAGGGGTGCTGGTATCTCCAGTTTTCGCAATGCCTGACAGCCTGCACAAACAATATTGCCATCCAGATCGGATATGATCACCTTGGCGCTCTGGGTGCCTACATCCACCCCCATTAGATATTTTTTTGTCATTCCTGTTTTCCGTTAATTGTTTTTGTTTGTTGTTCCCCTGTTTGTTGTTTCCCATGGATTATGGAATCCGTCATATTGTCTGGATTCCACAATCCAAGGGGGTCAAGTTGCTGTTTGACTTTGCAGAGCAGTTCCAGACGCCGGGGCAGGGGAGTTGACAGGAATAAATTTTTTTTAATTTTTCCAACCCCGTGTTCTGTTACCACACTGCCTTTTTTTCCATGGATAATTTTTGCCCAGTTTTCAATAACAGTTCGTGCTTTGATAAATTGCGGATAATTTTTCGGCAGTATATTCACATGAAGGTGTTTATCAGCAGCATGTCCGAAGATTGCAGCCTTAAGGCCATGGGCTTTCAGGTCCCTGCTATACATCTCTATTATTTCAGACAAAGAAGTGTTTTCAAGGGCCATGTCTGTCCCCAGTTTGGTGATCCGAGGATCTATCTGCCTTGCCCTGTCAATGATCTGGTTGACAGATTCCGGAGCTGCATGGCGAAAAAGGCGAAGCCTCTCTATTTCAGCCTTTCCACAAAAGGCCCAGGTGTCATCAGGATCATTGCCCCAAAGGCCTGCTGTTGCCAACAGTTCCAGGGACAGTTCCTCAACATTTTCTGCACTGCTGCCATGGATCTCAATATACACGGCAGTTGTGAGGCTGGTATCCCAGTTCGGTATCTCCCTTAACTGGCTGTTTGTTTTTTTATATTCCCGGATACACTCCAATGTGGTCTGGTCCATAAATTCAATGGCAACCATGTGAGTGTGTGGGCCTTTTGTTTCAACGGGGTTTTGAACTGTTTGAACC
>JAOZST010000240.1:0-3284 GCA_029939535.1 Desulfobacteraceae bacterium | reverse complement strand
CTGTATCTGTTTGAGCTGGGTCCAGGGCTTGAATAAAATCAATGGCCTGGGAAAGGGCCCCAAAGAAAAAAACAATACCCCAGATCTCTTTGGGCAGAGGCTGCAGTGACAGGGTCAGTTCAGTGATCACCCCCAGCATGCCTTCACTTCCCAGGTACAGATCCATAAGATCCCAGGGAGGAGTCTTAAGATCATACATGCCTAGGGGATTATCCAAAGACCCCGGTTCAGGACCGGTCAGATCCACCTTGATTTTTTTTCCACCCGGTAAAGGACAGATCCCCTGGGAAAAAACGTATTGCCCCCTTGTGATGGAATGGATTTCTCCATGGGTGTCCACCACCTGGATAGCTTTGATATGACTATTGGCAGATCCGTAACGATGGGCGCAGATTCCCCTGCTGTTGTTAGCTGCAATACCGCCGATGGATGCTGATTCTTCCGAAGGATCAGGGGGCCAGAAGAGTGGGTCTGATTTTTTAAAGGTTCCCAGCATTTCCAGGGAATTTTGATCCCATCCATCCATATCAAAACGATTGGTTTCAATCTGTTGGTTAAGTTCTGATAAACTAAGCCCCGGTTGGACACGGATGAAAAAATTATTATCCTGATCCTTTTCCAGGCCTGTTACCCTGGCCATTTTCGACAGGTTCATAACATGTCCATGCATTGGCACGGCTCCACCTGTGATCCCGGTCCTGCTGCCTTGAATTGTAAACGGGGTTTTCTGTTTTACCAGGATTTTTACAATGGACTGAACTTCTGCTTCACTTTTTGGAAAAGAGATGGTCTCAGCCTTTCCAGAGGTCCTGGATTCATCTCTTAAATAGTCCAGGTGCAGATCCTGTAATTGCTGAATTAAAAATTCTGCCTTTTCTGGTTTGTCCGATTTCTTTGGTTTCTCTGGGGAGTTCATGGCTTTATGCTCCTGGATTCAGCTGCTCCTGGAAACTCTTTTTTTGCGATTTCAGCCTTTATAATTTCCCCCAGTTCACAAAGAACATCCTGCAAATCACCCACAATGCCGATATCAGCAATTTGAAAAATCGGAGCTTTATTGTCAATGTTGATTGCCACGATAAATTCACTGGTTTTCATTCCAATACTGAAAACACCAGTACCGGACACACCCGCAGCAATACAGATTTTTGGGGATATGATCAGGCCGGAGGCACCGATGAGCCGGTTCATATCAATCCAGGCATTCATCACCACCGGACGGCTGGCCCCAAGTTGCGCACCAATGGTGTTGGCAATGCCCTGCAAAACATCCATGGTTTCTTTGCTTTTTACTCCCTGGCCCAGGATGAGCACCAGATCTGAATCAGCAAGTCCTGTATCTGGTTTATCCGGAATCATCACTTTTTTTTTTATCCAGTCAAACCCTTTTACCCGGTTGAATCCTGGTCCATGCAAAGGAAAATTTTTTTTTGCAACAGATTCTCTGGGAATCATATTTGCTGGAGAACAGGCCTGTTTTGCCGCGGACAGACAATAGGGGGGATATTCCAGAACAAATTCTGCTGTAAGATTGTTCCCATAGACAGGTTTTTTGATTTTTGGCTTTTGGGATGTAAAATCCAGGCCTTCTACCTGGACACAGGAACTTCCATTAAGGCGGTATGCCAGGCGAGTGGCAAGTTCAGCACCAAGCCCATCACTGGGAAATACCAGTAATTCCATGGGGTATTTTGTCTGTAAATGCTGCAGCGATTGAAGATAAGATTCTGATAAATGTTCATGCTCCATGGCTACCAGTCGAATTATAGATAAAGTCTTATCTTTCAGAGCCTTATCCTGTGGAGCAAAATGTATTTCAGGGAAAATTTCTGGTTCCATATCTTTGTAAAACAACCACAGCTCTGTATTGGAAAAATTTGTCTCAAGATTGCCCAGCATTTCGTTTATTTCACCGGCCTGGCGGTTTAATGAAGGACTGTCGGCAAATAAAATAACAGCAGTTTTCATAGGGACAGCCTCTTTTTGAGATATTGATAATAGAGCTTCTGAGCCTGTTCCCTGGTACTTTCTCCTTCAATGAAAACACAGGGCTGGCTGGCCCGGGGCCTTTGTAAGCCCATAAGGGTTTTATCATTTTCCGGTATAGTAGTGTTTGTCAGATGGTCAGTGTCAACCCCAAGCTCAATGTCTGAGATAATAGATATCTGTTTTTTTTTTGCATTTAATTTTTGTTTCAGGTTTGGAACCCGTAAATAGGGTGAATCCAGGGAATGGCCCATGATGAGCACCATGGGCAAGTGCACGGTTTGAATCAGAGTTGCACCATCAATGCGGCTGGTAACTTTCAGACTATCATGGGATTCGTCCCTGACTATATGGCTTACTTCTCCAATGCAGGGCCATCCCAGACGTTCTGCCAGGAGGAATCCTGTCTGGCCATTGTCACCTTCCCCTCCCTGCATTCCCAGGATCACCAGGTCGTGCCCCTGGTTTTTAATATATGCTGAAATCAAATGGGACATGACCAGGGGATTAAATCTCAGGTCAGTTTTTTTTTTGCACTGAATTCTTACTCCATGGTTGTATCCCACGGCCAGTAATTGTTTGAGAAAGAGGTCACCCTGCAGATTGTCACCCTTTTGATTATCAATTGTTAAGGCAGTTAAATCCACAGTATCTGATATTTGTTCTGATGTTCCAGAAAGAGTAAGCCCTGTTTCCAGGGCGCTTTCTTCAAAACAATTAAAAATACGTCTTACAAAACTTGTATCAATAAAATGATCCTTATCCCATTTCCAATCTTCCCGGGACAGCCGGTTGTAATCTGCAATGGGCTTAAAACAGACTGCTATTTTCATGATTCCAGTACCATTATTACATTTTTATTGTCCCCATTTTCATCATGCCTTTTTTTGTTATTCTAAGGGATAAATAGTTCCCGCATTCATGATCCCATTGGGATCAAATTGTTCTTTTAAGCCTTTTAAAATATAATAGGCAGAACCGTGCTCTTCTCTGGTCCACTGGGTCCGGTATTTACCAATACCGTGGTGATGCACCATTGATCCTCCTGCCTTTAGAGTTTCTTCTACGATCAGGGCATATAGAGGGTTATGATACTTGGTGATCTCTTCCTCTGGTTTACAGTCCTTTACGTCATAGTCATACACAAAATACAGATTGGTACCGGTCTGATAACTATGGGATGAATGGCCGCCAAGCATGGTCAAATCGTCAATATGGGGGAAATCTTCCTGAATCCGGCTAAGGGCATTTTCATAGATGGTGTTGATGCAGTCCCAGTTGCCCGAGATTTCAGTGGT
>JAOZST010000239.1:0-4697 GCA_029939535.1 Desulfobacteraceae bacterium | reverse complement strand
TGGCCAAATCATCGTTCAAAATAATGTTGGTTTATTTTGTTATTGGGAGATCAAAATTAACCAAAACTGATTCGGAAATGGTGTCGACGATAATAAATCTCCCAAAGACTTATTTAAAAATCCTGATTAATTTCCAGAAAGGGGAATAATTATTCCCTGGTTTTTTTGATGGCATATAGGGCGGCTTTCTTTCTTGGAAGAATTAGTAAAAATCTCTTGACACTCATAAAAAAAATCGGTAACTTTTTTTAAAAATTAGGATGCAGAAAAAATGAAAATTTCAAATAAAATAATAAATAATACCTTTAACTGTTGGTGGTGGCCTCAAATATTGAGGATCACCTGCGAGCTATCTTTATGATTATATAAATGATGATATAAAAAATAAACTGATACAAAAACCGTGGGCTGATCAAAAAGTCCACGGTTTTTTTTGCCCAAAAAAGATCGTGAAAAACTCACGGTCTTTTTTTTTGGTTTAAATACAAGTGAAAATAAATAAAAGGCAAATCCATGTTACTAAATAATTTTCCCCAAAAAGATAAATTTTTAACCCTTACAGAAAAGTACAATATTGTTCCGGTTTGCAGAGAGATACTTGCCAACATGGAAACCCCTGTTTCCCTTCTTAAAAAATTCTATACAAACAAAGCTCCTATTTTCCTGTTTGAAAGTGTTGAAGGGGGAGAAAGATGGGGGCGATATAGTTTTCTTGGGACTTCTGCCAGAACCCATGTTCAAATTTTTTCACAGCATGTTGAAATAAAAACAAATGGAAAGTCAAAAACAATCCCCCATCATGGTGATCCATTAAACATATTAAAGAACTTTATGGCTAAATTTTCTTCTGCAAAAATTACTGAATTACCAAGATTCTGGGGTGGGCTTGTTGGATATTTGACCTATGAAATGGTGTCTTTTTTTGAAGAGATACCAAACAACCTAGCTGAAACATCTCCTGTTGCGCATTTTATTCTGCCGGACGAGATCATAATTTTTGATAATGTCAGAAACACCCTGCTATGCGTTATAATAACTTTTTTAGAAGATTATGAAGATAAAAGCCTTGCCTTTGATGATGCCCAGATAAAAATTCATAAAATGCTTGAAACAATAAAAAATGTTATCCGGACAATTGATGATACTTATCAAACCGGCACGCTTCCAACCCCTGTTTATTGTGAGGATGACTATAGAAGAAATGTACAAAAAGCCAAAGAATATATCCTTGCAGGAGACATAATCCAGGCTGTCATATCCCAGCCTTTTACATCTAAAGCACCTAAAGAACTTACACAACTTTACCGGGCACAGAGATATATCAATCCATCGCCATATCTTTTTTTTATGCATTATAATGAGGTGGCGCTTGTTGGATCTTCTCCTGAAGTTATGGTTCGTCTGGAAAATGGTCTGGCAACCGTCAGGCCCATAGCAGGAACAAGACCGAGGGGGAAAAATGAACAGGAAGACAGAAGGCTTGCACATGAGCTTTTGTCTGATGAAAAAGAACGTTCAGAGCATCTTATGCTTGTTGATCTTGGTCGCAATGATCTGGGACGAGTTGCTGAAACAGGGACTGTCCAGGTGACAGATCTTATGATCGTTGAAAAATACTCCCATGTCATGCACCTTGTTTCAAATATTCATTGTGATCTCTTAAATGGAAAAGATGTATGGGACCTTATTCGGGCCACATTTCCCGCAGGCACGCTATCCGGTGCTCCAAAAGTACGTGCAATGGAAATAATCGCTGAACTCGAAAAAGAACCAAGAGGTCCATATGGAGGTGCAGTCGGCTATATTTCCTTTGATGGAAATATGGACCTTGCCATAACCATAAGAACTGCCGTTATTGAAGGGGACAAACTTATCATAAGAGCAGGGGCTGGTATTGTAGCAGATTCTGATCCTGAAAAAGAACGAATTGAAACCGTGAATAAAGCAAAAGCCATTGAAAGAGCATTAAGCCTCTTAAATGAAAAAGGAGAAAATCCATGATTGTAATGATCGATAATTATGATTCGTTTACATACAATTTGGTTCAATACCTGAGAATGCTGGGTGCCGATGTTCTGGTATTTCGAAACGACAAATTCACAATAGATGATATTGCCTCAGAAAACCCCACAGGCATTATTATCTCCCCGGGACCTGGACGTCCTGAGGGTGCTGGTTTAACACTTTCTGTGATTAAAAATTTTTCAGGGGAAAAACCTATTTTAGGTATCTGTTTAGGGCACCAGAGTATTGCAGCTGCCTTTGGCGGGAAAATCATACCGGCAAAAAAAATAATGCATGGAAAAACATCAATGATAAACGCGGATGGCAGGCACATCTATACGGGGATTAAAAAACCTTTCCAGGCAATGCGTTACCATTCTTTAGCTGTCTGCCGGGACACCCTTCCGGATTGTTTTAAAATAACCTCACAAACAGATGATGGTGAGATAATGGGTATAAAACACAAAACCCATTCAACACAGGGGATGCAGTTTCATCCGGAATCCATAATGACAATAGTTGGAAAAAGGCTGCTTAGAAATTTTTTAAAGAGTACGGGTGAGTTATAAATTCAAAAAAGGAAAAACATCATGTTTCGTGAAAATTTAAGTAAAATTATCAAGGGCCAGGACTTGAGTGGCTCTGAAATGTTTCAAATGATATTGGATATTTTTTCAGGTAATATTACAGATGCCCAGATCGGCGCTTTTATGGCAGCATTGTCTGCAAAGGGTGAAACCTTTGAAGAATTGGCGGGAGCGGCCCGGGCAATGCGTAAAAAAGCTGTAAAAATACAAGTATCTTCTCCTGTTATTGTGGACACCTGTGGAACTGGCGGAGATGGTTTAAACACATTTAATATTTCAACAACAACAGCCTTTGTTGTGGCAGGCTGTGATGTAACAGTTGCGAAACACGGAAACAGAAGTGTTTCAAGTAAATGTGGAAGTGCGGATATTCTCGAAGCATTAGGCGTAAGACTCGACCTTGATCCTGAAATTGTAGAGGAGGCTATTGAAGAAGTTGGTATTGGTTTTCTTTTTGCACCCAAATATCACGGGGCAATGAAATATGCCGGTAATGCAAGAAAAGAAGTGGGTATAAGAAGTATTTTTAATATGCTGGGTCCTTTAACCAATCCTGCTGCTGCAAATTGTCAGCTCCTTGGAGTTTATGCCCCTGAGTTAACAGAAATGTTTGCCCTGGCATTAAATATACTCGGCGTTAAAAAAGCCTTTGTTGTTCATGGCCATGATGGTCTGGATGAAATCTCAATTTGCGATCAGACAAGGGTGTCCCAGCTGAATTGCGGCCAAATCAAAACCTTTGATTTAAACCCTGAAAAATATTTTGGAGAACTATCCGATCCTGGTGATCTTTCCGGAGGCGATATTAAAAAAAATGTTGAAATCATTCAAAATGTATTAACAGGAGAAAAAGGCCCTAAACGAAATATCGTATTGCTTAATTCTTCGGTTGCCCTTGTTGCCGCAGGAAAGGCAAATGATTTTCAAGAAGGAATAAAATTTGCCAGAACATCTATAGATACTGGTGCTGCAAAAGATAAACTTAACAGAATTGTTCAATTTACCCGGGAAAACTGATAAACAGGTGATTTTCCATCATGGGTTAAATAAATGTAAAATTGCGGTCCTAAATTGATTCTGGAGCAAAGAGATATGGGGAAGAATTTTTTATCAATGATTGTTGATCATAAAAAACAAGAAGTTGCTTTGGCAAAAAAAAATATAAGCGAGAATCAACTAATGAAAAGGGTTAGTCAAAGAGACAGCAAACGTCCTTTTTTTGAAAATCTTAAAAGATATAATGGTATAAATACCGTCAATATTATTGCAGAAATTAAAAGAGCATCCCCCTCAAAAGGAGATATCAATACAGACCTTAACCCTGAAATCCTTGCAGAAAAATATGAAAAGGGAGGGGCTCGAGCATTATCTATATTAACAGAGGCAAAATATTTTAAAGGAAGTTTTGATGATTTTAAAAAAGCACGGGGCGCTTCATCCCTTCCCATGCTCAGAAAAGATTTCATGATATCATCATATCAGTTTTATGAGTCATGTGTTCTCGGTGCAGACGCTGTTCTTCTTATTGCCCGAATTTTAACAAAAACACAGCTTAAAGATTATCTTGATCTTTCATCTGAGCTGGGTCTTGATGCCCTGGTTGAAATCAACTCTGAAGAAGACTTAAAATCTGCAAATAATGCCGGTGCAAAATTGATTGGGATTAATAACAGAAACTTGAGTTCATTTGATACTGATATAAAAACTGCCATGGGCCTTTTTTCCCTTCTTGATGCAGACCAGGTTGCTGTTGCGGCAAGCGGCATTGCAAAAAAGGAAGATATTATAAGAAACCAATCATCGGGGATTCATAATTTTCTCATTGGTGAAAGCCTGGTAAGAGCTGATAAGACCATCGATTTTTTAAAATCACTCTGCTCTTTATAAGTAAGATAGAAGGGAGTCTTTATGCATATGCAAATTATAAAAAACTCATCACCACAGGTTAAAATTTGTGGTCTTACAAGGGTTGATGAAGCCATAAAATGTGCTGAACTTGGCCCGGATGCCATTGGGTTGGTATTTTTTGAAAAAAGTTCGAGAAACGTAACCATGGAACAGGCAAAAGAAATTAGTTTACACCTACCGAAAAATATTTCTTTGGTG
>JAOZST010000238.1:0-4736 GCA_029939535.1 Desulfobacteraceae bacterium | reverse complement strand
AAACGGGTTTTACGAACGGGAATAAGCTTGATAGGAAAAAGGCCTTCGAGGGGGCTTTGAAAAGGTGTCTGCTCAACCTCTACCCAGGTTGGTTTCTTTCGGTTTGCAAGAGGATTGGGTGGAGTACATTTTCGAGGAGGCAGTTTGATGAAGCCCTCTGAGTCCAAAATAAGAAGCAGGCTTTGACACACCATATCTTTAAGTACACCGTTAGGTTGTCTCCAGTTCCATTTCCTGCAAACTTCCTGTGAAATGAAGCGCCTGCTTTTTTCAGGACGTTCCTCTATAATTTTGTTGATAGTTTTGATGTCTTGCTTGCTGACAGATCTCCTGCGATATGTTATTATTGTTTCCATTCCTGACAATATAAACCATCAGGGAATGGAACGCAGATTGTTTCTTAAAAAAAATTGCTGTGATGTGTTAAATTTTAAACGCTTATTGCCCGTGAACGGTTACTCATAGAGAAAGCGGATTTTTTACGGATAAAGCTTACCAGTTTTTCTTCCAGGCAGCAGCGGTTTTAAAACTTTGGTTTAAGTCTGGCCTGTTTGCAAAGTTCATTGGCCGTAATTCGGTCGAGAGTTCGATGCCTCTTGACTGGAATGGTTTTTACATTATTTGTGTATATCGAATGATTTGCACCCTCTCGCAAAAGCCGGAATCCATTTTTTTCAAAGTATCGTATCAGATCACGCCGTTTGATAGACATTCTGAACCTCTATTGGAACTTGCTCAATCAGGGCTCCGCCTATCGGTATTTCCTTTTTTTGGCGCTTATAAGCCAAGAGCATTTCATTCAGGGCATCTCTTAACATCATGCGGCATTCTTCTATATCCTTGCCTTCAGTCACAACTTCAGGCCATTCGATTAACTGACCCATATAGCCGGAAGCAATTTTGGAATACTTTGCAGTATAATTAAGCAACATTTTTACCTCCTATATCAGCGGGGACGCTGATTATCAGGAATTGGAGACATTACATTATGAATGTTATGAAAGATAATATTCTTTAAATCCTGATACTTGTCAAGGACTTTTTTGCCCCTTTAGTCTATAGGGGCAGACATCAATAAACATTTTAAATAATTGCCAAACAACTTAAAGAGGGGCTTTTTTTAACCTTAGATTGCATTTTTTATCACCCCAATGGCACTTTTAAGAAAAAGACCATTTCCAGGCGAGGTTATGTCATCCTACCCTTGATCCTCTTAGGATCCTGACGGCAGTCCAGCACTGCGCGGATTCTAATGATGTCATTATCAACCCGGTAATATATGGCAAATGGGAACCTCTTGGACAGGAGCCGCTGATAGCCGAAATACCATGAATGAATGCCTGCGAATAGCTGCAAAGAATCGATATCTGAAAAAAGTGAATCAAGAAAGTACTGACCAAGACCGAAATTTTGGGCTTCATAGAAAAGAAATCCGTCAAGCAGATCTTGCTCTGCATCCTCAAGAATTTTGATTTTCATCTTGTTCGATCGCGAATTCTGTTTTTTGCCTCGCTCCAGTCCAAGAATCGGGAAGAACCTTCTTGAATCCGTCCTTCCCTGGCCTGCAGAACATCACCGTGCCAGGAAGGAGATGGGACATCCGCCGGTTTTCGCTGCAGATCGTCCCAAATTTTCTCCAGAGCACGAAGTTTGTCCATCGTCGTCATTTTATCAAGCGGAATTTGCACTTCCATGATGTCTCTCCCTTCCTGGTGGCGCTTCGGGCGCATAAAATTATAACTTTATTAAATATAGAGGGTTTCTCGCAGAGCGCACAGAGAAAGAGCATGTTTTTTTTGACTTACCCCTGCGGGCTCTGTGAGCTCTGTGAGATATATTTGTTTACCATGAGCGACTGAAGGGCATGAGGGATTTTTTGCCACCCCGGTTAAATACGCCCCGGTTGAATCCCTTCGGGTGCTCTTAGCGAGCAATTCCACCCCGGAGAAACAGGCTCCGCGTTTCACAGGGCAGGCTGGATAAACTTTGCTCCTCATTGCATGAATTTAACCCCGATGGAATAAAAGACAAAAACGATTCCATTGGATTATTGATTTCTCGTTTTTGTTTTTATGGGGAACGCTGTTACCTTCTAAGGCTCCTTGCGATTGATTTCGAATTTATCAAAGTCACGATCATAGCTATAAAGGATATTTTGTCGATCTCCTTCTAAACAGGCAATCAAATAACAATTTACAATGTCCAATTTGTTGTCATGCCAGAGTTTCAGCATCCTGCGAACAATTCCTTTCTCCTTAACAATAATCCCCTTATATTTCAGGATGTTCAGCATTCCGGTTGCTATCTCTTCTATGGGAACAGAGTAAAAGCTTTTTAAAACAAATATTACCTGGAACAAAACAATCAATTTCAGCTCAACCCGCAAATCTCCACGCTCCAGGGATTTAAACAGAGTATATACCCCCTGGAACTTTTGTGTCTTGTCGGATGTTAAAAAACGAATTAGAACGTTGGTATCCAAGAGGGCTATCATTTTCCCCACTCCTGAATAAAGCCTGCTTCCGTTGCCCTGTTAATATCCGCTTTTTTAAGTTTTGGTTTTCCTTTTGAATATTTTCTAAACATTCCAAATAAGCAGTCAGTCAGAGATTCCTCCTTTCCATTTTTTGGCACGGGTTTCAGGAAGATGCCGTCGGCTTTTGAAATGACATCAACACGATCTCCAATCTCAATATGATATTTTTTTCTTAAAGCAACAGGAATGACAATCTGTCCTTTAGGAAAGACTTTCATCTTTACAGAGTCTTTTGAAGTTGCGACCATGCCTTTCCTCCTCATGTAAAATGTTATACTTAATAATAATCGAAGTATAACCAGTTGTCAAATTTTAATTGTGCATGGATTTTTTTGCCGGTAGAGAATAGAATTGGGGACATTCGTGCAGAACGTGCGTAAGTCCTTTTTTACCTGTTAACTGTTTTGATCAAATTCCATAAATGTTGATCTTTGCTAATCATAAATAAGGGGATAACTCGTTATAACAAGAGGGGGTAGTTGATTCTTGGGAGATAAAGGACAAGGTTTTAAATTTTCATTAAAAATTATTTTATCAGCTCCCAATCTTCAATTTTGAGGTCCGTTACTCGCATAAATTCCCTCGTATTATGCGTAACAAGTACCGCATCATGAATAGATTAAAACTCAATAGTTGTGTAGTTAAGCGGATGTCAATATTTATTGGCGTATGTGGTGAGGCTGTCGACGCTTTTTAATAATACAGGCGTCAATTCCACAACTTTTTCAAAAATCATATAGATGGTTTCTGATTGATACTCATGGGCAATTTCATTTCGTAAGATACGAATTTGAATAAAATCATCGGCAGATTCAATAACCTGCCTTTTTTCTGCACGGTTAATCCTGTCTCTTACCGTCCCCTTTTCTTCAAGGTCGAGGATGTCAAAATATCGTAATATTTTTTGAATAATGATATCGCTAAGACGTGCAAATCTGCTTGTCAGCGCTTCAAAACTTTCCAATTGGTCGTTGTCCAATCCCGGTTTAACGCCGATTGCTTTGCATTTCTTATATGAATACTCGAGGATATCTCCGGCCTTTTCTAACTCGTGAAGTTCATATTTCAATGCCTCAGTCACATCATTCATTCTATTCGCACCCCTTTTTTTAAAGCCATACGGACAAACGGAGAGCTTGTATCCCGGGCAATTAATAAATCAATTTTCTGTTCTTCCAGCGTTTCGAAAATCATCTGTTTTATTTTGAGCTTGTCATCAAACGAAAGACTTTTAGAAAGTACCAGGATATCGATATCACCGCCCTTTAAAGTTGAATCTGCCCTGGATCCGAAAATGTAGATCTCAGCGCTTTCATCAAGGGATAGGATTGTTTCTTTTATTGTTTTTATTTCTGTTTGATGAAGCCGCATGATGAATGATGAAAGATATAATAGGGTTCAGGTACTGGGACCGCATTGTGTGCGGAGGACTCAGGGTACAGGACTAAGTTACAAGCATAAAGCCATAAGTTGAAAGTTTTATCCGGGCAGTTCCAAATGAATGCTGATGGCTTTTTCAACCATAGCCAAATCATCGCCGGAAAGTGTGCCGATGGGTTTAATCAACCGTCTTTTGTCGAGGGTTCGAATTTGGTCTGCTTTGATTTTAGAATTTTTGGGCAGGTTACCTTTTCCCTTTTTGACCCCGACTTCAAATGGATAGATTTTTTCAAGGGATTTAGATGTAACGGGCAATACTGTAACGGTTCCGGAAAACGTATTGTTTTTATCATTTGAAATGACCACGACAGGGCGGGTTTTTGAGATTTCATGACCCATGGCCGGATCAAGGCCCGCCAGGTAAATTCCACCTCTTTTAATAAGCATCCCACCCCTCTAAATCGACATTCGCAAATTCATTGGCAATGGCAAGGCTTTCTTGTCTGGTCTTGCGATATCCTTCTTCCAATGCCTTGTCCAAGGTTTCTTTTTGATTTTGCTTAATCTGTTTTCGAATCGCATGGGCTATAAACTGACTTTTTTTCCTGGGGCCGACATGTTCATTCAAAGCGATGAATAAATTTTTGGGAATGGTCACATTTAGACGAACCATCTCTGTGTTCATACGTACCTCCTTGTTTGTCGTAACAATACATATTATATTATGTATTGTTACGACCGCTGTCAAGAGTGGTTTTTTTATATACGGAATCGGGGACGTTCATGCAGAACGTGCACAAAATCACTTTTAGAGTTTATC
>JAOZST010000237.1:0-4749 GCA_029939535.1 Desulfobacteraceae bacterium | reverse complement strand
AATATCTACAGAATATTTTTTATCCTGTCAAGCAGTACGAATACATATCCATGGAATTGACAAACAAAAAACCAGTCCAATATTTATCCCCATAGCAAAAAGGAGCTGCAAATCCATTGCCTGTTGACACATCTGAAGGGATACAGGCTTGTAAAAATTTTTTATCCATCTCTTGACAAAAGAATTTATTGATTCTTCATCCTTGAAAAAAATATTAAAATTAAGGGTTTTTACTGATTGACAAAAGAATTTTGATTTAATATCTAATACAGACCTCGTAATTTAAGATCAAGAATACTGTTAAAGATCTTTATTCGCAAGGTTATGTATGTTTTTTGACATTCCAGCCATGGAATTCAGACTATAGAGCCCCAAAATATAAATTCTCTGGTTCTATTAGTGGATAAATTGTCCCAAAAAAAGTCATAGCAGGTTAATATTTACGAGGTCTGTAACATTATTTTATAATCAAATAAAAAGGAATTTAAGAATGATTAAAAATCGATGTGTTTCCTGGATCTTTGCGGCAATTATTTTTAGCTTTATCGTTATGGGGTCTGCTATTGTTGCTTCAGCTGAAACCTACTCAATAAATTGGTTTGGTATTCAACAACGAATTTATGGAAATGGCAATAAGATCAACAGAGTTGTCATTTACTTAAAAGATGAAAATGATCAAAATGTAGTGACAAATATTGTGTCTGACTTTAAAGTTACAGATCCAAACGGGGAATTAATGATGTTGCCGGCATTAACGGTTGGCGATCCCTATGAATATCGATCCACATCCTATGATAGTTATCTTGGAAATTGGAGGAGTTGGGGAACCGTGCGGTATATTGAGACATATACAAATTTTACAGAACCCCTAATAGATGGGACATACTTCCTTGAAGTTACCACAACAAACGGACAAGTGCTAACTGCAGAGACTCATTTCACAAATAGGGATTATCTTCCCATTGTATCATCAGATTCATTCGAATTTGTTGTTGATTCTTCAGGAAATGTTGTTTGGACCTGGGATTTTCAAGAATCCTTTTATTCCCTTGAACCCCTCAATAATTCTAGTGTTCGGGCATATATACGCATCGATGAAAGCGATTCAATGATAATCCTCTATAGCATAAGCACACCGCTACATATGGGCCGGGCATTTATACCCAAAGAGATTGTTGATGAAATCAATAATTCCGGCGGTGATACCTTATCTTGTTCAATGCAGGTCAGAGAAAATAGTGGTTCTAATCGTGCTAGCTCAAATTCATTAAGTTTCAATACTTTTCCTCCGATCGTGGATGAACCGCCTAATGGTGACACCGATCCAATAATAATTAATCCTGATCTTTCATTTTCACTTGAAAATGTGATTTATAATAAGTCTCTTACTGAGGAAATCTCGTTATCGGCAGACTTCAAGTTCTTTGAAAGTCAGGGGGGTATTCTCCTTTGGAAACTTGATGACGTTACCATAAAATAAAGGTATCGAGCTGGACAAATCCATAAGCCCTATAGTTAATGGCAGATGAATTGACACCTTCTGCTTGTTACTATTGGAATGAAAAAGCATCAATTCATGTGCGTATATCTATAATTCACTCAGGCTTTATACCAAACGGGAGGGTCTTAAATTTTATCTGGAAAAGCCGGATTTTAAAAAAGACTTTCCCGTAAAAGAAAGGTATTTATTCAGCAAAAAATGACATCTAATATCATTTTTTTATTTGACACGAGTTTTTCAAAACAAAATTTCAACTCCTTTGTTTTATGATCTTTCATTAGTTTTATACTGCATTAAATCATGTTTCATCACATGCTGGTCCTCGTATTTATGTCCAAAAATTATAAATGCGGCCTGCCAAAAGCCCATAGACTGAACGGATCATTCTATTGGTTAAAAGGAAACCATAAAAAGGCCCGTAAATTCTGGGGAAACAGTATTGATATCAGCCAGGAAACAGGCTGCAGGCATGAAGAGGGTTTATTATATTTTGATATGGGAACCCGGCTTCAGGGTATCCAATATTTAGAAAAAGCTGAAAAATATTCATTGAAACAGGAGCAAATCTGGATTTGATACATATAAAAATTAAAAAAGGCAAGCTGCAAAGGCATGAAAAAAGATACCCACAATTTTATACAGGAATATAAAGGGCTTGGAGCATTTGGCATGAACCGCCAGGCTGATGAAGACACCATCATGTTTTACCTGCAGAAATTTTCAGAAGACCTTTTTATGAAAACCTTTCTTCCAAGGCTTTCAGATGTAGAATTGGAAGAAATCTATCTCTTTATCAATGATCGCCTGAAAAAGCATATATCCGAAGATGAGTACCATGGGCTTTTTTTAAAGGATAGATAAAACGTAATTTCACTTTCAAATTGTTATTATTGGTTAATATGAGTTAGTACTGTCAAAATATCGAATAAAAACAAACTATTCTCTTGACAGAGAACCAATAGTAACATATCTCCCGACATTGAGATGATAAACCTTTACAATTCAATGGGGAAATTGAAAATGAACGGAAAAA
The DNA here is from genome assembly GCA_029939535.1 of Desulfobacteraceae bacterium. Taxonomy (GTDB): domain Bacteria; phylum Desulfobacterota; class Desulfobacteria; order Desulfobacterales; family Desulfobacteraceae; genus NBML01. The sequence continues at coordinate 2,215 of JAOZST010000237.1, read as the reverse complement.
AATTGATTTCAAGCCTTTTGGCTGTTGTATTCCTTGTGATTTCGGCAAATACTGTTCTGGCAGGGGGAAAAGGCTTGATGATGGCCACCACAACCAGCACGGACAACACAGGTCTTCTGGACTATTTGATCCCGCATTTTACAGAACAAACCGGGATTGCCCTTAAATGGACAGCAACTGGAACCGGTAAGGCCCTGAAGCTGGGTCAAAATTGTGATGTGGATGTACTGCTGGTCCATGCACCTTCTGCTGAAAAAATATATATAAAAAATGGATATGGAAAAGACCGGCAGGAAATCATGTATAATGATTTTATTATCATCGGCCCTGAATCAGATCCTGCTGGAATTAAAGGCAAAAAAATTACCGATGCCCTTGGGGATGTAAAAAAGAATTCCTCTTTTTTCATGAGCCGGGGAGATGATTCCGGCACCAATAAAAAAGAAAAACAGCTTTGGATAAATGCAGGCATGGAACTGCCTGAAAAAGAAAACTGGTATATCCAGACTGGTCAGGGCATGCTTGCAACCATCCATATGGCCCAGGAAAGATCCGGTTATACAATGACGGACCGGGGCACCTATATCAAATATCAGGACCAGAAGGGCGGCAATGCCCCCTTGAAAATATTGGTGGAAGGAGATAAGATCCTTTTGAATCAATATAGTGTAATTACCCTGGACCCTGGAAACTGTGCCGGGGCCAAATACGATCTATCCTTGAAATTTTCCAACTGGATGGCCTCCAGGCCTGCCCAGGAACTCATTGGAGAGTTCAGGCTTCTGGGTCAAAAGTTATTCATACCAAATGCTAAAAAATAGCCCTAGGAGTTTATGGATTTTATTGTTGCCGGGTTTCTCAAAGCCATTGAACTGCTCATAAGCTTTGACCCTTCCACCTGGACTGCAGTCTCTGCAACCATCAAGGTATCCACATTCTCCATGGTGATAAGTCTTGTAACAGGCCTGCCCTGCGGATTTGTTCTGGGATACTTTGATTTCCCGTGGAAAAGAGCCTTGCGAACTATTCTTGACACCCTGCTTGCCCTGCCCACAGTTACCGTGGGCCTGCTGGTATATGCCCTGATCTCCAGCCAGGGACCTCTGGGTGAATTCCAGCTTTTATTCACCCTCACCGGGATTGCAATTGGCCAGACAATACTTGCCTTTCCCATTGTAACGGCTATTACTGCATCCATTGTGGAGAACATTGATCCGGAACTCAAACTGACCCTTGTTTCCCTGGGTGCAGGCAAAAAAAACATCATTGTCACCTGTTTGTGGGAAGTCCGGTATGGGATACTTGCAGCAGCTGTTACAGCCTATGGCAGGGTATTAACGGAAGTGGGAATTTCCATGATGGTGGGGGGCAATATAAAATACCACACAAGGACCATTACCACGGCCATTGCCCTTGAAACCAACAAGGGACTCTTTGCCGACGGCATTGCACTGGGTATTGTCCTCCTGGGTATTGCCTTTAGCGTAAACCTTTCCCTGTCCTTTTTAAGAAAGCAGTGAAATGACCAAAATTTCCTATGAAATAGGCCATATCCAGCACTATTATGGGGATAAAAAAGTATTGGATATTGATCAACTAAAAATTTTACAGGGTTCCATTACAGGCCTGTCAGGTCCCAACGGCAGCGGCAAAAGCACACTTTTGAAAATCATGGCCTTTGCCATGAAACCAAGTATTGGCCAGGTGAAATTCAAAGGCCGCAAAGAAACTCCCTTTTCCCCCCGAATCAGATCCAGGATCAGTCTTCTCACCCAGAAACCTTATCTATTGAAACGAACGGTTTTTGAAAATATTTCCTATGGTCTGAAAATCAGAAAAGACCTGGATAATCTTGAAAACAGGATACAGAGTTCCCTTGAAACAGTGGGTCTTGACTTTCAGGGATTTGCCCGGCGTAAATGGCATGAACTCTCCGGTGGTGAAGCCCAGAGGGTGGCCATGGCAGCCCGTCTGATCCTGAAACCAGAAGTTTTACTCCTGGACGAACCCGTGGCCAGTGTTGACACAAAAAGCGCCAGTCTGATCCGAAAAGCCTCCCTGGCTGCCAGGGATGACTGGGGGTGTACCCTGGTGATTGCCAGCCATGATCTTCAATGGCTGCATGAATGCAGTGATACAAGAATCTCCATGGCCAGGGGAAGAATCTTTTCAACAGGCACGGAAAATATCATCCCCCCGCCCTATGGCCTGTCAA
>JAOZST010000072.1:0-17318 GCA_029939535.1 Desulfobacteraceae bacterium | reverse complement strand
TATAAAGAATAACTACTTGTTATTATGGTGTTTTTAAAAATTTTTACTTCCTGGCATGGCTATTGCTGTATGCTAAACAAACACGTATCGAACAAATGAAACAAATAGGAGATTAGATATGTTACATGCGGGATATTCAGGCCACACAACGCCGGCCTTGAAAACAATTACCGATGATCAGATTCATGAAATCAAACAGGCTGCTTTTTTGATTTTGTAAAGAACCTGCTGTCAGGTTAATCATAAAAAGGCGTTAAATCTGCTGAACGAAGCTGGTGCACATGTGAAAGGTGACCATGTGCACGTTCCTCGTTATATCATTGAGGATGCCCTTGTTAAGGTACCAAAAGGGTTTAATCTTTATAGTAGAGATGGGGAACCTGCTCTGGATCTCAGCTGCCGTAAAAGCTATTTTGGCTCGTCCACAGCAAGCCCCAATCACAGACATGCTCTTGAAAAAGATATTCGACTCACCACAATGACAGATATTGCCTGGGGGGCAAAGGTAGCTGACGCCCTGACAAACCTGGATTTTGTAATGCCCTTTGGCAGCGCCCAGGATGTACCGGGAGATGCAGGCGAGCTTTATGAGTTTGAAACTGTTGTACAAAATACTGCCAAACCTGTCTTCTTTTGCGGTTACTCAAGCAAAGGGGTTGAGCTGGTACTGGATATGGCCGCTGAAATGGCCGGTGGGCAGGATCAGCTTACCATGAAGCCTTTTCTTGTTCCATATCCGGAACCTATTACCCCGTTGCAGTTCCCCCATGAAGTTGTTGAACGAATTTTTGTGTGCGCAACCCGTCATATGCCGCAGATTACCTGTGGTGCTATTCATGATGTGGGATATATGGGTATGACCTGTTCCTGTGCAATGATGGTTTTGGGAGATGAGATTATCAGCTGGGTTAAACGATTTATCCAGGGAATTGAAGTCAGTGCTGAGACACTGGCAACAGAGGTAACTCATCTTGTAGGCCCTGGTGGAAATTACCTGACCCAGCAGCATACATTGAACCATATGCGCAAAGAATCCTGGCAGCCGGAACTTTTTTGCAAGGATTCTTTTGAAACATGGCAAAAGCAAGGCAGCAAATCCCTTGAAGAAAGAGCCGATGAAAAAGTGGCTCAAATAATAGAAAACCATAAGTCAAAACCGCTTTCCGAATCAGTTGTTACAGCATTGCAGGAAATCCGGGAAGAAGGCGTTAAACAATTAGTTAAATAAAAAAACAGGTGGTAACTCATGCCTACTAACCAGATTTTAGTAAACAAACCATTTTCTACAGCTGATTTGGATTTGATTCAAGGGGCTTCCATGAAAATTCTGGAGAAGCAGGGTATAGTGATGGATAGTAAAGGAGTATTGGATATATTCAAGAATAATGGATTTAAAACCGAAGGCTCAAAAGTGTTTTTCAATGAAAAGCAGGTTTTAAATGCCGTTGAAAGCGCACCTGAAACATTTGAGATAAGAGCCAGAAATGCTGAAAATAATCTTAAATTTGGAAAAGGCACCCCTGTTCTTTGCGGAACCGGCGGGGAGGTTTATATTTCCCAAAAAGATAAAACCCAGCGTCCCGGAACCATGGAAGATTACCAGAAAATTGCAAAACTTGTCCAGTCTTCCCCGCTTAAACAGATGACGGCCCATGAATCTGTACACCCAAATGAGCTTAAAGCTGAAACAAGCCATCTTGATATGATGTATCAGGATTTGACTATGTGCGACCTTGCAGCAACCTCCAATACCCAGGATGCTGAATTAATGGCATTTCCTTTGACCGTGCGATATACACAAACATAATTATGAATGGGTTTTTTACTTTGGAGGCAGGCTATGACAAGGCTGGGACCAGGGTCAGGACCGTAAAGAAAGCGTACATTATTTCCCAGGGCAAAATCAACGGGCAGGTTATCAATATGGCTCTGGGCCTGATTATAAAAAACAATATTCCCCTGTTTGTCATAGATGGCAATTCCCAGGGGAAGGGCATCCCATATGGGTAAAAAGGGAGAGATCAGCTCGTCCAGGCCCGGTTGAATTTCCAGATTGTTTTTTTGTTCAGCCATCAAGGCACCTTTTATTGTTTATACTGTTTGTTTCTGCTTTTTTGCAGAAACAAAACGAGATATTAAAGGGTGGATAGTCAATTATCTTTTATTTGAAGGTGGAATGAATAAAGGCGTTCATTTCTTCATACCTGATTTTTTCTGCCCGGGCTTTCCCAAGAGCTTCAAGGAATATAAAATGGAGGTTACTGCCCTGTTTTTTTTTGTCCCTGGAGGCGGCTTCCATTATCTGGTCAGCCCCATAATCCAGGTTCACCGGCAGGTTCAGCCCTTTTAGCAGGGTTATGATTCTTTCCACATCATCTTGGGTGATCATGCCCCTTTGACGGGAGAACATGGCTGCTGCCACCATGCCCTTGGATACTGCACGGCCATGGCCAGCCTGGTCCAGTTTTTCAATGGCATGGCCAATGGTGTGACCAAAGTTGAGTTTTCGCCGCTCTCCTGCTTCTTTTTCATCCTGTTGGACTACCTGGGATTTTATGGAAACTGACTCTGCCACCAGCTTGAAAATGGTTTCCCTGTCCAGGTCAAGGGCTTTCTGAAGGTTTTTTTCAATAAACTTCATCATATTGATATCTCTGATAAGGCCATGTTTGACAATTTCTGCCAGGCCATTGGAAATTTCAGGCTTGGGAAGGGTCTGCAAAAGATCAATATCGCAGATAACAAATTCAGGCTGGTTAAAGACCCCCAGCATATTTTTAAAATTATTAAGGTTAACCCCGTTTTTTCCACCTACACTGGCATCCACCTGGGAAAGAAGGGAGGTGGAAACAAAGCCGAATTGTACTCCCCGTAAAAAAATGGATGCGGCAAAACCTGTAATATCACAGACAATACCACCTCCAATACCCAGGATAAAGCTGGATCTGTCACAGGAAAGGCAGATCAGTTCATTTAAAATGCTCTCCACTGTGGCAAGGGTTTTAATTTTTTCACCCATGCCAATGGTGATCACAGGGCCCTGGGGAAATTTTTTCTGGTAGAGACTTTTTATATTTTCATCTGTGATGATAACAGGTGTGACATCTTTTGGAAGATATTTGTTAATATTTGAAAGGCTTTCTCCTACATGGATGGAAGAAAGCCCCTGGAGGCCTTTCACCTGAAAGGTTTCCATTACGTGCTCCCAATAATTGAATGGATTGCATTCATTTTAGCCATAACTCTGGTGAACTGGTCGGGATAAAGGGATTGAGCCCCGTCACTGAGAGCTTTTTCTGGATTGTTATGAACTTCAATCATTGCCCCGTCCGAACCAATGGCAGCCGATGCATAGGCAAGGAATACAACCTGGTCACGAACACCGGAAGCATGGCTTGGGTCCACGATAATGGGCAGGTGGGTTTCTTTTTTTATCGCTGGGACCACAGACAAGTCCAGGGTGTTCCGGCTGTGCCGGACAAAGGTTCTTACACCTCTTTCACATAGGATGACATTGGAGTTGCCCTGGGCCATGATATATTCCGCAGCCATGAGCCATTCCTGGAGCATGGCAGACATTCCCCGCTTTAAAATCACAGGTTTTCTGGATTTTCCAGCCCTTTTCAGCAGACTGAAGTTTTGCATATTTCTAGTGCCGATCTGAACCACATCTGCATATGCTTCCACAAGATCAAAGTTTTCAACATCCATGACTTCTGTGACAATGGGCAGTCCTGTTTCTTCTCTGGCCATTGCAAGAAGTTCCAGGCCCTGTTTTCCAAGGCCCTGGAAGTCATAGGGGGATGTCCTGGGTTTAAATGCACCGCCCCTGAGGAGGAGTGCACCTGCTTTTTTCACTGATCTGGCAATGGATAATATCTGTTCCCGGGTTTCAACAGCACAGGGTCCGGCAATCACAGGCATGGTTCCATTGCCGAAAACAGCATCACCAATTTTAACCTGGGTATTTTCCTGCCTGAACTCACGGCTGACAAGTTTATAGGATGGTATCACAGGAATAAATTCCTTATATATTATACTTTGTTTTATTACAATTATTATTTCATTAACCTGTGCTATGTATCAGTATTCACTCCTTTGGGCAATAAAAAAGGACCTACCATAGTAATTCTCAGTCCTATATTACCAAAATGGTATCATTAAAAAATAAAGTATTATTTGATTTTCATCTGGCTTCAGGATAGACTTTTATAAATAAAGGATTTTCTATGGAAGGCATGGAAATAAAAGTTATCATAGCAGATGATCACGCAATTATCCGGGAAGGGATTAAAAGCCTGCTGGAGAAAAAGGGTGTCACTGTATTGGATATTGTCCGCAACGGAAGGGAAGCTGTTGAAAAAACCATTGCCCTGGAACCGGATATCATTATTATGGATATCTCCATGCCTGATCTCAACGGGGTTGAAGCCACGGCCAGGATCTGCAGGGAAGTGCTCGGCACAAAAATCATTGCCCTGTCCATGCATTCCAGTAAAACCATTATTGATAAAATGTTTGCAGCAGGAGCTTCTGGATATCTTTTAAAGGAGTCAGCCTTTAGTGAGCTGTATTATGCGGTTCAGGAAGTTTTTCAGGGGAATTGTTATCTGACCCCTGCCATAGCGGGAATGTATGTAAACAGCTCTGATCAATCATTAGTCCAGGGTGACGAGGTTTTGAAGTTTAATCAGCTTTCCACCAAAGAACGGGAAGTTCTTCAGTTGGTGGCTGAAGGGGGAAAGACCAGGGAGATTGCTGAAAAATTGTGTGTAAGCGTTAAAACCATTGAAAGTCACCGCAGAAATATCATGAAAAAACTCAATATTTTTACCATTGCAGGATTGACAAAATTTGCCATAAAGGAAGATATTATCTCCCTGGACTAAAAAAAATAGCTTTTGGAGCAAAAATCAGGGTTTCCCTGATTGAAAAGAACAATACTTATGAAGTATACTCCTGAGAAAGCCTATTTTAAAAATGTTTATCAAGTTAGAGGTGGCAAATGGAACATATACAATTGAAAAATGAATCACCTGATGCTGTAGAGGCTCTTACAGGAGGTATTGCCCATGATTTTAACAATCTCCTGGCAGCCATAAAGGGCCATGCATCTCTGATGATGAACAGCATCAATCACTCTGATCCTCTTTACAGCCATATCAGGGAAATACTTGACTGTATTGACAAGGGGTCTGAAATTGCCAATCAACTCCTGGGTTTTGCCAAGGTGGATGAGTATTACACCAGTTCCATTGATGTGAACCGTCTTGTGCGCAGGTCAATGGAGAATCTTGATCTCAAGGGGAAAAACTTGATTCTGGAAGCTGATCTTGACTCCAAACCCCTGGTTGTTAATGCAGATCCGGATAAGATAAATCAGGCCATCAAGGCCATTGTGGACAATGCGCTTCTTGCCATGCCTGATGGGGGAAAGCTCTCTGTTATTACTGAATCTGCAGCCATCCTTAATGGGACAGCAGAGGTATATGGCGTTGATACAGGATTCTTTGTCAAGATAACCATAACCGATACTGGTATTGGTATGGACGAGGAGACCCTGGAAAACATTTTTAAGCCTTTTTATTCTGCAAACCATAGGAATCATCCAGAAAAAAAGGGGCTGGGCCTTACCTTTGCAAGGGAAATCATCCAAAATCACAACGGAATTATTGATATCTGGAGTTCTCCCGATGTGGGATCTTCTTTTTCCATTATCCTGCCCCTGGCTGAACCCATTGAAGATTTCGACATGCCTTCGGCAGATGAAACACTGGCACTGGGCAATGAATCAGTCCTGCTGGTTGATGATGAACTGAGAATTCTCACCGTTGGAAGAGAGATATGTAAAGCCTTAGGCTATAATGTAATTACAGCGAATTCCGGAAAAGAAGCCCTGAAGATTTATTCAGAGAAAAAGGACAAGATCAATCTGGTGGTTCTGGATATGATCATGCCTGAAATGAACGGCCTTGAGACATTCCTGGAATTAAAAAAAAAGAACCCTGATGTTAAAGTGCTGCTTTCAACAGGTTACTCCATTGATGAAAAAGCCCAGGCAATGCTGGAAAAAGGGTGCAAGGGGTATATTTTGAAACCCTATTCAGTGATTGATTTTTCCCATAAGATAAGGGAAGTTCTTGGATCATAATTATTTGCAGCCAAAGGGCAGTACTTAAAATGGTACTGCCTCAGCTTTCCACTCGATGATCAGGTTTCCTGACCCTGGTAACTGATTCAGTCCTTGACTATGTTACCTTGATTTTTTATATATCCCGGATATTTATAAACCATTTATTTGCTACCATTTATCTGCTAAAGAATTGAAATGATTAATTTTGAAAATACTGCGCCTGTTAAATTAAAAGGAGCGGGCAAAGGGTTCTGGATTACCCTTGATCCCTCCCACCCAGAAGAAACTCTGATTTCGGAAATTGATAAACTGCTTAGAAAATTAAAGCATCTGGCTGTGAATGCAGACATAATCCTGGATATTGGAAAAGTCCCGGAGAATAAAGACCCGGAGAATAAAGACCAGGCCCGCAAAGATCTGTTCCAGAGAATAAAAACCCATCTGGATAAAAATTTTGATCTGGGTAATATAACTGCCTCTCCCCAAAAAAGATCCATTCCAACTGAAAGAATCAGGCAGAGGGATCTGTCCCGTGGCTGGAATCACCATAGCAGTGATGTCCTCATGCTCAGGGGGCGGGTCCGGTCAGGTCAGAAAATTAATGCAAAAAAACATCTGGTTATCACCGGTGATGTGAATCCTGGATCTGAAATCATTGCCGGTGGTAATGTGATTGTACTTGGTAAGCTTTCAGGTAATGTTCAGTCAGGTTTTCCAGACAACCAAGATACCATTGTTTTTGCCCTTGAGTTTAACCCCACCAATGTGAAAATCGGAAGAGTTTCTGCTGCCGGCAGTAAAGACGGGGCCGGTGATAAACCTGAATTTGCATGTGTGGAAAATAATAAAATTATTGTAAAAGACTATATGAAGGCAAGCCCGTTCAGGCGGATGCCCTGGCCCGAAGCTATTTAAACAGAAAATTTAAAATTGAGGTGTGACTTGGAAGGAAAAATCATAGTTGTGACATCGGGAAAAGGCGGTGTCGGCAAAACAACGGCAACCGCATCCATTGGTGCTGCACTTGCCCTTGAAGGAAATCGTGTGGCCATAGTTGATATGGACATTGGACTGAGAAATCTGGATGTTGTCATGGGCCTGGAAAATCGAATTGTGTTTAATATAGTGGATGTGGTGAAACAGCGCTGTAAAATTGAGCAGGCAGCCATCCGGGACAGAAGAATTGAAAATCTTTTCCTTATTCCTGCCTCCCAGAGCGATAACAAAGATGTGTTGACTCCTGCCGGGGTGGAACGGGTGGCAAAGGAGTTGCGTGAGAATTTTGACTATGTGATAATGGATTCCCCTGCCGGAATTGAACGGGGATTTGAAAATTCCGTTGTCAGTGCCACTGAAGCCCTGGTAGTCTGTACCCCTGATGTTTCCGCTGTCAGGGATGCCGACCGGGTTATCGGGCTCTTATATTCCCGTTCCCTTAACCCCAGGCTCATTGTCAACCGGGTTGAGCCATCCCGGGTGGCAAGGGGGGAGATGCTCAGCCATGAAGATGTCCTTGAAGTACTTTCCATAGAGCTGGCAGGCATAGTTCCAATGGATGAACAGGTGTTGATTTCCACCAACACAGGCACACCCCTGGTGCTTCAGAAGGATTCTAAAGCGGGCAGGGCCTTTGTACGCATTGCAAAACGTCTCAATGGCGAGAAAATTCCCATTGAAGTACCCACCTATAAAACAAGCATGTGGAGCAAAATCAGCAAAACATTCGGGTTAAACTAATAAGGAGAATTTCATGCTATCAGGATTGTTGAAACGGTTTACCGGTCAGAAAAAAAGCAAAGATGAAGCCAAAAAAAGGCTTCAATTCTCTTTGATTTATGACAAGCTCGAAGTCAATGACACCACCTTGACCGATCTTCAAAAGGACATTGTGGATGTGATTTCAAAGTATTTTGAAATTGATAAGGACTCCCTGGAACTGAAAGTCAAACGGGATGATAATGTTTCCGCCTTGGTCTTTAACACCCCAATACTCCATGTGAGAAGAAAGCGGGCAGCATCCCTTTAAATACCTAAATAAGAGATTGTATAGAACCCGGTAAGTAAATGGTTGTAAACAAAAAGTCCGGCCTTGATCCAAGGCCGGACTTTTTGTTTTGGAATTATTCTTTGTGCTTTTATTCTGGTATTCTGGACACCTTGATGGCCAGTTCCTGGAGCTGGGCAGAACCTGCTCTGGATGGCGCTTCCGTCAATGGGCAGGTGGCTTTTTGGGTTTTGGGGAATGCAATGACATTTCTGATGGAATCTTCCCTGCACAATATCATCATCAACCGGTCAAGGCCAAAGGCTATCCCTCCGTGGGGAGGGGCTCCCGATTCCAGGGCTTCCAGGAGAAACCCGAATTTTTCATGGGCTTCTTCTGCTTCAATACCCAGGCATTTGAGAATTTTTTCCTGGAGATATGTATCATGGATACGAATACTGCCTCCTCCGATTTCAATCCCGTTGAGCACCAGATCATAGGCTCTGGATTTGATATCCAGGGGATTTGTGGACAGCTTGTCAATGTCTTCTTCATGGGGGGCTGTAAAGGGATGATGAAGTGACTGGTACCGTTTTTCAGTTTCATCGTAATCAAACAAAGGAAAATGTGTAACCCAGGTAAAGGCAAACACATCATCGGAGATCAATTCCAGGCGGCGTCCCAGTTCATTTCTCAGCTGCCCCAGGGCCTCATTGGTGATTTTTGGCTGGTCTGCAACAAAAAATACAATATCCCCTGGTTCAAGGTCCAGGCGCTGGGCCAGGGCCTGTTTTTCATCATCGGTGAAAAACTTGGCAATGGGGGACTGCCACTGATCTTCCTTTATTTTTATCCAGGCAAGTCCCTTGGCTTTGTAAACTGCTGTGAAATCGGTGAGCTCATCAATCTGTTTCCGGGTGAAAGAGGCACATCCCTTGGCATTTATGGCTTTGACAAGGCCGCCTTTTTTAACAACACTGGAAAAGACTTTAAAATTTGCATCCTTTACAATGTCCGATACATTACACAGCTCAAGGCCGAATCTCATGTCAGGCCGGTCCAGGCCGAACCGCTCCATGGCCTCATCATATGTGAGAGCTGGAAAGGGTGTTGTAAGGTCTTTTCCAAGAACCTGTTTAAAGATACTCTGGATCAGGCCCTGGGCAATTTCCATGATTTCATCTTCATTGACAAAGGAAAGTTCCATATCAATCTGGGTGAATTCCGGCTGGCGGTCCGCCCTGAGATCTTCATCTCTGAAGCATTTGACAATTTGGTAATACCGGTCAAATCCCGAAATCATCAGCAGCTGCTTAAAAAGCTGGGGGGACTGGGGAAGGGCATAAAAATTTCCAGGATTCACCCTTGAGGGAACCAGATAATCCCTGGCGCCTTCAGGCGTACTTTTGGTCAGGAAAGGGGTTTCAATATCAATAAATCCATTGCTGTCCAGATAGTTTCTGATGGCCATGGAAGCCTTGTGCCTGTCCAGGATATTCTTTTTAAGCTGGGGGCGTCTCAGGTCCAGATAACGGTATTGGAGCCGCAGGGTTTCAGAGGTTTCCACCCGGTCATCAATCTGAAAGGCCGGAGTCTTTGCCCTGGAAAAAATCTTAAGTTCCTCCACAAGGATTTCAATGTCTCCTGTTTCCATATTGGAGTTGCGCATGTCCCCGGGCCGGGAAGCTACTTTTCCTCTGACACCCAGGACATATTCGTTCCTGATTTCCTGGGCTTTTCCATGGACACTTTCCGATATGACCGGGTTAAATACTATCTGGGTAATGCCCTGTCTATCCCGTAAATCAATAAAAATAACTCCGCCGTGGTCCCTGCGGTGCTGTACCCATCCCATTAACACAACTTCCTGTTCAATATTGGTATCTCTCAGTTCGGAACAGGTATGGGTTCGTTTCATTTTTCCAAGTAAATCACTCACTATTTTTTCCCTTAATTCATTATTATTTCTGGATAATTGTCATCAGTTCCGGCACCAGGTTTTCAATGGGGACAAAGGTCTGGTTTTTTGTATTCATATTTCTCAGTATGAGTTTATTATCGTTCAATTCATTTTCCCCGGCAATGAGCACATGGGAGGCCTTTAATTTGTCTGCCCTTTTCATAAGGCTTTTAAGGCTTTTCCCCCTGAAATCAACCATAGTCCTTACTCCTGCCCTGTTCAAATCACAGGACCAGAAATAGGCTTTTTCCAGGGCTGCATCCCCCAGGGCAACAATGAACAGGTCCAGGGACAATTTTTTTGATTCAATATCAAGTTGTTCCCTATCAAGTTGTTCCATGACTTCCACTAGGCGGTCAAACCCGATGGCAAATCCAATGGCAGGAGTTTCAGGCCCTCCCAGTTCCTTTACAAGTCCATCATATCTGCCGCCCCCGGCCACGGCGCTCTGGGCACCCAGGCTGGTGGTCTGGATCTCCCAGGCAGTCCGGGTGTAATAATCCAGGCCCCTGACAAGGGATTTGTCCACGGAAAAATCAACCCCCTGTTTTTCCAGGGTGGTCCGGACAATGGTAAAATGATCATCACAGGCAGGGCAGAGATGGTCAATGGTGGCAGGCGCTCCTTTAAGGGCATCCTGGCAGGTTGATACCTTGCAGTCCAGAATCCGTAACGGGTTTTTTGCCATGCGCCTGATGCAGTTGTCGCAGAGCTTTTCTTTTCTTTCCCCAAGAAAATCCATCAAGGCTTTCTGGAAGGATGGTCGGCATTCCGGACATCCAAGGCTGTTGATATGGGCGCTTAAGCCGGTGAGCCCCAGCCGCTTGAACAGTTCATTGAGCAGAAAAATCAGTTCAATATCAATATAGGGGGATTCAATGCCGAACACCTCGGCATCGATCTGATAGAATTGACGGTATCTTCCCTTTTGAGGTCTTTCCCTCCTGAACATGGGCCCGGTCATGTAAAATTTTCTCACCGGGTCTGTGGCGTACATTTTGTGCTGAATATAGGAACGGCAGATGGATGCAGTTGCTTCAGGTCTCAGGGTCAGTTTTTCCCCTTTTCTATCGGGAAAGGTATACATTTCCTTTTCAACAATATCGGTTGTCTCTCCTATGCTCCTGGCAAAAAGCTGTGTTTTTTCCAGAATAGGTATCCTAATTTCCCTGAATCCAAATGATTCAAACAGGGCAAAAGCCTCTTTTTCAACTTTCTGCCACAGGGATATATGTTCCGGCAGTATATCTCTAAACCCTCGTATGGTCTGCATTTTCGTTATCTTTATTAATTAAAATTATTACCAAAAATGAACACAAACGATATATATAGATTAAAATCAGAGTGTTAGTCAATCTTTATTCGTGAAAAATCAGGCAGGGATATGGATTTTAAAGGAACTTCCAATATTTTTTTGGCTTTGGACATCAATTTTTCCATGGTGATACTGGATGATATGTTTAACAATGGCAAGGCCAAGACCTGTGCCTCCCTCATGGCGGCTTCTTGCCCGGTCCACTCTGTAAAACCGGTTAAAAATTTTTGATAAGTGTTCCTTATCAATTCCCCAGCCATTGTCATTAATCACAATTTCTAAAATCTTATCTGTTTTTGAAACCTTTATGGTAATAGATCTGTTTTCATGACTGTATTTAACAGAGTTGTCCACAAGATTGATCATTGCCTGCTCCATGAGAATGGGATCTACCCTGGCCATGATATCCCCGGGGCAGTCAATATCGATGGTAATATTCTTTGCTTTGATACTTTTATGGCAGAGATTGACAGCTCCCTGGATTAAAGTTGCCATATTCTGGTTTTCAAAAATAATATCTTTTCCCTGCATACGTTCAAGTTTTGATAGTGCCAGAAGATCATTGATCAGTTCAATCATCCGGTTTACATTTTTTTCAATAATTTTTAAAAAGTTTTCACTTTCTTTTGACTCATTTGAGGCAATCATTTCCTGGAGGGTTTCGATAAATCCTTTAATGGTTGTCAAAGGGGTTTTCAGCTCATGGGACACATTGGCTGCAAAATCCTTATGCATCCTTTCAAGACGTCTGATCCTGGTGATATCATGGAAAATAATCAAGGTTCCCATGCGTTGTTCTCTGGTATTAAAAAGGGCTGTGGAATGTATATTTAATATAAGGTCTTGATCTCCTGTAATTATAATATCATCTTCAATCGGTCCATGGATTGCCAAAGCCTTGTGAATAAATTTTTGAAGCTCAAAATTCCTTGCCACCTCAAAAATATATTGGGCTTTAAATTTTGATTCCGCAAAATCAAAGATTCTTGCTGCTGCCCGGTTAATGGTGATGATTTTTTCATCATTGTCCAGGGCAATGACGCCTTCCAGCATACTTGAATGAACTGCCTCCAATTCCATGCTCCGATTCTTAATCTCTTTTATTTTGCCATCAAGGCTTTCAGCCATCTGGTTCATGGTAATTGCAAGCTCAGATAATTCTTCAGAATCAGGTATAGCTAGGCGTGCTCCCAGATTTCCCCGGGCAAAAATGATTGCCCCTTTTTTCATTTCCTCAATGGGCTGGGTAATTTTTCTGGTCACATACAAACTTGCAGCAATGGCAGCTAAAATGGTGATAAACAGCACAATAAGGATATTATTTCTTATGGACAGGATCTGTTTGTCCAGATCAGAGATGGATATGGATGTTCGTACAACAGCGATAACTCTTCCTTCAAGAATAACTGGAAGTGCAATATACATCATATTTTTATCAAGGGTTGCGCTGTAGCGTATGGAAACTCCTTTTTTTCTTTTCAGGGCTTCCATGATTTCCGGTCGCTTCCTGTGGTTTTCCATTCCTGTTACATCCACGAAAGAATCCCCTGCAACAATGCCGGAAGGCAGGATAATGGTAACCCTTGTACCGGTTTTGTTTCCAATATCCTTGCATTGTTCATCAATATAGGGGATCGGGTCCTGATTGGTTTTTAAAATATCAGCAAAATTTTTTTCCAAAAGTTTTGCCCTGATGGTTAATTCTTTTTCTGAATTTTCCAGGAAAAAATCTTTAAAATAAGAGGTTGAGTAAGAGGTAATTGCTGTGAGTGAGACAAGGGTAATAATCAGGAACGAAGGAAAAATCTGCCATATCAGTTTTTTCTTATGCATATTTTCACCTCCGTATTTTACTCTTTAAACCTGTACCCAACCCCTCTCACCGTTTCAATGGCAGAGGCATAAGTTTTCAGTTTTTTTCGCAATCCAACAATAACCACATCAATACTTCTTTCTGTTACAGCATAGTTTTCTCCCCTGATGGCATCAACAATCTGTCCCCTGGTAAATACCCAGCCTTTTTTATGGGCAAGAAAAGAAAGAAGTTCAAATTCCGACAGGGTCAGATCCACTGGATTCCCTTTAATGGTGACCAAATGTTTTCCCTGGTCAATGATCATATCCCCCTCCTGTTTTATCCTGTCCAATGAATCAGGGGCTGTCTGATTACGCCTCCGCAGAATAGCCCGGATTCTGGCAACCAGGATTTTTGGACTGAAAGGTTTTGATATATAGTCATTTGCCCCAAGTTCAAGACCTGTAATAATATCTGATTCTTCTCCTTTTGCCGTCAGCATTACAATGGGGATATCATGGGTGTGTTCATTATTCTTTAGGTATTTTGTTACTTCAAGACCGTCCATACCAGGAAGCATCAAATCAAGAACCATGAGATCCGGATGGGAATACCTGGCAGTTTTAATGGCCTGTTCACCGGTCGGGGCTGTGAGTATGGAGTATCCCTCATTTTTAAGATTATATTTTATCAATTCAATGATGTCTTCTTCATCATCCACAATTAAGATGGTTTCTTTTGGCATTTTCTTTTCCTGTGCTTTTAATTCACCATTAAATTTATTTTGACATGCTTTGAATTTTATAAAATCAAATCCATTTGTCAAATATAAATAGATATGAATTGTGAGTAGCAAGAGAAATAGTCTTCCTTTTCAGAGATCTCAATATTTCCATCCTATGGCTCATTTATGACGGACAATTTCACCCTCTATAAGATATATAACCTCTTCTGCGATATTGGTGGTATGGTCTCCTACTCTTTCCAAATGCCTTGAAATAAGGTACATATTAATAATTTCACCCACCATTTGGGGATAAGCCTGAATATCTTTTTTCATTGAATCATAGGCCTCGTTTCTCATGATATTCACATCCTCATCCATATCCCTGACCTGGCAGGCCATGTCCACATCCATTCGTACCAGTGCGTCCAGGCTCATTTTCAGCATCTTTGCCGCCTGTTCAGCCATGGAGGCATAGTCATATTTAAATTTATGGGGATACTGGGAAGAACTTTTAAACCTTTGTGCTATACTGGATGCATAGTCAGCGATTCTTTCCAGATCATTATTTATTTTTATCACTGCCACAAGAAATCGTAAATCCGTGGCAACGGGCTGGTACAGGGCCAGTATTTTCAGGCACTCTTCTTCCACTTCTATTTCACGCTCATCAATTTGAAAATCAGTGTCTATAATCTTTTGGGCCAGCTTTAAATCCCCTGATTGTATGGCATAAATTGCCTTTTGCAGCCGATCCTCCACCATTGCTCCAAGGGACAGGATCTCTTTTTTAATTTTTTCTATTGCTCTTTGCAGATGGCCGGGCATCTTTATTCTCCTTAACCAAATCTTCCGGTGATATAATCTTCTGTCTGTTTTAAGTCAGGGTTTGTAAACAAAGTGTCTGTATCATTGATTTCAATGAGTTTGCCCATATAAAAAAAGGCTGTCTTGTTGGAAACCCTTGCAGCCTGCTGCATGTTATGGGTCACGATAATAATGGTCAGTTTGCATGAAAGTAGACCAATCAATTCTTCAATTTTCTGGGTGGCAATGGGGTCAAGGGCTGAGGCAGGCTCATCCATTAACAATATTTCAGGGCCCACTGCAAGGGCCCGGGCAATGCAAAGACGCTGCTGCTGTCCCCCGGAAAGCCCTAAGGCAGATTCATTGAGCCTGTCTTTGACTTCATCCCAGATGGCGGCCTGTTTCAGGCTTTTTTCAACAATCAGGGTGATGTCTGCCCTGTTCTTAATCCCATTTACCTTTAATCCATAGGCAATGTTTTCAAAAATTGATTTTGGAAAGGGGTTGGGCTTTTGAAAAACCATTCCAACCCGTCTTCGCAGGGTGACAACATCCAGGGAGGGATCATAAATATCCTGGGTGTCCAGCATGGCCTGGCCCTTTACCCTGGTTCCTGGAATCAAATCGTTCATTCTGTTCAAACACCTTAAATATGTGCTTTTTCCACAACCAGAGGGTCCGATTAATGCGGTCACCCGGTTTTGGAAAAACTCAATGGAAACATGGTGAAGGGCCTGGAAATCTCCATAAAAAAAATCCAGATCCCTGGTATTCATTTTTATATTGTTTTGAAGATTTATATTGGTTTGCATTCAGCTATATCCTTAATTTTTTTCTCATTTTAGACCGCAGGATTATGGCAGCCAGATTCATTCCAAATACCAGGGCAATTAAAACCAGTGCAGTCCCATATTGAAGGTGCCGGGTTGCCTGGATCTGGGTCCCGGCAGTGGCCAGAACGTAAATATGATAGGGTAGAGCCATGACCTCATCCATAATTGATCCTGGAAAATCCGGGGTAAAAAACACAGCACCCGTATACATGATTGGAGCGGTTTCTCCTGCAGCCCGGCTCAGACCCAGTATTGACCCTGTAATAATGCCGGGGAAAGCACAGGGCAGGACAATTTTCCAGATTGTCTGCCACTTTGTTGCCCCCATGGCCAGGGAGGCCTCCCTATAGGTATTGGGAACTGATTTTAAGGCCTCTTCAGATGCACCAATGATAACGGGCAGGGTCATGATCCCCAGAGTCAGCCCGCCAGCAGCAACAGATACCCCCATTTTCAGCACAATACAAAAAAAGGCCAGGCCAAATAACCCAAACACAATGGAAGGAACCCCGGCCAGGTTATTAATCCCCAACCTGATAATTCTGACAATCTTTCCCTGGGCGGCATACTCGGTCAGATATATGGCAGATGCAACACCAATTGGCAATGCCACTATAATGGTGACCAGACACAAAGCAAGGGTCCCCACAATGCAGGGGAGAATACCCCCGGCTGTCATGGAATCCCTGGGCGCCTGGGTTAAAAATTCCCATGAAATAGCTTGCCAGCCCCGGGACAGGATAAAATATAAAATAATTGCCAGGGCTGTACCATTGAGCAGGGCAGCTATTTTTAAAAAAGAAAAAAAGAGGTTCTGGCGTATTAACCGTTGTTTTATCATCACAGGGAGGCCTCCCCCACTTGTCTGAATCTATGGGAAATATAATCGGCAATCAAATTAAAAATAAAAGTAAATATAAACAAAACAATGCCAATGGCAAAGAGTGCATGGTAGTGTTCACTGCCAAAGGGGGCTTCTGCCATTTCAGCGGCAATGCTTGCCGGCAAAGGCCGTATGGGATCAAAAATGGAGCCGGGAATCATTGCAGCACCCCCTGCAGCCATAAGCACTACCATGGTTTCTCCAATGGCCCTGGAAAGCCCGAGAATTACAGCCGTGCATATTCCTGAAAGAGATGCCGGTATAATGATTTTTACAATGGTTTCAAAATGGGTTGCACCCAGGGCAAAGGAGGCTTCTTTTAAGGCTGTGGGAACGGAAAAAATCGCATCCTCCGAGATACTGCATATGGTGGGAATAGCCATGAATGCCAGCATCATGGAAGCATTGAACATATTTAATCCCACGGGAATATCAAAGACCTGCTGGATAAAGGGGGCCACCACCACCATGCCGAAAAATCCGATCACAACAGACGGCATGGAAGCCATGAGTTCCACAATGGGTTTTACAATCTCTGCCACCCTGGTGGGAGCGATCTCTGCAAGATACACAGCAGTCATAATTCCCAGAGGAATGGCAATAACACCGGAAAGAAAAGTTACACAGATTGATCCCAGTATAAGGGATAAAATTCCAAAATCTGCAGGATCATCTGTGGGATACCAGTATTTTCCAAAAATAAAGTCTTTCAGGCTGATATGATCAAAAATGGGCATGCCTTCCATAAACAGGAAAACCATTATCAAAGACAGGGCTGTGATGGAAAAGAGTGCAACCAGTAAAAATACTGAGTTCACTCCTTTGTCTATGTTTTGACGTTTCAAGGAAAGAGTTCCTGTAAATTTTAAAAGGAATAATCTAAA
>JAOZST010000236.1:0-4875 GCA_029939535.1 Desulfobacteraceae bacterium | reverse complement strand
GTACAATAAGTCAGGCCTGACCCCAGAGGGGTGCTGGGGCTGCAACCTGGGCCGCCAGCAGGGTAAAAAGAAGGGCATTGGAAGGGATCTGTAGATTAAAATCGCTCATGCTGTGAACAAGTATTGCAACAATTCCTCCCATGGCTCCCAATGTGAGCCACCTTGTCTGGCGGCTGGGGTGTTTAAGTTTTTTAAACCCTGCCTTGAAAAAAACTGCCACAAGCCATAGCATCAAAGGAACAAATAGTATTCCCATTTCAGCAATAAACTGCAGATAATCATTATGGGCTCTATAAAATCTCAATAATACGCCCGGGGGTTGAAACCTTGTAAAGGCAGTTGCATAGTTTCCCGGCCCTACACCGGTCAGCAGATTCGCTTTTATCATGTCAATTGTTCCGGCCCAGCCCACTTCTCTTCCGGAAAGATAATTTGATTCCTGTGCAACCATAGTCATATTACGTTTTGTAACGGTTGTACTGCCCAGAACAATTAAAAGGATGACAAGGGCCGCTCCTGCTGGATAAATCAAATACTTTTTCGGCAGGGCAAAAGAATTGTTTAAAAAAGCAACCCCTGCCATGAAAAATGCACCGCTAAGGGCTGATATCCACCCTCCCCTGGACAAGGTAAAAATAAGAGCACCCACCATTAGAAGTAGCAGAAACAGCATAACAACCACCCGGGGTATTGATCGCTTCCGGGTAAAAAAAAGACCCAAAAAAAATAGAATCCCCATTTCAAGCCATCCTGCAAAGTGACAGTGATTGATAAATGTTGAGCTTAAAAATTTTCCTTTATAGGAATAGATGAGTTCCCATGAAGGGAAAAGGAAAATTTTAAAATAAATTAAAAACCCAAAAAGACAAAGCCCGGTTGTAATGAGGGCCACAACTGCAACAAGCCTCACCTGATCCCTTCGATGTTTTGCCATTTCAATAAAAACATAAAAAGCAGCCACACAGCTTAAAAACTGCACAACAGCTTCAATTGACAGGGCTTTGTTCCAGGCAGAACACGATGTAAAAAATATAAGAAAAAATAAAATAAAAATTGGCTTGTTAACTGAAGCCCGGTCAATAAGCATTTTGCCGGATATCAGTCTTCCAATGCCGTAGAAAAAAAATGAGGCAAAAATTAGTGTCTGGAGAACCTTTATCCTCCAGAAGATATCACTTCCCCGCCAAAGCACTGAGAAAAAAAGTGCGGCAAAAATAAAAAAATAACAGCATAACCCGGGCCAGTTGTACTGTATCATTTTTTCTTTTTTTCTGAACATTGCCCTGCCCTGATCTGTTGTATTTTCGCCTGGATATTTTTGCCCTGTTTATAGAGTGCCTTTGCAAATTTGCTGTAATAATGGCATTTGTCAGGCTCAAGAACCGTTGCTTTCTGTATGTTTAATTCCATTGTATCCCAGTCGCCCTGGGTTTCTGCAATGACAGCCAACAGGTAAAAAGCCTCGGAATCCGGTTTTTCCGAAACCATTCCCAGCAATCTTGCCCTGGCAAGCTCATTGAAACCAAGTGCCATTCTTGCCCTGGCGATGAAAAGGTTGACAATTCGAGATGACCCTTTTTTTTCTTCAATTTGAGTGCTGAAATCCAAAAAATCCTGGTATGCCCCCTGTTTTTTAAAAATATGATAAATTTGTTTAAGACTGCGTTCAAAATCAGTTGAAAGATACAATCCTTTTTCAAAGGCTTCAAATGCCTGTTTATTTTTTTTTAATTTAGAAAAAAGCCTGCCAAGATGAATATATATATTCTCATTATTCTTGGATTTTCTAAAAATCATACCTTTTAGATAAAATTCAATGGCCTGGGCATCTTCATTTTCTTCTTCCATCAATTTAGCCATTGCAAAATAAGCCTGTCGTTGATGAACTCCATTTGCAATGGCTTTTTGAACACCTTTTTTTACTGGTTCCCGTAACTCAGGAGAATAAAACGCTTCGGCTCTTAAATCTCCATTAACGGCATCACCGGGAAATATTGCTGCAATATGCTTAATGGTATTTGAAAGCTCCCTGTCCTTACCCTTGTAATGCAGATACCTTGCAATCATATAATGAACAGTTAATCCGTTGGGCCTTAGCTCAGCAAGACTCCTGTAAAGGGGAAGCGCATTGTAGGGGTTTTCCTTTTCAGGAAACAGATCATCGGACGCTTTTTCCAGCAGCCCTGTTGATTCTGCAAGGCCTTTAGCAGGTTGAATATCATCAGGGTTGAATCCAGCGGCCAGCAAATAATATTCCCTGGCTTTTTCAAGGGTCCTGAGATACGAGGAAGAAGTATTCCCCCCTTCAAAGTTTTTTGCCTTAAATAAAAAAGTTTTTCCCAGAAGATAATATATGCGCTGAAGATCTGAGTTGAATAAATTAAAACTTGCTTTAAGCGGAATCAGTGACAAAGCTTTTTGCAACTCAATGCTGGCTTGATCATATTCCATTTTATTTATTCTTATTGAAGCAATATGGGAATGATATCTGGAAAAACCCAGGGAGATCATTACATAAAACAGGAAAAAAAATAAAACGGAAAACCAGACAATCTTCATTTGCCGATTAACACGTTTAAAAAAAACAATGGGACCCTGGTGCACTCTATATACCTGCAGAATCAAAAAGTTTGTTTAATCACAAAATAGCGTACCATCAACACAAGCATCATAGACTTTCCAGGCCCTGCAACCGGCGCCGGATTTCTTACACGAACTCCTTGGTGTTGAAGGCTTCTTGCATGGGTAGTGCCCTGCTTCTGTATCACTGGATGCCATCACAATTTCTGATGCTGTTATAACCTGGTTCTCACTATCCTGGCTGATGGTTTCGGCATTGGCAATATATATGCCGGCCACGGCAATTACCAGCAATACAAAAACCGTAATTACTTCCTTTTTCAACGAATTCATTTTTCTCCTTTTATATTGCGTATTGCGAATTTTTCTACAATTAATTATCGGGGTAGTTATCGGGGTCAGACCCCGTCATAGTAACAATGACTCAAGATATTTCATACCCTGACAAACCCTGACATTGCTGTCCATTCTTTCACGTTTCAAATGCAGCACCAGTTGCGTGGCAGGAATATCATACCGCCTGCTGAAATTGATCAGTGCCCTGGCCGGGCGTGCTTCGGATCGTTTGGCTTCAATCAGCAGTTCAGGGGTATTGTCCAGTACCAGGCAGAAATCAACTTCAGCCCCATCCTTGGTTCTGATATAGTGAAGAGATGCTGGTTTACCCTCAAGGTCAACCCTGGCATGAACATGTTTCAGCAGGCACAGCGCAACCATGTTTTCAAAAATTGCACCTTCATCACCTTTCACCATACCTGTGTCATAAAAATAGATTTTCGGCGTTTTTAAAACAGATCGGGCAATATTCCTGGAATATGGTGTTACTTTGAATATAATAAACAATGATTCTAATATCTGGATGTATTTTTTTACAGTATTGGGCGACGCCCCGACATCTTCGGAAATGGACTGCAAGGAGACTGGAGATCCTGTTCTGGATCTCAACAATTCAAGGATCATCTGAATCGCTTTAAAATCGTGAATCCGTTCAAAATCAAGAATATCGGATCGGATCAGACCGTCGATATACTGCATTCGCCACCGGTCTGCATCCCTGGTACTGTCCGCCAGAAAAGGCTCGGGAAATCCGCCCCGGTTCAAAAAAGCCATTGGGTCCACAGATGCCCCGACATGGCCAACTTCCGCCGGAGAAAAGGGAAGCAGCCGATGCCTGAAAAAACGTCCAGCCAGAGAGTCTCCCTGCTGTCTGAATGCCTCCAGACGTGCACTACCGGTCACAAGGATCATCATATCCACAGGTTTGGTGTCATAAACACCTTTAAGGTAGTTCTTCCACCCATTCATTTTGTGAAGCTCATCAAGAATCAGCAGTTTCGTATCTTCCAGCCAGGCTTCATTTTTAATAATGTCACGATCCCCGGCACTGTCATAATTCAAATAAATACTATTGGGAAACAGTTCGGCTACTTCTTTTGCCAGCCATGTTTTGCCTACCTGTCGAGGTCCGGTGATAAAGACCATCTTTTTTTGCAGGTCATTAATAATCTGTTGTTTTTGCTGTCTTTCCATATGGCTATTCTGCAACGTTTTGCGGAAAAGTCAAGACTATTCTGCAAAACGTTGCAGAATCTCGGGGTTAGACCCCTTTATCCGATTTGTTTATATCTTCTGTTATTATATCCATATGCGAAAATAAGTACAATAAGGCAAGCCTGACCCCGGGATTCCTATCTGGCAGTAAGGTGGGTGACAATATTATAAATCGTTCTGCGATGACCAATCGCATATATAATTACCTCTTTATTTTGAGTATCAATTTTATACACGGCCCGATAGCGTTTCATTCTTAATGATCTGAACTCTACCAATTCATCTCGCAGTTCCTTTCCACGATATGCATTTTCATATAGTTCTCTGAGTATGGATTTAATTTGTTTTTTATTGCTGGGTGAAAATCGTTGAACATCAATGCAGCGGCCGATGTCAATTTGACACGGAACATTAAAGAATGTCCTCTAAATCAACCAGTGGCTTTTTTGCCTGCATCTCTTTTGATCATGCCCGAATTTGTCTCATTGTATCTTTGCCTGCCATGATTTCCATAGTCTCACACATAGCCTCGTATTGATCCATGGACATCATAATAGCTTTTGGAATACCATTCTTCGTAATCGCTATCGTGCCTTCTTTGTCATCAAAGTTTCGAATCATGTCAAGCAGTTTGGTTTTTGCTTTTGTTACAGGTATGTATCGGTCGATTTGTATAATTGTTCCTCAATCATATCCATATTCGACAATAAGTGCAATAAGGTAAGCCTGACCCCGTTATTCACC
>JAOZST010000235.1:0-4876 GCA_029939535.1 Desulfobacteraceae bacterium | reverse complement strand
AATATTATTCCAGTAAGTGACTTGAGGCAAGATGCTGCAAACATATTGAAACGATTGCGAAAAAAATCAGATCCTTTGGTCATTACTCAAAGAGGGCGGGCAGCAGCGGTGATAATTGGCTTTGAAGCATATGAAAAATCTGAACATGACAAAGAACTTCTGCGGCTTTTAGCCAAGGGCGATAAGGAAGTTGAAATTGGTGAGGGGTATGATTTAGATACTGTTCTTGCGGAAGCCGATTTACTTTTGGATAAGGAGCAATAGTGAAAGTTCGCTTTATCCCCTCTGCTCGAAATCAATTCCTTTCAGCTCTCGCATATATTCGCCAAGATAAACCCTCTGCGGCAGTCAACTTTCGAGATCGTGCTGAAAAAATTTTACGAAGACTTGAGGACTTACCTGAATCAGGAAGACTCATACCAGAATTTCCAGACCTTCCCTATCGTGAGGTTATCATCCCGCCATATCGGTTCTTTTACAAAATTAAAGCCGATATCGTCTGGATTGTTGCTGTGTGGCATGGTGCCCAGCTTCCAAAGGGACCGGGAGACTGAGCGCCAATCAGGCGCTTCACGCGGACCGGGTGGGCGCTGCGGCTTTTTCGTAGTGCCTTGCAAGCACATAGTCTTTAACCATTGCAAACATTTTAGGTTCACCACACCCGGCCGGTGAGCTCTACGTTCATGGCGGCTCCGCCGCCATGAATCGCGGCGCAGGTCAGCACCGCGATTCGATTTTACAAAAAAACTTTACTTGTACGAAATAGTGGACAAGTTTAGGATTGATTGCTACACTTATACAATAAGACGAACAAGTTTGGGGGATATTATGATAATTGTCAATTTCAGTGAAGCAAATGACCTCATTGAAAAATCAAAACGATCAGTTCAAAACGCCAATCTCCTGAACTAAATAATCAGAAAAAAAAGTATTAGACCAAAGATTTAGCTCATCTCTCTGGCCTGAATTTTTTAAAAATGGTTCAACATCTCTTTTGGCAAGGTCAAAATCAATCTCTTTTATTTTTCCGTATATTAATTCAATCAGTTTTTCTTTGTTTAAAGTCTCAGCTAAATCAATATGGCAAGTTTGTACCATTTTATTTTTGAGATAATATAAGTCACACGGAATATTATTTTTTACAAACCAAATTAAATCATACCAGTCCCGACCCTTAATATTGGTTCTTCTGGTTCGGCATAACAATGCATGCATTTTACCGGCAAACAAACTGGGCAAAGCCATGGTTTTAATTGTAAACGGGATTGGGTTGAGATGATATTTGAATTCACTGTTAAACCCGGTGGCCGGATCCTGATCAATTTCCAGTTTGATCTTCATCACAGCATTCTTATGGGTTTTCAAATTTAAGTCAATTTTTAACAGATGGATCAATGTATTTGCTTTGATAAAAGCTGAATCAATTGTGCTTTCATTCTTTTTATTTTTTTCTTCTATTGAAGCCTCAAAGCCCCATAATTCCAGTTCTGATTTAACTGCACTAAGGTATTTTTTAATATTAAAATCTTTTTCTGGCTGAATTAATGAAAAATCCAAATCCTCGGAGAAACGGTCCAGTTTATATAGAATCCGTAATGCACTCCCACCATAAAAAACAGCTTTTTCATAAAACTTAGAACGCCATAAACCAAGCAAAACCACTTCTTGTATAATCTCTTTTAAAGCATTTTCATGGTCATGAATCGTATTTAATTCATATTTGTTAAGCATTTGTTCAATTTTTCCATCAAACATAATTATCCTTTAAGCAATGAAGCAGTAGTTTTATACTTTGCCTGCGATATCCAGCTTTAATTTTTTCTAATAATGAAAAATCAAGATTCTTGTAAATACTGAAATCCAATCGCATTAATTCAATGAATTCTTTCATTTCATTTGTTTTTGAAATATGAGTCTGGGTTCCTGCAATGTCACATAATGCCTTTTCTGGGGAAGCGATTAAAAATTTTTTTTGATCTCCGGTATCTTCAAGCTGAATCCCGATGCTAAAAGTCGACTTTGGGCAATACAGATAAGAAAAATTTCCAACCGGTGTTTCAAATTGCTTCTTTCTTTTTGTTGTCATGCTGATTATTAATTCAACACGTTCTGGTATCATGTTCCAAAATGCCAAAGCGGTTTGACCTGTGATATATGAAGGCCCATAAATCAGATTCGCAAGTACAAACCTGTTGTAAGGCTTATTATAATCATTTCCCAACACATAAAGGCCCTTTTTAACCCTTATGATATCCTTATCCCTGATAAGGCTTCTGATCTTGTCTCTTGGCTTTTTGTAATCCCTTAACGCGTGTATCAATAAATTGTAATCAAATTCTGCGGGTAGCTGCATTAATTTTTTCATATACCAACCAATATGTCTAATAAATTGGACTTATTGGTTGTATTTTAGACAAAACAAAATAAATAGTCAAGTCAATATTTAATAACATCCGAGCCTGTTTTTCCCAGGAAAGAATGGTTTATGTCCCGGCAGAAAAATCCGATTATAGTGTTGCCCCCGTACATTTAGGCATTATTTTTCTGGCTAATATGCAGATCGGATATTTTACCCCGCCTATGGGGATGAATCTGTTCATAGCAGGATATTGGTTGAATAAATCCATCATGAACATTTATACGGCTACCATCCCGTTTATGCTGGTACTGCTTTTGACTTTTGAAAATAATTGTATTTCTTTAAAAAAATGCGTATATTCCAAAAAAACGAAGCTTCCAGCACAGGCCCGGCTTGACCTTGCAACGAACAAAGTGAATGGGATTTTTTGCGTGTAACCTTCAGGCTATAAAATCGTTCAGGTATTAGAGAGTACAAGGTCAGCCGATCGGAACTGGCTTGGGATGGTTTTTTCGGAGAAATCTCTGAATTTATGGAAAATATCCGGTTTGGGAGGTATTGTTAAAATGAATTTTGTAAGGCTATCAGGCAAACTATTTCTTATATTAAATCTAATATATTTTTCATTTTTTATTTGCAGCAAAGCAACAGCCAATGAACCAGTGAAAATTGCGGTAATTTCTTCAGAAACAGGTATAGGAGTGGAATATGGTGTACCTATGGTTCAGGGTGCAAAAATGGCTGTTGATGAAATAAACCGCCAGGGCGGACTGTTAGGCAGACCTGTTGAATTAATATTTATTGATAATAAAAGCACAGCCCTGGGATCAAAGTTTGCTGCAATTGAAGCTGTAAAACTTAATGTAACCGGTGTAATAGGTGCTGCATGGAGCTCTCATTCACTTGCCATGGCACCTGTATTGCAAGATGCAAAAATCCCAATGATAACCCCGGGATCAACAAACCCACAGGTTACCAGAGTTGGAGATTATATTTTCAGAGTCTGTTTTACTGACGAGCTACAGGGTAAAATTATGGCTAAATTTGCCTTGCAAGAGCTTAAAGCCAGAACAGCAGTAGTTTTACAGAATATTAATGAGCAATATAGTATGACGTTGGCTGAATTTTTTACAAATTGGTTTGAAAAAAATGGTGGCAATGTTTTATTTCGAGGAAACTATACAGGTAAGAGTGTTGATTTTTCAGATATTTTTAAGAAAGTAAAAAAATCACAACCTGATGTTGTCTTTATCCCAGGTTATACCAGAGACAGTGCTCTTGCAGTAAAACAGGGAAAGAGTATGGGCATAAAATCCATATTTATTGGGGGAGATGGATGGGAGACTAAGATGTTTGATTATGCAGGAGATAATTTGAACAATAGTTATGCAACAGTTATCTGGCACAAAGACCTTCCTAACCCTGTATCCAAACATATGGAAAAAGTGTTTTTTAAAACATTTAATGAAAAATCTGTTTATAATTCATTTATTCCATTGACATATGATGCTGTGGGTTTGTTTGCTAATGCAGTCAAACAGGCTGGAACCCTTGATAGAGAAAAAATTCAGGAAACTTTGGCAAGGACTGTTGATTTTCAAGGGGCAACCGGAACTATAACATTTGATGGAATCGGTGACCCTGTCGGAAAAGAAGTTATAATTATTAAGTTTGATAATAATACATCAACATTTGTAAAATCTGTTAAAGAAGAAACAATAAAAATAGCAGCAATTTTTGCATTAACCGGTAATGCAGCAAAATCATATAAAGCATCCCTAAATGGACTTATTAATGCAGTGAATGAAATTAATGTATCAGGAGGGATTTTAGATAAAAAGGTAGAGTTGTATATAATAGATAATAAAAGTACGCCGTTAGGTGCAAAAATTGCCACAGATAAAGCTGCTGCCAGGAATGTTACAGCTATTATAGGTCCAGTCTGGAGTTCCCATGCAATTGCTGCTGCCAAGGTTGCCCAAAAGCATGGTATCCCAATGATATGCAGTACTGCAACCAGTCCTAAAGTTACTCAAGTTGGAGATTATATATTTCGTGTCTGTTTTATTGATGATTTTCAAGGTCAGGTTATGGGGAATTTTGCCATTAAAGACTTAAATGCCTCTACAGCAGTTATATTTATTGATATTACAAGTGACTATAGCCTTGGACTTGCAAAAGAATTTCAAAAAACATTTGAACAATTAAATGGGCAAGTTTTGTTCTCGGCTTTATACAAACCCGGATTGAAAAATTCAAAAAATCTTATTGAAGATACAAAAAAATACAACCCTGATATGATTTTTTTTTCAGGTTATGAGGAAAGTGGATTCCTTGCAAAACAGGCACAGCTTGCAGGCATTAGGGCAATCCCACTTGGAGGAGATGGTCTGGGATCTGATACTTTTTTAAAAATGGGTGGCAGCCATATAAAACTGGGTTATTATTGCACCCATTGGTCTGAAAAATCTAAGTCTCCTGTTTCCCTTGCCTATGTGAAAAAATATTCTTCTAAAA
>JAOZST010000234.1:0-4916 GCA_029939535.1 Desulfobacteraceae bacterium | reverse complement strand
TGCCATTGAGAAAACTATCATTGAACTCGGTTGCGATTACGGCCAAGGCTATCATTTAGGTCACCCCGTTCCCGGTAAAGAGATCGGCTAAACTGTCAAAAGAAAGATACAATCCACTATGATTACAGAAAACTTTAATAATTTCATGGTTTTTTTTAATTTATTTTTGGAATAATAAAAAAAGTATTGGATTATATTAAAAGGAAATTCTTTTTAAAGACAGCTTCAATACATTGGATGGTATTAATTTTAAAATTTTTTTCCATGTTAGGGCCGAAAAAAACGGAATTTTCACCAAAGACCAGATGGGAGCCCAAGGGTCGAGACTTTTTCTTTTTGCCGACTGCATTGACCATCTGCCACCACTCCAGGGATGGCTGGCTTTCATTGGAAAGATAATCCAAAGTAAATCCAGCACTCAAAAGGCAGGGTTTAAAATCTTTCCAGGATTCAAGAAAGGAGATGGAGGTATCACCTGCCCAGGGTACTGGAAGGGCAATGGGTTCATTTTTGTTTTTACCTTGGAAAATTTCATGGAGAATAAGCTTTCCGCCGGGTTTCAGCACACGATAAAATTCTTGCAGGACGGTTTTTTTATCCTGGATATTCATGAGAATATGCTGGCAGAGCACCCCATCAAATGAGTCGTTTTCAAGGGGTAGATCAAGGACAGAACCCTGTTCATATCCAATGCTCTGCTCAAGGTTGTACCATTGGGTAACAACCCGGGCTGTTTCAACAAAAGCAGGGGCAAGGTCAATTCCAATGACCTGGAAGTTAAAACTTTTGGCCAGTAGTCGGGAGGATCCGCCAATGCCGCATCCAGCATCCAGTATGGTTGCCTTTTCGGGAAGGCCGGCTTTTTTGATTAAGGCGATGGTAGCAGGAGCCCCGCCAGTGTGAAGCTGGTCAACGGAAGCCAGGTCTTTGATGGCCAGCTGGTTGAAATCTTTGCCTGATTTTTCCAGGGCATCTTTGATTTTCAGGGACAGGTCATTGGTATGGTAGTGGTCTTTTACATGGGATTCCATGGGCGACAACCTTATGGATTTGTTTTGTCAAGTATATAGATCAAATGGTAAAGGCCGGAACACAGGCATAACATCAGGTTCCGGCCTTTGGGTATTTTGTATCAATGTCAGGATTTAAGTGCTTCAAGGTTTCCAAAAAAGTCCAGGGCTTCTGGATTTTTCAGGGCATCCTTGTTTTTTACTTCTTTTCCTTCGATCATTTTTTTAACAGCCAGTTCCACTTTTTTCATGTTCAATGTATAGGGAACATCCGGAGTCTCAATTATTTTAGCTGGAACATGGCGGGGGGAGGCATTGGTTCTGATGTCTGCCCGGATTTTATTTTCCAGGTCCTGGGTAAGCTCAAACCCCTTGGCCATTTTGACAAAGAGGATCACCCTTACATCATTGTTCCAGGACTGACCTACAACCACCGAGTCTTCCAGTTCTTCCATTGCATCCAGGCGCCGGTATATTTCTGCAGTACCGATCCTTACTCCCCCTGGATTCAATGTGGTATCGGAACGTCCAAACATTATGACCCCGCCCCGGGGCGTGACCAGTATAAAATCACCATGGGCCCAGATACCCGGGTATTGATCAAAATAGGCGGAATGGTATTTGGAGCCGTCCTCATCTCCCCAGAAATAGATGGGCATGGACGGGAAGGGGGCACAGCATACCAGTTCTGCCTGCTGGTCAACAACTGGTTTGCCATCATCGTCATAGGCAAATACCTTCATACCCAGGCCCCTGCACTGAAGTTCCCCTGAGTAAACAGGACCCATGGGATTGCCCAGGGCAAAACACCCGTTAAGGTCTGATCCTCCGGAAATTGAAGCCAGCTGCAGGTCCTTTTTGACATGTTCATAGATGAATTCAAAATTTTCATCGGACAGGGGAGATCCTGTGGACAGGATGGATTTAAGATTGGAAAGATCAAAGCTTTCTTTTGGCCGTACCCCGGCATTTTTCAAGGCTTCAATATAACCGGCACTGGTGCCGAAGACGTTTACTTTTTCCTCTTCAGCCATTTTCCACAGGGCATCGGGTCCAGGATGGAAGGGATTGCCGTCAAAAAGCACCAGGGTGGCGCCCACACTCAAGGAGCAGGTCAGCCAGTTCCACATCATCCATCCGCAGGTTGTAAAATAAAAAATGGTGTCCTCTTCCTTTAGATCAGTATGAAGCACCAGTTCTTTTTTCTGGTGAAGCAGAACACCTCCCCCGCTTTGGACCATGCACTTGGGAAGCCCTGTGGTTCCAGAGGAGTACATGATATACAGAGGATCATCAAAGTCCATCTGCTCAAATGTAATATCCTTTGCATCAGGATCTTTGAAATCGCTGAAATGTATTGCATTGGGCAGACAGGAAATGTCTGGATTTTCTGTTGTATAGGGAACCACCACAATTTTTTCAATGGAAGGAAGTTCTTTTACTATCCCTGCAATGCGCTGGATACTGTCCAGGGGTTTTCCCTTGAAAAAATAGCCGTCTGCCGTGAATAAAACCTTTGGCTGGGTCTGGCCGAACCGGTCCAGAACTCCTTTTATCCCAAAGTCAGGAGAGCAGGACGACCACACAGCTCCCAGACTTGAGGCAGCCAGCATGGCAATGATGCTTTCAGGCATGTTGGGCATAAACCCCACCACCCTGTCACCCTTTGTTATGCCCATTGCTTTCAGGGAAGCCGCTGTTTTTGCCACCTGATCATAGAGCTGGTTATAGGTCAGGGTCCTTCTGACAGCATCCTCACCCCGGAAAATCAGGGCCAGATTGTCGTTTCTGAACTGCAGCAGATTTTCAGCAAAGTTGAGTTTGGAATTTACAAAGAACTTTGCCCCGGGCATTTTGTCCGGGTTGTCAAGGGCCTTGTCATAGGGAACAGAGGCCTTTATGTCCATGAAATTCCAGGCAGTATCCCAGAAATCTTCCAGGTTTTCCACGGACCAGTCCCAGAGTTGTGCATATTCTGAGAAGTCTTTGTTGAATTTTTCATTCACCAGGGTCATAAAGCGATACATATTAGTGGCTTTGATTCTCTCGTCAGATGGCTGCCACAATGGTTTTATCATTATTAATTACCTCCTTATTCGTAGAGAACGGCTAGTATGGTTGCTCTTTCAGTTTTAGCCGTGAGATAGTGGGGGGTGGTGGAAAGATAATAGGCCGAGTCCCCGGGTTCAAGGTCATAGGAATCATTGGCAATTATCAGGTTGGCTGTTCCCTCAAGGACAAAGATAAATTCTTCACCATTGTGCACGGAAATTTCCTTTTCTTCGGTTTTTTCCAACTGCACTATCAGGGCCTCCATGTGCCTGCCCTGTACTTCCGGGGCCAGACTCATATATGAATATACATTTTTTTTGCTGGTTTTGGAGGCAGATCTTGATATTTGTTTTCTTTCATTTTTCCGGGTAATGGAATATATTTTGGTACCCATTCCTGACACCAGTCTTCCCACTGCCGAATCCAGGGCTTTGGAAAGTTTCATTACCGTGCCCAGCTGGGGCCGATGTTTTCCATTTTCAATGTCTTCCAGACGGGAAACATCAAATCCGGTCAGGCTGGACAGGTCTTCAAGGGATATCCCCTTTTTTTCCCTCAACTGCTGAATACGGGTTCCAACCTCATCCACATCCCCGGTTTTGCCATCTTCAATATTACCGGTGAGGTCCTCAAAATAATCAACATTGATATGGGGAATTTTTTCTTTCTTTTCCATGGCATCTCCTTGTAATAGATCTTTTGGGTGTATTGATCTAGGTTTGGGGAAAATTTTGATCTGGTTTTTCACCCAGGTTTTCTTTTAATTTTGCAAGTCCTGGCCTGGCATATTCCATGTGCCCTTCCGTAAGGGTGCGGCCGTTGATCATGGCCTCACTTCTAAGCCTTTTGCCCACGGTTTTTTCCAGCTGTTTGCCCAGCCAGAGGATCCTGTCAACATCATATCCATGTTCTATACCCATTTCATCAATTTGTACAAGGGTATCTTCCAGGCAGATCAGGCCCACATAGCGTTCATCATCATAATAATAATCTCCGGTTCCCTTGATGGGTCTGTCATCTATGAAATTGGCCGGCTGTCCCCCAAGTCCCCCAAGTGTTGCCTCAAAATGACAGATTCCTGCCTGGAGGGCAGCAAGAACAGAAGCGGAAGCTACCCGTTTGGTTTCGTGGAAATGGGCAATGTGGAGGCTGGTATCCGGTATTTCATCCAGGATCATGGAAAAATATCGGTATACATCGGCTGCGGAGGCTGATCCGTCATGGTCGGCATGTTCAATGTCCGAGGCCCCTATGGAAAGCCAGTGCTTGGTGAATTCAACGGCATCGGCAAGGTCAGTTGCTCCGCCAATGGGAGATCCCCAGATGGTGGACACGGTGCCGCACATCTTAAGGCCTGCATCAGTACATTTTTTAATACAGCGTTCAGCTTCTGCCCAGTAATTGGGCAGGGTGGTGCCGGAATTGGCAAAATGGTGCTGTTCTTCCGTGGATACCATCATGAGCAGACGGTCCGGGCCCACACCATTTTTTTTCAGCTCAATGGCACGGTCCACGGAAGGCTCTCTGATTGTTATTGCTGTCAGCACAACATCCTTCATATCAATGCCTTTTTTTGCGGCCCTGGAAACAAAATTATCAGATCGTAAATGGGCCAGGAGTTCCTCTGCATCGGAAAACTGGGGCATGCTTCTGGGATTTCCAAGGTTTGTTACCTCAATATTGCGGCATCCGGCAAATATCAGTTCTTCAAGATAGGTGATCTTGGCCTGGGTTGAAATGAATTTTTCCAGATGCTGGAATCCGTCCCTTACAGTAATATCTCCGATGGTTACTTTTTTTGGCATTCTTGGAAAAATTTTCCAATAATCATATTCTGTCATTGTTCACTCCTTA
>JAOZST010000233.1:0-4925 GCA_029939535.1 Desulfobacteraceae bacterium | reverse complement strand
TTTCTTCAAAATAATCTTAATTTTTACTATGTGGAAGCAAAAAGTCAGTTTAAATCACCCATTAAGTTTGATGATGAGCTGGATGTAGAAGTATCTATTGGTCATTTAGGCAAAACAAGTTTTACCATTGAATTTGAAGCATTCAATAAAACAAGCAGCAGCATATCCGCCCTGGGGCATATCGTGGCTGTTGTAGTGGAGCAGAATACTGAAAAACCATCACCTGTCCCGGATGAATTGATTCAGGCATTTTTTATACGAAAGTACTGAGATTTGATGAGTTGTGAGTAATGAGAGTAGAACAAAAAATTTATAACAGGTTTGTTAATGAATCAGGATAAAAGAAAATTTACACACTGGGCAGTCCTGGAAAAAGCTATCCAGGAAGATACTTTGTCAAGGCAAGAGATACTCTGCCTTCTGGAATCTGATCCAGGCCGGGAAACCGATCTTCTCTTTAAAGCTGCAAGGCAGTTAAGGGAAAAATATTTTGGCAATAAAATTTTTCTTTACGGGTTTGTTTACAACAGCACCCATTGCAGAAATAATT
Source organism: Desulfobacteraceae bacterium (assembly GCA_029939535.1). Lineage (GTDB taxonomy): Bacteria > Desulfobacterota > Desulfobacteria > Desulfobacterales > Desulfobacteraceae > NBML01. The sequence continues at coordinate 4,375 of JAOZST010000233.1, read as the reverse complement.
GCAGTTTCTGCTATTATCGAAAGGATAATAATCAATCCCATCGATACAATAAATCCAAAGCAGAAATTTTAAACATCTCTTGTAAGCTTGCAGAATCAGGGGTTCATCTCATTGACCTGACAATGGGAGAGATAATTTCATTGCATGGAAATAATTTTGAACAGGTTCAAAAACTCTGTGAAATTGTTTCTGAAATCAAGAATCAAACCAATCTGCCGGTCATGGTCTCACCCGGTGTCCTACCGGAATGGGCATTAAAACAGATGGCTGACTCCGGGGCTGACTGGTATGCCTGTTACCAGGAAACTCATAATCCTGAACTGTTTTTAAGGCTGAGAAAAGGACAGAGCTTTTCTGAAAGGCTTGAGGTGAAGCAAAAAGCCGCTGATCTGAACCTTTTAACCGAGGAAGGGCTTTTGTGCGGAGTCGGTGAGACCCTTGAAGATGTCATTGATTCTTTTGAAGCCATTGGAAAACTGGGCGTTGACCAGACCAGAGTCATGGGGTTTGTGCCCCAGGCCGGAACTCCCATGGAAAACCATCCAATGGCTGATGTAAAAAGGGAATTGGTAATACTGGCGGTTTTACGCCTGCTTTTCCCTGATAAACTTATCCCTGCTTCCCTGGATGTGGAGGGGATCAACGGGCTTGAAAAACGTCTTGAAGCAGGTGCCAATGTGGTCACTTCCATTGTTCCTGCAGGAAACGGCCTGGCCGGGGTGGCCCAGAATTCTTTGGATATAGAGGATTCCAAGCGAACCGTTGTCCATGTGGAAAAAATACTTTCTTCCTTGGGCGATTATGAAATTGCCACGGCAGATGCTTACAAAGCCTGGGTAAATCAAAGAAAAAAGCAAGGGTTCCCTTCTTTTGAAACCATTCAGGGTCTTAAGGCAATTTAAAGGAATAGGTTTTTGACAAGGCTTACATCACAGGATATAGACACTCTTTCCAATGAACTTGTTGATTTTGATGAAAGGCTTCTAAGGCAGACAGGCCATGATATGCTTGGAATAGCCTGCCATGGATCAGGGATCTCTTTAAAAAATATTCAAAACACGATTAAGAGTCTGAATATAGCCATAGTGACCATGACCTCGGGTCTTGGGAAAATCACAGGATTTGCTGGAACAATAGGGGATATCCTAAGCCATCTTGGTTTTAATGCCTTTGTTCCGAAACAAACAGATGCAGCAGGAATTGCCAATGCCATTGAAAGAGATGCCGATATCATTTTCATGGCCGATGATAATCAATATATTGCTATAAATTTACAAAAAAAATATCTGGTTGACAATATCCAGGCCACTGGAAAGGCATTTGCTGCTGCCCTGGATCTTATGGCCAGAGGGCTGCAGGGTCAAAAGGCATTGGTGCTTGGCTGCGGCCCCGTTGGAATGGCTGCCGTAGAAACCCTGATGGGATTTGGTGCCCAGGTGGGTGTCCATGACCAGGACATGGTAAAATGCCAAAAAAATTGTGCCATACTTGAAAAAAAAAAATTAAAAAAGATTGAGCTGGTACATGATCTCAAATCCAGTGCCAGGGACTATTGTTTTTTTATAGAGGCAACCACTGCCAAAGGGATAATACATTCCTCCATGGTTGGTCCGAAAACATATATTGCCGCACCTGGTGTTCCCCTGGGAATCACGAAAAAAGGAATCAAAAAAGCAGGTACCAGAATTTTATATGACCCGCTGCAGCTGGGAACTGCAGCCATGGCTGTTATGGCTGCCTTGCCCATGCTTGATCAAAAAAGAGAATAATCATGTCGGAAAATAAAAAACCACCCGCCAAAAGATTTTATAAAAAACGCATAGACCTGTTAAAACTCATTGAAAAGATAAAATTGTGGCCCTCCAGAACAGGGGTTCTTCACGGTATACGATCCATAGAAACCCATGGTTCATATGCCATCATTACCACCCATTGCAACAAAACATTTTCAGCAAACAACTCCAGGAACAGCCGGGCTGCCAGGTGGGTAAGAAACAAGTGGTTTCACAGTGTCTGCAAATCCTGCGGTGTTCCTGACTGGAAACTTGAAAAATATTCTGCCACCCATTTTCGACGGCATCATGGTTCCATTTTACTTGATTCAGATAAAAAAGAGTAAAACCAGGTTTTCCACCATAGATTTCCTCCAGTTTTATGTAAATTCCAGTGTCCACTTACCCCGGAAAGAAAATAAAACAAGGTGTTTTGGGAGACATAAGTATGCTCTGTATTGTCGATGGCCAGAAATGCCTTGTCTCCTTTAAAAAGATAGGAAGTTGCTTTTAGTCAAGGAAAGTATCGAAAGTGATTGAAAAAGATGATGTAATCTGAAATATGGCCCCAGCCGGGTACGACCACAACATGTTGTGGTCGTACCCGGCTGGGGCTTCGGTGTCAAAGCAGTTGTAGGGATAAAAAACAACTTTGGAAAACGGAGAATAAAAACTCGTATTGTATCCATCGAAAAAGGAGTTTACATCTATCTTTTAGGCTGATTTTGAACAGACCTCACCGGAAATCCCGCAAAACAATCAAAAAATCAGTTCCAATAATCGACTGCCGGGATTCTTTGGATGACATTTCATTTGGAATGACAGCAGGAATGTCATCATCCGTCCTCGTTTTTTCCTCATTCCCCGGTATGCGTCACCAACCTGGCCAACCAGTCAAGGGCATTAAAAATCATATCCGCTATGTCACGTGATCCACTGTGATAGAGCCCCAAATGGTACCTGAATATTTTCTAAAGAACCTGCGACCCCAAAAACATGACATCCGGTCCCCTTTAGAATCCCAGCCCGGCACGCAAATAAGATCATTTGATGAGTCAGCTCCATTACCGACTCTTGAAGAGTTGTTTATACCCATAAATCAGAATGAAAAATCCATTATCATCAGAGCTTTGAGCAAGACCTATGGAAATATCACAATGGCTGCAGGAATTCTTGGAGTCTCCCGACAAAACCTGAGCTACAAAATGAAAAAATACGAATTAAACCGGAATGATTTTCGAACACTTTCCAAGAAATAACGGCATTGGCAAGGAAAAAAGGTAAGCGATTTGGGCCATAGCCGGTCATCAACGATGAAAAATTTAAAAGGATTGTCGAATTTTTAAATATGGGAATGAATAAAATTGATATCTCTGTTAAGATAGGGGTGTTCAAACAAACGCTCTATAAAGCGCTTAAAAATCTTAAAACAGAATTTAGAATAAAAAGCAAAATGGAACAGGGGAGAGGATGATGATCGATAAAGAACAAATCATAACCCTTTTGAAAGAATATAAAAGCAAACAAGCCGGTAAGTTTGGTGTGAGTAAAATAGGTATCTTCGGCTCTGTTGCGAGGGGGTTTGCCAATGAAAATAGCGATATTGATATTGTTGTTGAGTTGAACAAACGAAATCTTTTAAAAAGGATTGGTTTAAAAATGAGCATAGAAGATTTTCTTGGAATGCCCGTAGATGTTGTTGTTTACCGTGATGGTTTGAGTCAACTGTTAAAGGAACGCATAAAAAAGGATGTTATCTATGTATGATCATGAGATCCTTATTGATTTGCTGAATAAGATGCAGGATTGCCTGAATAAAATTCAAGCGAGATTTAACCCTGTGAATAACGTTTCAGATTTAACGGATTCTCCAGCAGGTACGGATCGTCTTGATTTGCTATGCATGCCGCTGATAGTGATCGGTGAGCTTGTCAAAAAAATTGATAAAGTAACGGATCAGTCCCTTTTAAAAGAATATCCTGGCATTCCCTGGGGTGAAATAAAAGGGATGAGAAATATTGTGGCTCACGATTATTTCAACATAGATGCCGAAGAAATTTTTAACACTTGCAAAGAAGACATACCAAAGCTTGCTGAAACTGTTGATATTATTATTTCAAGTCTTGAAACAAAATAGCGCTTACGATTTAAAAACAGTTTGTGCTATTCTGTTTCATTTTTTGTCCCTGTTCCAAATAAAAGATAGGAAGTTGCTTTTTGTCAAGGAAAGTATCGAAAGTGGAAACAGGGATTTAATTCCCCCCAATTTTCCCAGTGCCATAATGAACTATTCCCAGAAACCAATGCATGTGTGAGCATTGATTCCATGTCCTCGAATTTTTTAATTTTGTCCTTGTCGAGTATTCGGGATAAGGGATTCATGAAGTTCCTTATGAGATAATCATGGTAAAATTTTTAATCTAAAACAAACCCATAAATTTTATAAACTATTTTTTTTAATTTTTCAAATTTGATATGTTCATTTATATATTAAGTTCATATTCGGCTTGAATAAAATCCATTACAATTGTACGATTCTTCCGGAGAATTGGCTTTGATTCTGACTGTTGCATGTGACCTTCTTTTTGTAGGTTAAATTTTCC
>JAOZST010000232.1:0-4955 GCA_029939535.1 Desulfobacteraceae bacterium | reverse complement strand
TTGTCAAGATATGAAAATGTTTGGTGTATCCCCAGTAACTTTTCCAAAACTGGTGTAAGAAAATTAAAAGAATTGTTTTTGAATGATTGATAATGATTGTCCATGGGTTAAATGTAAAAGGCAATTTATGGACAAAAATAAATCAAAAAAAAATGAAAAATCAGGGTTTTCCCTGATTGAATTATGTTGATTTTTATTTTATAGTCGATCTCAAGTGCTTCTATCGTTGATGAAATTCATTTTTAATATTACTGAAATCTTTTCTAATCTGTGATGTTAATGTCTCTTTTTACACCCTCATCCTTTGACCTGTCATGACCTGAGCGAAGCATGATTTCAGGAGTCAGGAGAGCTTTAAGATTTGAAATAAATCAAACAAAAGGGAGGGATTATGAAAAATGCAAAAAAAATTGTATCCATTGTATTGATTGGGTTGATATTGGTGCTTTTTATGGCGCCTGCTGTGTCAGCCAGCGGAAAAGTTAACATAAACACGGCAGAAAAAAAACAGCTTGTGACGCTAAAGTATGTGGGCGACAAAATAGCAGACAGGATTATTGACTATAGAAAGGCCCATCCCTTTGAAATACCAGAAGATATAATGAAGGTAAAAGGTATAGGCCAGAAGGTCTTTGATGCAAATAAAGATAGAATTATAGTTAAGGATAACTGAAAATATTGAATGAGAGAAAAAATTCCTGATTCCTGATTCAAAAAACCATTGCTTGATATAAACTGATTTTGTATTATTATTGAATACCATGCTGGAATTTCAGCATGGTATTTTTGTTTTAGGTGCTTGTTAAAAATGGTGTTAAGCTAAATAAAGAGGCTATATTGGAGATTTTAAAGAGATATCGGAAAAAGTCTTTCTGGATAATTAGTTTGGTAATGCTCTTGGTTGGGGCCGGTGTAAGTTCAGGTATTTTTATAGGGGGTAATTCCCTGGTGTCAGACTTTTCAACGGAAGAAGGACAAAAATTATTACTGGAAAAGATTCCGGAAGGGATTGCATTACTGACTCTTGTTTTAAATAATTTTTATTTATGGGTTATACCCGTCTCTTTGGGTATTTTTCTTTTGTGCGGGTGGGTGTTATGGCTGGTTTTAGGTTTCTCAATGTCAACCACTTTTAAACAGGTTGATGAATTGAAATCCCGGGGAAAGAAAAGCAGAACTTCAAAAAAAGATTTTCTGGATCAAAAAATTGAACAGGAAAGGAAAAGACGATTATTTCTCCACACCTTGTCTGTTCTTCAGCGGGAAGGCCGGCTCCTTGATTTCTTTGATGAAGACTTAAGCCTGTATGAGGATGAACAGATAGGCGCTGCAGTAAGGAGTATCCAGGAGGATTGCAAAAAGGCCATTAAAAAATATATTGACCCCAAGCCAGTATTAGGTGCTGAGGAGGGTGAACAGGTTACCATTGAACCCGGGTTTGATATGGATGCCATAACACTTGTGGGCAATGTGGCAGGAGACCCTCCCTTTGAGGGTGTTCTAAAACATCGCGGATGGAAAGCTGGTAAAGGCGAAGTCCCCAGACTTTCTGATATCCAGGATTCAAGCATCATGATACCGGCTGAGGTTGAAATACAATAACAAAATCTAATGTGATTCAGGAGCGGATTTGGATTTTCAGGATAAACAATTTGTCATTGGTATAGATTTAGGGACAACCAATTCTGCTGCATCCTATGTGGATGTTTTTGCATTGAGAGAAGCTGTTGGAAAAGGAGGGGAAGTTCCGCCCAGAAACAAGCTGATCAAGGTTTTTAATATACCCCAGTTGACAGGGCATGGGGAATTTACAAAAAATTCTGTTTTGCCTTCTTTTTTATATATCCCCGGGGAATATGATATTTCAAAGGAAGTATTAAAACACCCATGGAAAAAAAGGGAGGATCTGTTTGCCGGCAGCTTTGCCCGGGATCATGGCTCTAAAATACCTTCCAGGCTGGTTTCTTCAGCCAAAAGCTGGTTGTGTAATTCAATGGTGGATCGGGAAGCTAAGATTCTGCCCTGGGGTTCCCAGGGGGTTGGAAAAGTATCACCGGTAACTGCAACGGCTGAATACCTGACTCATATACGCCATGCCTGGAATCATTTTGTTAAAGATGAAGATAAATTTCTTGAAAATCAATTTGTTGTGATAACAGTACCGGCTTCCTTTAATGAAGAAGCAAGGGACCTGACCATGAAAGCTGTACGTTCTGCTGGTTTTGGTGATTCAGTAACCCTCATTGAGGAGCCCCTTGCCGCTTTTTACAGCTGGCTGATCTTCCATGAAAAAGACTGGCAGCAATATATTAAAGAGGATGACCTTATCTTTGTCTGTGATGTTGGTGGAGGTACAACTGATTTCAGCCTGATTACAGTAAAGTCCACGGATGGGTCTCCCAGGTTTGAACGGCTTGCTGTCGGGGATCATTTGATTCTGGGCGGGGATAATATCGATCTGGCCCTGGCAAAAATTGTGGAATCAAAGTTTCAATCAAAAACCAGCCTGACATCAGACAAATGGAAGACTCTGTGTCACCGATGCCGGGAAGCCAAAGAAAAAATACTTGAACATGGGGAACAAAGCATACGGATTACCCTGAAAGGGGAAGGCAGATCTCTTATTTCAGGAACCCTTGCGGCAGATCTGACCCGGGGGGATGTTGAAAAAATTTTAAAAGAGAAGTTTTTTCCTGATGAAGATACAGAGGGACTGCGCGATATCCATACGGAAAAAGAAATAGCAGATTTTGGTCTTCCTTTTGAAAAAGAATCTTCAGTTACCAGGCATATCCTGTTATTTTTGGAAAAACACCGGCAAAATATAAAAAATGCACTTTCCAAAGAGATCCCCATACCGGATTTTATTTTATTTAATGGCGGTACTTTAAAACCGGACCTTATACAGAACCGCATAAAGCAAGCCATTCAAAGAAGGTTTAAATCATTGGATTTACAAGGGCTCAAGATCCTTGAAAATACCAGCCCGGAACTTGCGGTGGGAATTGGAGCCTCTTATTATGGCCTTGTTAAGCAGGGTGTGGGAGTCAGGGTGGGCAGTGGAAGTCCGCGCAGCTATTATCTTGGGGTCTCCTCAAAATCCGGCAATGAGCCCAAAGCCGTCTGCATTGTTGAAAGAGGGCTGGATGAAGGCTCTGTGATTCATCTTCCGGAAATGGAATATGAAGTCAGGGCCAATCAGCCGGTGGGGTTTGATGTCTATAGTTCGAGTTTTCGGTCCGGAGACAGGGCCGGCAGTATTATTGCCATTGATGATTCCCTGACTTCCATGGCGCCTATTCAGACCGTTATACGGTTTGGAAAAAATGGAAAAAAAAAGACAATACCCATTGCCCTGGGAGCAGAATATACCGAAATGGGAACCCTTGCCATGTATTGTCAGTCAGCTGTAAGCAAACACCGGTGGAAACTCCAGTTTCAGCTTAGAGATTCCGGGCTGCCTGAGGGTATTGAATCCACTGAAACCGAAGTATATGATGATTCTTTGATTGAGGATGTGTGTGACCTTACTGGTCAGGCCTTCAGCGGGAAAGCCCCTGTGGAGAATGATTTAAAGAGGATTGTAAAACAGATAGAATCCATGGTGGAACAACCTAAAAGTAACTGGCCTTTGTCGTTTTTACGGCGCCTTGCTGACAGACTTCTATCTTTGGAATCTTCAAGGTTAATTTCTGAATACCATGAGTCCAGATGGTTGAATTTGACAGGTTTTTGCATGCGTCCTGGGTTTGGAGATGCTTTTGATGAAGAAAGAGCAAGGAAATTATGGAAAATTTATCTGACAGGGCTGAAGTTTAAAAAAAATCAACAGAACAGGCTTGAATGGTGGATTTTTATTCGACGGATTGCAGCCGGCCTGAAAGCCGGGCAGCAAAGACAATTTTATCAGGACACTGCCCATTTCCTTGTGAAATCAAAAACAAACAAAGATAAGCTTCCTCCCCAGGAGCAGATTGAACTCTGGATGGCCATGGGCAATATGGAACGTTTGCTTGTCAAAGACAAATCCGTACTGGCCAAAGCTCTTTTGCCGCAGCTCAAACCCGGTAAGAAACAGAATAGATTGTTCTGGGCATTAACCCGGTTCGGTTCCCGGGAGTTGTTATATGGGTCTGTTGACAGGGTAGTTCCACCGGCAGAGGCAGCGAGGTGGATTCGTGGGGTTATGAAACAAAAATGGAAAAAACAAGATCCAGTCCAGAACCTTGTGGTGGAGATGGCCAGGAAAACCGGTGACAGAACTCGGGATCTGGATATTGAAACAATTTCAGGAATCAGCAAATGGCTGGAGGATATAGGAACTGACAAAGCATTAATAAAAATTATAAATGAAAAGACCAGGAAAGCATTAAAAGAAAAAAATACACAATTTGGGGAAAAGCTTCCTGGGGGTCTTGTTTTAAAGTAGAAAAATTATATTAAAAAAAATCAGAAAGTGTTTGACAATAATCAAATCTTCCTATATTATAGGCAAGTTCTGTTGGAGAAAGTAAGGTGATATGATTTTCGGCAGGAGTTTGATCTTTGAAAATTGGTCAGTGAAGAAGAAATGAGCGGGTCCAGTTCTTGTTGTAGAACAAGGAGCAGGACCAAAAAAGTTTTAGAAAAAGGATTATAACTGGAGAGTTTGATCCTGGCTCAGAATGAACGCTGGCGGCGTGCTTAACACATGCAAGTCGAACGAGAAAGGGATTGCTTGCAATCCTGAGTAGAGTGGCGCACGGGTGAGTAACACGTAGATAATCTACCTTCGAGTCTGGGATAACTATTTGAAAGGATAGCTAATACCGGATAAAATTGATTAACACAAGTTAATTAATGAAAGATTGCCTCTTCTTGAAAGCAATTGTTTGGAGATGAGTCTGCGGACCATTAGTTTGTTGGTGGGGTAAAAGCCTACCAAGACAGCGATGGTTAGCTGGTCTGAGAGGATG
>JAOZST010000231.1:0-4964 GCA_029939535.1 Desulfobacteraceae bacterium | reverse complement strand
GAGAGATGATCATTGCCAACAACGGCGATGTGGTCCCCAAACTCATGACAAAATTCTTACCAGGCCCTGTTCTTGGCCTTGTATTTCTCGGCGCCATTGCCGCTATCCACTCCACTTCGGCTCCCTATATCGGAACCGGTGGCACCATCATCCAGCGCGATGTATGGTGGCGGTATGTCAGGAGACAGGGTGGATCCCATTCAGAGCAGATCTGGACCAATAGAGTAATGGCCACATTACTGACACTTGCCGCGGTTGTGGTCAGCCTGACCTCCTCGGATGCCATCGTTATGATCGGCGGATTTGCCACCACCTTCGGCACCATTATGTACCTGATGCTGGTAGGTGTTCACTGGGGATTCAAATTTCCCAGCACAGGTGCTGCCCTGGGCCTTTTGGCCGGTATTATTGTTAATATGCTCACCTATTTTGTCTGGAAATACCCACTGTCCATGCACACCGCCTTCTGGGGCATTTTCGCCGGATTTGTTGTGGCCTATGGCTGCCGGGGGATAGGGATCAAAGACTCCCAGGAAACCATTGACCGACAAAAAGAAGTCAGAGAATGGCTCAACAGTATTGATGCACCCACCGAGAGTGGTAAAGCATGGCGGTCTAGAATGAAAATCATTGTTCCAGTCTGGTACTTCTTTGCCCTGGGACCTGGAATTTTGCTGGGTAACTCAGCCTTTACCTTTTGCGGATTCCCTGCCATCTGGGCATGGCAGATTGTCTGGTGGATCGTGGGAATTGTTATGATGTGGGCCCTTTGCTTTAAAGCTGAAATGTCCACCACTTCTGAAGAACAAATCAGACGTGCCGATATTGAGCTCATGGATGTTACCAAGGAAGCAGATGCATAACCCTGTTTTTTCAACCCTTTTATGGAGGATAAATAATGGCCCAAGAAGATAAATATCTCATCGTAACCATTGTCTTTTGCATTCTTTTTACTGCCAGTTTTGGCTGGGGATGGTGGGGATAATCATCCTCAAAATAACTAACTTTTAATATAGAAGAATTCTGAACCCCGATTTTAGGGTTCAGAATTCTTCTATGGTTTTGCCCATGACCCAAACCAATAGATTCTGGAAATTTGTGTTCGCAAGTGCTCTGGGTATTTTTTTGATGGCCGCAGGTCTTCTGGCCTTTATCTGGTTTCGCCTGAGCCCTGGTCAGGAAGATCTGCTCATTACCATTGGGCAAGATGATGTTTACCCGCTTTTATGGCTTGTCTTTCTTGTGATTGGGTCCCTCTGGGTGGTTTTTGATATTACCTACAACACCTATATCCGACCCTTGAAAAGAATGTCAGCGGAAGCCGAAGTCATCTATGCGTCTAATCCGTCCCACCGGCTCAACATCAAAGGCAGCAAAGATATTATCGCCCTTGCCCGGGTGATCAATGATTTTGCCGATATGTTTGAAAACTTAAATAAAACCATTACAGAACAGATTCTGGCCGCCAGAAAGGAGACTGAAAAGGAAAGGAACCTTCTTGCGGCAATCATGTCCGAACTGCCCCAGGGGGTAATTATCTGCAACAAAAGCGGACGGATTCTGCTGTTTAATTCCATTGCCAAAAAATTATTTACCCCCAAGAGAAGTGCCCATGGAACTGAATATTTTCTCGGGCTTGGCAGATCTATTTTCCACCTCTTTGATAAACAATTAATTGTCCATGCCCTTAATGAAATCCAGGAACGCCTCAACAACCAGAAAGAAAGCGTCGGGTCTTTTTTTATCACCCCCATTTATATGGAAAAGCTTATCAGTGTTGAAGCCATTCCCATTTTGGACAAATACACAGAAATGACCGGTTTTATCCTTGCAGTTCAGGATATTTCCCAGGATATTCAAAAATATGAAATTATAGACACCCAATTGGCAGAATTCCAGGCCACCCTGGAAAACAAAATATCAGCCTGGAATTTTGAAAGCATGGAAAAACAATTCCTAAATCTTTCCACCATTATCCGTGATCTTTCTTTGTCAAAACTTCCCCTGACAACCCTGAATCTTAAAAATTTTCTGCGAACTCTCCAGAAAAAAACGGGCCATGAATGCGATATCAGAATCAATATATTCAATGACCAGTGGAATACACGGCTTCTTGCAGATGCATATTCCCTGACCCGGGCCTTTCTCTTTTTATTTCAAAATTTGTCCCGGCTCCTGGCACTGACAGAATTTAACCTGGTTATTTCCAACTCGGCCGAGGCCATCGGTTTTGCAATTTCCTGGGATGAAACCGTTTGTCAGCTGATTGATATTGACGCTGTCTTGCACCAGCGAATAAATGCCCTTCCCGGATTGGGCTATGTCCTTAAATTCAACAATGCCCGGATTGAATTTGTTTCCCAGGACAAGAACACTTGTTCCGGAGTTAATATCCTTGCAAAGGCAGGGAAAAAATCTCTACTCCCCTCTAAAAAAAGAGCTCCGGTCATGGCAGGAAGCCGACCTGAATTCTATGATTTTGATTTGTTCAGTGTGGATATCCAGTCAAAAAATTTACTGGATACCAGCCTGAAAGAATTAAATTATACGGTGTTTGATACGGAAACCACCGGCTTAAATCCCGACGGGGGGGATGAAATTATTTCCATCGGTGCGGTCAGAATTGTGAACAACCGAATTGTGTACCAGGATGTTTTTGAGGAACTGGTGAATCCCAAACGCGATATTCCCGTAGCGTCCTATCGGATCCACGGTATTAATTATGAAATGGTCATGGAAAAAGACCCCATTGAACGTGTGTTGCCTCGATTCAGGCAATTCATTGCTGATACTGTTCTTCTGGGACATAACATCGCCTTTGACATGAAAATGCTAAAAGTGAAAGAAAAATCAACGGGTATCCGGTTTAACAACCCCACCCTGGACACCTTGTTACTCTCAGCCATGCTCCATCCCGTTCATGAACAGCACGACATTGAAAACATAGCCAAACGCCTGGGCGTAAATATTATTGGAAGACATACGGCCCTGGGGGACGCCATCACTACGGCTGAAATTTTTAAACGGCTGATCCCTATTTTAAACAGCAACGGCATATTGACCTTGAAAGATGCTGTTAAGGCATCCCAGAGAACCTATTATGCCAGATTAAAATATTAAGCTGTTAGCCATTAGTGGTTAGCTAAAAGCCTAACAGCTAAATGCTAATGGCTAAAAGCTGACCGCACAGGTAAAATAATTGTATAGGGGAAAAATGTTGCTCAATTGAATTGGTAAATGATAGACTACAGACAATAATCTTAAACGGGAGAAGCTCACCATGAAAAGACCGTTGCTTTCACTTTCTATCTTCAGTGCTGTATTTTTCGGTATTATCCTTTTCAGTATTATTTTGGGCGGATACAGCAGTCTATACCGAGCCCAGAACAGGGCAAGGGATGCCAAAATATTGGTGACCGTTGAATGCCAAAAGCAACTGGACCTTCTCCCTGACCTGATGGCCATGGTCCGTAAAACAGATTCTTTTAACAATATGGACCCGAACAATTCAAATCAGGCCCACCTGAATCAGGAAAAACTGGAGCAACTGGAGCAACTGGAGCAGGCTGCCCTTAAAACCAAAACGATATTAGCCAGGATCAATTCCGTAACAACCCCCCTGGAAAAAGAATTGATCCGGGCCTTTGAAGAATCCCAGATCCAACTGAGTCAGGAAATTATCAGCCTTATCATTGAACTCAAAAAAGAAAAAAAACTAAAGAACTCCCAGGCCTTGATGGATCTCGGAAAAAAATTTGATAACCTTGAAATTACGATTTTTTACCACAGTCATCTATACAACAAAGAAGCCAGGTATTTTAACACCAGAAAATCTATATTTCCAGGGTTTCTCATTGCAAAACTTTTCAAACTTGAGAAAACCCATATCTATGAAATCGATACAGATCTGTTTAAACCGGCAAACCTAAGGAGTTGATACCGTGTCTTTGGGATCAGAAAAAAAAACAGCTGGATTTGTTTTTTCAACCTTGTCCAAATCTGAGGAACAAGAACTTTACAACGCCTTTTCCTATGAAAAATACGAAAAAGGCAGCCCCGTATTTATCCAGGAAATCTCCCAGGTTGAAAAACTATTTATTCTTTCAAAGGGATCGGTTGCCTATTATTTTGAACAGGACAACACCCACCCCTTAAAAGGAACACTTTTGCCGGGGGATTGCTTTGGCGGTCTTTCAATCTTGTTTAACAACGGAATTGCCATCCACACCCTGAGTCCACTTGAAGAAACTGTTTTTTTAACAATTGATACCGTCTCTTTTGCAGTCTTGTGCAAAAAAAACAAAAAATTTCTAGAATATTTTACCAGTGAATTTGGCAAATGCATGATCAACAAAACCTTTGCAAATATTATTGCCAGGCAAGTTTTGGGCACATCCTTGAGCCTGCCATTTTTCAATCAGCCCATTTCTGCTATTTTCAGACCCAACATTGCCACCTGCACACATCTTACCACTATTCATAAAGCCTCCTTAAAAATGAGTAAACACAATTCCAGTGCTATTCTGGTTAAATCCGATACCCACAAAATCCAGGGGATTGTAACCGATGCTGACCTGAGGACAAAGGTGCTGGCCAAAAATATTTCCCCGTTAACGCCTGTTTCTGAGATTATGTCCTCACCCGTAATCTCTATCTCCTCGGACAGCCAGGTATTTGAAGCCTTTTTGGTCATGATTCAAAAGGACAAGCGCCATTTGGCCGTGTATGGAAAATCCAATGAAATATCCGGAATTTTAACAGAAAAAGACCTGATTACCGCCCAGACCAGGTCCACATTTCTTTTAATCAAATCCATTAAAGCGGCCCAAAAAATGACGGACCTTGAAAATATCCATTCCAAACTTGAAATTATGCTGCTGGACCCCATCAGGAACGGTGCCAGCGCAGGATACATCACCCGACTGATCACCACTTTTTCCGATGCCATCATCGAAAAGGTAATC
>JAOZST010000230.1:0-4997 GCA_029939535.1 Desulfobacteraceae bacterium | reverse complement strand
CCTCCAACAATATTGTCTATATTTTCGTAAATGGGGTATCTTTCCTTAATTTTTTTTGGCGACCACCATTCAATGGCACATCCCAGCTCTTTCTGCATATTAAATGCTTTTCGGGCACTATGTTCGTTTTTTTCATCATAAAGAAACAAATTGCCTTCCCTTCGATAAAAAATTGCAGGTTTTTTTCCATCAACCGCCATCTCTTCTTCGAAATTCTCCAGTATTTTAAAGGCATATTGGGAAACCCGGACATTCTCCTTTAAACTGAACTGAATGCGTGCATTCACCATGGAGAGAGCTGTGGAGGCTTTTTCATAACTCAAATCTTTTTCAATAACCATTACCTTTAAAGAGGAATCCTCCATCATAAGATGATATGCTGTGGAGGAACCCATAATTCCACCACCCATAATAATAATGTCAAAATTTTTATCTTCCATTCTTCCTCCTGATCAATTAATAGTCTGTTTTTTCAATTATACTATAAAGCAGTTCCATGAATCCATTCTGCTTAAAATTTCTATGATGTTTCTATGGTATACCAAAGAAATTTTTGTTGTCAACGAAAAATTCCATTGAATTTTACTATTCTACAAAACTTTTCCCAGGATTTATTGCAAAAATAATAACTATATATTATTAAGGTATACCAAAAGAATTTAATAATTTTTAACGCAATACTATCTTTACTTATGAACCTTTATTTATGAATCAGGAAATTTACAACAAGCTCAGGGAAAGGATTATTTATCTTGAATATGATCCCGGTCATATCCTCAAGGAGCAGGCCCTGGCAAAGGAATTTGGCGTCAGCCGAACCCCGCTTAGGACCGTGCTGTTCCGACTTGAATGGGAACATTTGATCAAAATCCTGCCCAGGACAGGCATCCTGGTCATGGAACTGGAACTTAACACCATTACCAACGTTTTCCAGGCCCGGTTAGAGCTGGAAGCCGTAATTGGAACAATGGCGGCCCAAAGATTTACTAAAATCCATTTCAACCAACTGGACGAATTTTTGATTCTCTGCGAACAACAGCTTGACCACAAGGATCCCCGGGCCCTTGCCACCCTGGACATGGGTATTAAACAACTTTTTTACGAGGCAGCCGCCAACCCTTTTTTAATTGAAATGTCGGACCGTCTCTATTCCCTTACCTTCCGGCTGTGGTATTTTAATATGCTGAAAATGGACAATAAAGGATGGAACCAGGAAGTCCTGGCAATCAAGGAAGACCTAACTGATTTATCTGATCTTTTGCACAATAACACCCCTGAGCAGGTGGGAAAAGCCAGAAAAGACCATCTGCTAAAACATTTAAAACGAATTCGTTCCAGATTCCTGGGGCTCTCAGACATCTAACCCTGGGGCCTGAGAAAAGAAATCGTCCTGGAAAAGAATAGTCCCGAAACAGGGAACCCAAATCCTCTCCAAGGGTGCCAGAGAGACAAAAAAAACAAAACCGAGCCTGTTGTACCAGACCCAGTTCCTGTAAGGCTGACAAGGAATTCCCCTTGCCGGCAGACAGCGCAGGATCACCGGGAGCCGGAACCAACTCCAGACCTGTTGATGATAAAGGTTTTGAATAAAAAAACAGGATGTTTTTTATGCAACCATTTGAATTAGTTCTGCCTCATATTCTGGAAACATAATAATGGAAGGATGAACACCAAAGGCATTTGCAATCTGTTCTGCCCTTTTTTTGCCGATATCCACTTTGTTGTTTTCAAGCAGGCTGATATTCTTAGCATTAACATTGGAAACTGCTGCCAGTTTTTCCTGGGTCCATCCCTTCAGTTCCCTGAGCATACGGATAACATCACCTGTTGTAACTACTGCATGTTTCTGGGCTGGAATAAATTTTTTTTCCAAAACACTACCCTCCTGATCCTAATACTTATGGGGCGTTATTTCCAATACGTAAATAAAAATCTCTTCATCATTGATCGAATAAACCACCCTGTATTTCAAACTCAGTCTTGACGATCGCTGATCTTTTCTTTTCCCTTTTAATTTTTCATCATTAAATCCGGGAAATTCTTTCAAAATATCGGGGCCATGTCTGAAAACAAGGTTCTTCCACAATTCGTATTTGCTCAATACCTGGGGCGGAACTTTTTTGCATTGCTTTGCAATATCCTTATGTTCAAATATATGCCACATTATTACAAATAATAACTTATCAAATTTAATAAGTCAATTGTTGTGATTGATACACCCACAGATTCAAAAAGAATAAAATAAATGTCTTTGTATGGTCCGGGCTATGTTTAAGGGACAACAAAAAAACCATGAACCGCCCATAGCCAATCCAGCCAGTCAAATCAAGAACACCTGGAAAAACTTGTTTTTTTATCATTTTATAACACTCCTTTGATTTAGTCTCTTGGCAATTTTCCATTTAATCTGTCCTGATGAGGCGGAAGTCCTGGCCATCAAAGAAGACCTGACAAATTGATCTGATCTTTTGCACAATGACACCCCCGAGCAGGTGGGAAAGGCCAGAAAAGATCATCTGCTAAAACATTTAAAACGAATTCGTTCCAGCCAGATTCCTGGGAATCTCAGGTATCTAACCCCTGGGGACTCAAAAATATGGCAGGCCACATACAAAAGATTCCTGGACTGGATTTATGATCATTTTCCCTATAAACAGGGAATAAAATGAATATAAAATTATCAAATTCCAAAATACAATTGCCGGCAAATTAATGGAGATCAAAGTTGGCCGACAATACCGGTTTGTATATGATTCTGCCTATAAAGGGTACCCCATATCCCTGACCATGCCCCTTGACCGACAACAATATGAATTTGATACTTTTCCCCCTTTTTTTGACGGGCTTTTGTCTGAAGGGTATCAGCTTGAAGCCATGCTCCGGCAGAACAAACTTGACAGGGATGACAAATTCAGCCAGATAGTCCTTGCAGGAGCCGATACTGTGGGAGCCGTGACAATCAAGGAAGCCCTGTGAATCGCTGTCCCATCACCTATGCTTCCTGTCAGGGTCTTTATTCTCCCAAGGGGTTAAAGCTTCTTTCCAATAAACTGAAAAAAGAAAGGATGGATACAAAGACTTGATCCACAACCAAAAAATTAAATGACTTTTTCATGGGTGCTATCCGCACAAACACCATGCCGGTTAAAGGATCTTCCAAAGCCAGTGCATTGACGTATTAATGGTGTTTTAATTGACAACGTCTCTGCTTTGTCATATATTCTACATATGATACGCTTTAAATGGAATGCAGAAAAAAATGAAATCCTTGCAAAAGAAAGAGGTGTCACTTTTGAGGAAATTGTACAAAAGATTGAAGCAGGGGCCGTTGTTATCAATACAGATCATCCCAATAAAGAGAAATACCCTAATCAAAAAATCATGGTAATTGATGTTGAAGGATATGCCTATTTAGTCCCCTACGTAATAGACAAAAATATTTATTTTCTTAAAACAATCATTCCAAGCAGAAAAGCCACCAGAAAATATTTTGGAGGGAAAAATGACTAAAAAAATAATATTTGATGAATATGAATCAGAAATTCTGGAAGCCTATGAAAGTGGCAAACTTATCTCTTCTCAAACCAAAGTTGATTTCCAGACCATTGCCCGGAATACAATAAAAAAAAATCAAAAAATAAATATAAGGATTGCCGACAATGACCTTGCTGCTTTAAAAAGGCGGGCTGCCCGGGAAGGCATCCCCTACCAGACTTTAATCAGAAGCGTCCTCCATAAATATGCCAGCGGGTTTCTAAAGGACACGGCTGCCCTGTGAGAAGTCCGGGCAAAAGAGCACTGCCAAGGCAGCCCTCTTTTGCCCTGCTTTGTTTAGGGGGCTTTTTGTCCCCAGGGATGCCCGGGTCTGGACAGGAGGCTGACGGTCCCTGCCACCGTGGTGAAACAAAGATTCTGCATTCCCCCTGTATTGATGAGGCGGAAGCCCAGGTTGCTGTTGGCGTTGCCGGGATTGTTCCTGTTGCGGTTGGCGCACCGGAGGTTCCCGGGGTTGTTGTTCCAGCTGCCGCCGCGGTTCACGCGATTGGAACCGCTGTTTTGACCCGGGCACCCGGATTCTGCCCATAACGGATATTTGCAAAATGGTCAAAAACATCCAGGTATACATTGGCAAAAAACTGGCTGGTCAGATTTCCAATGGGAAGCCCTTTTCCCCTGGCCCCTGATCGGTTTATAATCTTCTGGATTAAAAAAAGCATGCCTTTATCTTTAACCTTTTTCCGGATCAGCTGAGTGAGAATTGAATGATCCATTGAAGCAAAGTATTGTTCAATATCAATTTTCACATACCAGGGCCGTTTCCGCATAAATTTCTGAGCCCGTTCAATGGTCTTGTGGAAATATACTGCCTGTCATGGGAAATCCTGAAAAGCACCCTCAGTTTTTCAAAATTAAGATTCAGGTCATTGAGGATATTGACCCGGTCCTTTGAATAAATGGCCTCTATAATCAATTCCATGGCCCCAAGGGCAAGGTCTGCCATCCTTGAAGCCAAGGAAAACCTTACGTTTTTCGGAAACTTTTCAACGCAGGAAAGTATCCAGTCCAGGGTTTTATACCAATGTTCAAACAAAGGATAGGATCTGCTCATTTGGCCACATCCTCTGCCCTGGTTTTCCCAGCATCTTCTTTTTGGTCAAATGCCTTCACAAGCTCTATAATTGCATTGCCATATTTTTTAATCTTTCTTGCGCCAAACCCGTTGATATTTTTGAGCTGATCATGGGTTTTGGGCATTTTCACTGCAACGTCTGAAAGCTGTTTATTGGAAGCGATGATAAAAACCGGAATCCCTTCTTTTTCCGCAAGGGTACGCCTGATTTCAAAAAGTTTGTCCAGCAGTAGTTTTTGACTAGTATCAAGCTCTGGGATTTGCTGTTTTTTAGTTTTTTCTTCATGGTCAAGCAGGACATCCTCATACTCCAGAAAAACCGTCCAGAATGAATCACTGCCTGATTTAAAAAGAGGAAACCAGCCTG
>JAOZST010000229.1:0-5035 GCA_029939535.1 Desulfobacteraceae bacterium | reverse complement strand
GGCATGAGTCCCCTGGATGTCATTGAGGGAAAGGCCGAACTTCTCATTGACTTTGAAGACCGTCTGGCCATATTTGATACCATGGTTCTCTGTCGTTTTTTCAGGGATTTCTATACCTGGGAAGAACTGGCAGTCATGATCCATTCTTTAACCGGCATGGACTCCGATCAAGCCTCACTCCAGGAAAAGGCAGGAAATATTGCCGGGGAAATAAGAAAATTCAATATCCAGGAAGGATTAACCAGCGATGATGACCGGCTGTCAAAGGGTCTGTTTAATAAACTTACAGACACGGGCGCTGAATTAACCCATGAAGAGTATGAAACCATGCTGGCTGAATATTATGAAATCCGGGGCTGGACCCTATAAAATGTACCAATATTTTTCCAGGCTGACAAAAATATGACCAAAATAACCATTAAAGATATTGCCAGACAATTACAGGTTTCCACCACAACCGTTTCCAATGCCCTTAACGATAAGCCGGGAGTTGGCAAGGTTGTAAAAGGAAAAATTGTGAACATGGCCAGGGAAATGGGATACCAGCCCAATTATTTTGCCAAGGGCCTGGTAAGCAGACAAAGCCTGGCAATTGGATTAATCGTATCCAGTATTGCTGACCCCTTTTATCCTGAACTTGCCTTGGGGGTACAGGAAAAAGCCAATGAACTGGGTTATACAATGATGCTTTTCAATGCCAATCACAAGATTGAAAATGAAACAAGAATTATTAAAATGCTCATATCCAGGGGAGCTGACGGCATTATCCTGTCAACAGCTCTCCAGGATGACCCCAACATTGATCTATTGAATGAAATGCAAATGCCCTATGTCCTTGTCAACCGCCTTATCCTTGATCCCAGGAAAACCAGCAAGATAGACTCAGTTTCCCTGGACAATTACGGTGGTTCCCATAAGGCGGCCACTCATTTATGCAGGATGGGCCATAAAAAAATAGCAATTATTGCAGGAGACATGAAAGCCTCCACCGCAATTTTGCGAACAGAGGGTGCAAAAGATGCCCTAACTGAATTTGGTATCAGTATCCGGCCGGATCTATTTGTTGAATGCGGATATTCCAAAACCAGTGCATACCAGGCTGCCCAAAAAATACTTGCCCGGAAAAACAGACCCACTGCCTTTTTAATTCAGGGAGATAACATGGCCCTTGGTGTACGGGAAGCTGCATTTGAAGCGGGCCTCAAAATCCCCGAAGACCTTGCAATCATTGGATTTGATGATATCAGCATATCTTCCCTTGCAGGTATAGAACTGACCACTGTCAGCCAGAATCAATACAATATGGGCCTGACCGGTGCGGAGCTGCTCATCAACAAGATAAAAGATAAAAACCGGTCCGGCATCAGCAATAAAATAGTGATGGAAGCGGAATTAATCATTAGAAATACCTGCGGGTTTACTCAAAAGGGGTATGTCTTATAGAATATATCCAAGCAAGCCCTGAAGGGAAGAAGGAAGACCTGGAAAATCATCAAGTGCTACCATATGGGTCTATATCCGGCAAAAGGGGCAGATTCAATTGAATGCCCAGATCATCTAAAATCTGTTTCCTTTTGTACCAGGCTTTCTTGCTGGTTTTCCCCTTTATAATCATTGTGGCCACCCATGTACTTTCGCCTGGTACAAAGCTTGTTACAGCCTCATCAGCTCCAAAAAACCCAGTCTCCATGTGCAGGGGACCGCAAAATTTCATGATATTTTCTCCCCTGATCTCAATTCCCCTGGGGCTTACAAAAATATGCTCTATAATTGCATGCTCCGGCGCCTGGACTTGTGCCTGATTTAATGTCGGATCTAATGCCTGATCTAATATAGGTTCTGGGTCATAATTCATTTTTCTTTTCAGAAACTGGTCTGCCAGTATTTCAACCATGTTCATGCCTGTGGATGCAAAAACTGCCATGGGAGTCTGGCTGGGGAACCTGGCATCTATTTCAAGCATTTTCATCTCCCCCTTATGCAGAATGACCTCAAAATCCATAATGCCTGTTAGTTTCATTTCCCGGGCAATGATTTTTGCTGACTGCTCAAAATTCTTGACCAGTTTTGCTTCAATTTCAGCAGGTACTATAACCCTTTTACAATCATAATCCACATCCATATAAAGCTGGGTAACCTGCAGGGTTTTATACCTTCCAGGGCTACCAATTATCTCCAGGGAATAAGAAGGGCCATTTATATACTCTTCCACAACGTATAGTTCTTTTACGGATTGGTCTTTTAAGAATTGCTTTTTTAAGAATTGGTCTTTTGATAACTGGCCCTGTACCAGCTGATCCTTTACCCGATCTTTTGCCCATTCATCGCCTATACATTCATCATTTATCCACTCATCTCTTTTCCATTCATCCTTTATCCACTCATCCTTGGAAGATATGATACGCACCCCAAGGCTGCCGCTCCCAGTGCTTGGCTTTATTACAACAGGAAAACCGCATTCGGGCCAGTCCAGGGGTTTTGGAATATTCATTCGTGTGAACAGGTTATTTGATCTTTGTTTTGATGAGGAAAGGGCATATGCATCCATATCAAAGCACATGGGTGTGTTTGAAGTTTTCTGCCAAAGATCAAGTGCTTCCAATGCCCCATCATTTTCCAGGGCCGGCAGAACCAAATCAGCCTTTTCAAGGTACTCAGATGCCTGGTCTATTTCACAGATATCTACCTGGACAAAGTCATGGGCAAGTCCCTTTGCCGGAGGATCAGATTTTTTATCCATCACCATGACTTCCCAGCCCGCTTTTTTTGACAGATAGGCAACTTCCACACCCTGGAGTCCGCCGCCAACAATGGCTATTAACAATATATTCTCCTGTAAAATAAAATTAACGCGCTATTGCGCGGGCTTTTAGCATTCAGGCATTAGCTGTCAGCTAACGGCTAAATACAAATTCCTATACTATTAAATCATAGGTTAAGGCGGACACCATCAAGCCAGGTCAGGCTTTTGGTATATCTTCCCAGGGCAGTGTTTTTCTCTTTTGCCATCAACAGCCTCTCAACACCGAATCCGATTCCCACCCAGGTCTCATTTATTTTCCAGGCATCATCCAGGGGATGGGGCCCCATGGCACCTGACCCCAGTTCCAGGTCCTGGGGCTCAAGACCAACCACATCAATGGTACTGCCGTAGACAGTAGATTCTTCGGTTTCCAGTTCATAGTCGTCAATGCCTGAGGTTTTCATTACAAGCCCGGCCAATTCTTCCAGCCTGGATT
Source organism: Desulfobacteraceae bacterium (assembly GCA_029939535.1). Taxonomy (GTDB): domain Bacteria; phylum Desulfobacterota; class Desulfobacteria; order Desulfobacterales; family Desulfobacteraceae; genus NBML01. Next base: position 1,796 of record JAOZST010000229.1, on the reverse strand, counting down.
GGCGGTCCTCCATGGGCAGGCCAAATTCGCAGACATTTAACATGGTAAATTCACTGGTATGTCGGGCTCCTTCGGATTCTTTCCGAAAACATGATCCAAGTTCAAATATCCCAATGGGTTTTTCCCAGATTCGAAGCAGATCTTTCATTATGTAATAAAGATGGGGCGCAAGCATGGGACGCAGGCAACGATTGGAGTCAACCCAGAAAATCTGTTTTGTAAGGGGGTGGGAATCTGTAACGGACATTTTTTCAAGAAGGCTTTTGGCCATCATTGTGGGAGTGGTAACCTGGACAAATCCCTTTGAGGTTAAGGTTTCCACAAGTTTGTCCGAAAGACGGCAAAGACCTGGACGTCTTTCATTGTTGCGCATTGTTTCCAATTTTAGTTTTTGTGTTTTGACCAAAGAGTTTATCAGCTTCTGAAAGGCCTGGTTCCTCTTTGTTTCATCCTCAAACTCCTGTTCCAGCTTTTGAGTCTCAGCATTCAACTCTATTAAACGGTTCCTCTGGGTTTCAGTCCATTTTTCCATAACATTGCCTGCCCTGATAAATGATAAATATTGATAAAAATATTTTTTCGATCCCTTTATATAATAAATCTATTACCCTATAAAATTAACCAGCCTGGGTGTCAAGCAATTTGGAAAAAGCTGGCCTGATTGGTTTATAATGGGTTTATTGATCTTTTTTCTTGACAATTCATCTGGTTTGCCTGATTTTATCTTAAACGTTTAAGTTAAAAGATTGGAACGATAATTGGAACAATACAAATGCACCAGAAAAATATGATTATAAAAGAAGCTATTGTTGAGCCAGATATTAAAGAATTCAATTTGTCCATTGACCAAGTTGCCAGATATTCAGGCGGTAATGGATATACTCTTGACACAAAAAAAGCCTCCCTGGCCCAGAGCATGCTTGACAAGGCCGTTACCCTTGCCAAACCATCCTATTGCTATTCAAGTTTTCCGGTTCTTCACCATAAAAATGGACATTCCATGCAATTGGCCAAGGCAAGCATTGAATGTCCTGTTTCTATTTCATCCAAAGTGCTGGGAGTGGTAGCCCTGATATGCACCATTGGGCCGAGGATTGAAAATGAGGCAGCATCACTTAACAAAAGCAATAATTTTCTAAATGCTTTTTTTCTGGATGCCGCTGGCCTGGCAATTCTGGATGGAGTGAGCAGTTCTGCCTACAAAAGGATAACAGATAAACTTGGATTATCAGGGTTTTACCCTGGATGCCGCTGGGAGCCAGGGTGTGAAGAAACATCCCTGACTGATCAAAAAATTCTCTTTGATCTGCTCTCCCCGGATTCCCTTGGCATAACCCTGAGTGAAAGCAATGTCTTTCTGCCCTATAAAACCGTTTCCTGCTGGATTCCCATAACTCAAAATCCCATGGAAAAAACAAATACAAACAAATGCAGGCAATGCACCCTGAAAAACTGCCTGTACAGACAGAGCAAATCCTGAAAAACAATAAAGAAGAGGAGAATAAAGCTGATGACCCCAAAACAGAGATTCATGAAAGCCCTGAACCTTGAAGAACCAGATCAGGTGCCCTTTGCAGACTGGGTTGACCCGGGTATCCGACAGAAGCTGGTCCAGGCCATGGGAGGAACAAACATGGATGAGGCAGAATTTGCCCAGGGCATTGGATTTGATGCCATCGGGTTCCAGGATATCTATGGCATGTCCCCGGTCTGTGATGAGACAAAAATGGATGGAGAAGGTCGTCTGCATTACATGGGAAGGGGAAAGATCAGGTCGGAAAAGGACCTGGACATGA
>JAOZST010000071.1:3847-18027 GCA_029939535.1 Desulfobacteraceae bacterium | reverse complement strand
GAACTGAGCGGATCTCAACTTATTTTCCGCTGCGATGATGAGGAAATTATTTATCAGATACAGACCCCGGTATATACGCCATACCTTTCCTATCAAAGTCTTACCACACGAATTTATCCGGAGGATGGAAGCGCTGTTTCTGTAAAAGCATTATTTGATGATGTAAAACTTTACAAATACCTTGACATTAAAGCCAACGCTTCGGATGGACCCGTGACAATAGCACCGGGTGATGCCCTTTCCGTAAAAATAGATCTCGATTCCGGGGACCTTTTAGGAGAAAATGCAGACTGGTGGGTACTGGCTCAATTACCCTCCGGGAAGTGGTTTAATTATAATTTAGCACTTGGATGGCAGCCCGGGCTGTCTTATGTCCACCAAGGGGGCTTATTCGATGTATCTTCACTGGAAGTCTTGAATTTTTCAAATCTGGCAGAAGGAACATACACATTTTATTTCGCTGTTGACATGGTTATGGATGGCGTTATAACTATGGATGATATCTATTATGACAGCGTAGAAGTGAATGTTAGACCAAATTGAAACTACTGTTGGCAGTTCAGATGATGAATAGGGTCGTTCAGTACAACATACAAAAAATGGCAGGTTTGTTATAACTGGAGAAACAGAGTCAATATGGTGTTGTAGACCTATAAATATTTTAAGATGTCTTTGATAAATTTTGAAGGCAACGTATCGCTATCCTCAACTGCATTTTTTATTTTCCTGCGGATGTTTGTTGAAATACTACCGCATTGTTTTTCCACTGTACACGTAATTGGAACCACACATGTAACAATATCAACAGTGTTTATGTATGAATCATATTTTAAGAAAGAAAAATCCTGATTATAACGGATTTGGGGGGAGTGATTTTATCTTGTAAACAATTGAACACCTTCCATGTATGGTTGAATCGGAAAATTTAACCTACAAAAAGAAGGTCACATGCAACAGTCAGAATCAAAACCAACTCCCCGGAAGAATCGTACAATAGTGCGTATTCCGCACAAAAATATGGGTCAAAATCGCACGTTTTTTACGTTTTTCATGCCAGTCACCCCTTGTCTATCACTAACTATCTAAAATAATACAATAAAAAATATGTGTGTTCTTTGGTACCATGATTGCATTTGATAAAAAGCGATAAAAAGAAAAGTGATAAAAAGTTTATTAGGGTATAAACCGTAACACCAGGGCACTTTAAATCCATTAATTTTAAAAGGGAGAGTCTTATGAATCAAAGTAAAATTAAATTTTCATGGTTATTACTTATTTTTGCAGCAGGGTTGATTACCCTGACTGGAGGTATTGCATTGGCCCAGGCAGGTGAAATTTTCCCCTGTGCAAATAGTTCTGACATAAACAAGACAATCGCTCCTGAAGCTTCTTTGGAAAGTTTCACATGTGTTCTGAAAAAATGGGAAGGAGCAGAAACCCTTCATTTTAATGTGGCGGTGAAAAACATCAGCAATGAAGACCAGCGTTTCAAGGTGAATATTTTTCTGGAAAACGGCAAAGGTGTTGGTGGACTCCTTCCCCGGAAAACCAAAAAAGGCCTTATTAAACCAGGAGAAACTGCCAAATTCACCTATCCTGTCAAGGGTGTGAGCGGCTCCCCCGGGAAAATAGACATTTTCATCAAAACAATGAGCAAATAATTTCAATTCCAGATAAGGAGAAAAACCCAATGAAGCGAAAAATAATCATCTTGTCCATTTTAATTTCAGCCCTGGTTTTTACAGGAAATGCAATTGGCAAAACCACCTTTATCAGTATAGGAACCGGCGGAACCGGCGGTATCTATTATCCCTATGGCGGCGGCGTGGCTGAAATATGGTCTAAAAACGTTAAAGGTGTAAAAGCGGTTGCAGAAGTTACCGGGGCCAGCGTTGAAAATGTCAAACTTGCCCACAAGGGTGAAACCGTTATTGGAGAGGTAATGGGCGATGTTGCCGTTGCCGGTTACAATGGCCTCTCAAAATTCAAAGGCAAAAAACATAATATTCTTTCCATGGCCATCATGTACCCCAATCTGCTCCAGGTCGTTGCCCTTAAAAAAAGCGGAATTACCAATATTGAGGAGATGCAGGGAAAAAACGTCAGCACTGGAAGCCCTGGAAGCGGAACAAACTTCATGGCCGAAGCCGTGTTAAATGCCCTTGAAATCCCTTTAACATCATTCAAGGACAGTCGTCTGTCATTTACCGAGACTGCCAATGCCTTGCGGGACAATACGATCCAGGTAGGTGTATGGTCGGTTGGACCGGGTACAAGTTCTATTCTTGATCTGTCCACCACCCATGATATCAATATTCTTCCCTTTACTTCTGCCCAGGCAAAAAAAATACTTGCCTCCAAATCCACCTACGCTTCCGTGGAGCTTGCCGGAGGAATTTACAGAGGGGTTGATAAACCCGTCCCCACCATTGGTGTCTGGAATGTTATGATCTGTCAGAAATCACTTGACACTGACCTTGTATACAAACTTGCAAAAGCATTGTTTGAAAACAATGAATATCTTATGAAAATTCATCCATCTGCTGCCTATACCACCCCTGAAAATACTGTGAAATATTCAGCAATTCCCCTTCACCCGGGAACCATTAAATACTTGAAAGAAAAAGGTATTGATGTGCCGGCAAGGCTGATTCCCTAAGGAGAACAAATGACCAGGTCAGGCTCAATTATAATAGTTTGCGTGCTTGGCCTGGTTTTATCACTGATCCTGACTGCCTGGCTGACCCCGGGGGACCTGGAACTTCGGATTACCCTGGTAAAAGAAAAAAAACCTGTGCTTATCCTTCCCCTTAAACCTGGAGAGCGTTTTACCATTCACTATTATCACTCGGTTGAAAATGCCCCCATCTGGGAAGAGCACAGCATGGACAAAACAGGTACAATCTTTATTGAAGAAGAGCGGTATGAGAAATTCGGCGCTGGAATGGGTAAAATGCCGGGAATAGGTCATATGGTCACAGAAGGAATCTATGAAGTGATTAAAGATATGCACATGCCAACCGGTGATTTCATATTAAGGGTGGGAAGCCCCGGGGTTGATCATACAATTATATGGAGGGATCAGAAATTTAATCTTTCTGATACAATTGCCCACAAGGCAGTACAATTTTCCGGGAGACCCAGGAGCATGCTTTATCAAATATGGCAATCCCTGAATTTAGAGCGCTATGGCTTGAGCTTTCAGCCGTCAGCTGTTGGCTGTTCGCTAAAGCCTGATGGCTCAAGGCTAAATGCAAATTCCTGTACTATCAAGATACCAGAATAACAAGAACGCCAACCAGGCAGAACAGGTATTGTTAAACAAGCAAAACAAAACAAGTAAGGTAAAATCAATATATTCAGAGGAACACAATGGCTGACAAAGACACATCCATACAGGAAAAGGATTCCCTAGAAAATTTTGATCTGGCAGATGCCAATCAAACCCTTATGAAAGTAACCGCATGGGTCATCATGGCAATTGCCGTGAGCCTGAGCCTTTACCAGCTCTATACCGCCGGAGTGGCAGCTCTGACTGCCCTGGTTCAGCGGTCCATCCATCTGGGAGCCATTTTGAGTCTGACCTTTTTACTGAAACCTGCTTTTTTAAAAGCCAGAAAAGATAAATTTTCCTTCTGGCTCTTTATGGACTGGGTTCTTGTTGGCCTGTCAATATACTGCACCTTTTATATCTGCAATAACCTTATGGAAATCTTTGAACGTCAGGGAGACTGGCTTGTCCAGGACAAGGTTGTCAGTATCATTGGAACCCTTCTGGTGCTGGAAGCCTGCCGCAGGGTCATCGGTCTTGTGATGACAGGAATCTGCGCTGCCAGTATTGCCTATGCCATATTTGGGCAGTATATGCCTGAACTCATCATCCACAAAGGATACAGCATTGAAAGAATATCAACCACCCTGTGGCTGACCACGGAAGGGATTTTCGGGCTGCCCATTGGTGTGGCAGCCACCTTTGTTTTTGTTTTTGTCCTTTTCGGTGCCATCCTGGAAACCACCGGAGGAGGAGCATTTTTCATTGACATGGCCTATGCCCTTACCGGACGTTTTTCCGGGGGCCCTGCAAAGGCAGCAGTGGTTGCCTCGGGATTCATGGGGTCAGTCTCAGGTTCTGCAGTGGGCAATGTTGTTGCCACAGGCTCCTTTACCATACCCATGATGAAAAAAGTCGGGTACCGCCCCCATGTGGCAGGCGCTGTTGAGGCCGTTGCATCCACGGGTGGGCAGCTCATGCCGCCCATAATGGGGGCAGGAGCTTTTTTAATGGCTGAGTTCACAAACACCAGCTATCTGACCATCATAAAAGTGGCCTTGGTACCGGCCATCATGTATTATGTTACGGTTATACTTTTTGTCCATTATGAAGCCCAGAAATACGGGTTAAAGGGCCAGCCCAGGGAAAATCTGCCAAAACTTTTAAATGTAATCAAAAACGGTCTCCACTTTATTATCCCGGTTCTGATACTGATCTATGTCCTTATGTCCAATTATTCCCCCATGATGGCTGGATTTGTTGCCGTGGTTTCCACACTTTTCATCAGCATAATTGCAAATTCCGTGCGCTGGACTATAAACGGCCCCACTAGAATCAGCCTGGGCCGGTTCTGTCTGGACCAGTTCAAATCCATTATCAAAGCCCTGGAAAACGGGGCCAAGAATGCTGTCATGGTTTCAATTGCATGTGCAGCCGCAGGAATCATTGTGGGCATGGTAAGCCTCACTGGAATGGGCCTTAAATTCTCAAGCCTGGTGCTTGAACTGAGCTATGGCATAAAGGTGCTTGCCATTCTACTCATCGGGGGTGCTTCCCTGGTTCTTGGCATGGGTCTTCCCGTTACTGCCTCCTATATTGTCCTGGCCACCCTGGCAGGTCCTGCCCTGCTGGATATGGGGGTTCCCATCATGGTCGCCCATATGATCGTGTTCTGGTATTCCCAGGATGCCAACGTAACCCCACCTGTCAGCCTTGCCAGTTTTGCCGGAGCAGGGATTGCAAAGGCCAATCCCATGAAGACTGCTTTAACCTCATGGAAACTTGCAAAAGGGCTTTATATCATCCCCATTATCATGGCATATAGGCCTCTTTTAGGCATGGGGAATAATTATGAACTTTTCCATTGGGAAGTAATCTCAACCATGATATTCACGACCCTGGGCCTCATTGCCTTTGCATCTGCTCTGGAAAGATATTTTTTTAGAAAGGCTACAATTTTTGAAACCCTTCTTTTATGGCTGGCAGCCCTTGGACTTTTCTGGCCGGAATACTGGGCAGACCTAACAGGTTTTATTGTATTTATAATTGCCATTGGGCTCCAGAAATTATATCCAGACACACCAACCACCAAAAACAGGTAAGTACGATGACAAACCACTTAAACAAGGTAATGCCGCTTAAACAGGCCATTGAACAATATGTAAAAAACAGCTCCCACATATCCATTGGAGGATTTACCCTGAACCGGAACCCCATGGCAGCTGTTTATGAGATCATCCGGCAGGATATCAAAGACCTGCATTTATATGCCCATTCCAATGGCACAGGCTTAGATGAACTAATCGGGGCCGGCTGTATTTCAAAACTGGAAATAGCCTATGCTGGAAATGGGAAAGCCGCGCCCACCTGCATACGTTTTGCAAGGGCTGTCCAGAATAATGAAATTTTAGTTGAAGATTATTCAAATTATATGATGAGCCTGCGGTTTATGGCAGGCTCCATGGGACTGCCTTTTTTACCCACACTTTCAGGTTTTGGAACAGATATCCTCACTAAATGGGGATTTTCCAAATCCATACGAAAATCAGATCCTAAAATAGTGGATGAAAAACTTGCTGTAATGGACAATCCCTTTGGAGACTGGGCAGGTGCCTCCAAGGTACTCCTGGTACCGGCCATCAACCCTGATATTACCATTATTCATGTTCAAAAAGCCGATGCAATGGGCACCTGCAGTATCCAGGGGCTTACTTTTGCTGACATAGAACAGGTAAAAGCATCAAAAAATGTTATTGTTACCTGTGAGGAGCTTGTGGATAAGGAAGAACTAAGACAAAACCCTGACCTGAATCAGATCCCCTTTATCCATGTGTCTGCTGTATGCCATGCTCCCCTGGGTGCTTATCCTTCAGCTGTTTTTGGCCACTATGATTATGATTCTCAGTATCTGCGCAAATTTGCCATTGCTGCAAAGAATCCAGATGAGTTCAAAAAATATCAGGACAAATATATTTATGGTGTAAAAAATCATGAAAGTTTTTTAAAAATAGTTGGCCAGGAAAGAATTGATGCAATCAAAGCAGATCCAAGGACTGGATACTCAGTGAACATGAAAAGGGATTAACATGAAAAACCATCAACCCTATACCCCCAGGGAAATCATGACCATTATGGCGGCAAGGGAAATCAAAAACGGGGATATTGTTTTCAGCGGCACTGGAATTTCCATGCTTGCAGCCATGGCAGCCAAGAACATTAATGCCCCTGACAGTGTGATTTTTTTTGAAACCGGAGCCATTGATTCCCTTTTGGAAGAACTGCCCTTTGCTGTTGCAGACCCCAGGATCATGTACTGGGCAGCTGCAAATTCAAAGCTTACAGATGCCTTTGCCACAATGCAGAACCCCATAACAGGAAAAAAAGTAATTGCCATACTTGGGGCTGCCCAGATAGACATGTACGGCAATTTGAACACCACCTGCATTGGTGATTATTCTTCCCCTGACATCAGATTTTCAGGAAGTGGGGGCGGCTGTGATGTGGCAAGTTTTGTTCCCAGGTGCGTTGCATTTATGCAGCACGAAAAACGCAAGTTTGTCAAAAAGCTTGATTATCTCACAAGCCCGGGCCAGCTTAAAGGGAATAATACCAGGCAGGCAGCTGGTTTAAGGCCAGGTGGTGTCAGTGTGGTTGTAACCAACCTTGGTTTGATGCGGTTTGATAAAGACAGTGGGAAAATGTATCTGGATAAGTTCTACCCCGATATCACACCGGAAAAAATTCTTGAAAATACAGGATTCCCCATGGATGTTTCCAGGGCAACCCTTGCGGTTCCTCCCACGGAAACAGAATTGAAAATCCTGAGGGAACATTGTGACCCCCAGAGGCTGATACTGGGGTAATTTTCCCTGGCACAAATACTTCCAGGGGGTAGCGCTACCATTCACAGAATTAACGTTCCTTTTTTCTATCCCCGCATATATTATTCTCCATGTACACCTGAGTCCCATCCTATCAACGCATTTTGCTGTTTTTTTTATCTGGGCACGATAAATGCTTATCCTTTTCATTCAAGAATAAATGGCCCATAACACTTTCAGAAATTAACCAATGGAGAAAAAATGAATACCAATAAAATACATCAATTTGAAACATTTAAGGAAATAACAAAAATCATCCAGGATGTTGAAGTTGCCATCAATGAAAAAGGAATTCTTTTTGACAAGGACTGCTGCCTGGACATGAAAAAAATCTATCAGGAGTACAACATTGATCTGCCCCAGGGCTTTGATGTCAGGATGATGAGGATATGCAACCCCCAGAGATCATCCCAGGCACTGTTCAAAAATCCTGAACGAGCCATGCTGACCCCCAGATTTTTGACCTTTTTTAAAAAAGAGGACAAAACACAAATCCGTTTTCTGGATCTGGGTACCGAAACAATAACAGCACTTTTGGATGATCCGGAATTTTCCAAAGCCTATTCCCAATTCAATCACACCATTGTAGAAATTGTCAAAAAATGTCTTGTATAAATCCATATGAGTTTCAAGGAGGTCAACATGTCTGAACAGCAATCAGGAAAGCAAACACAACAGCAGTCTTATAACAAACTGCAATATTTCCCGGTCACCATTTTTGCCACTGTAATGGGAATCACAGGCCTTGCCATTGCATTTTTGCGATATGAAAAAATGATGGGATTTTCATGGGGTGTGGGCCAGGCCCTTTTATATCTGGTAACAGCCTGGTTTTCTCTGCTTACCCTTGTTTATATTATCAAATTCTTCATTTACCCAGAGGAAGTGGCAAAAGAATTCAACCACCCGGTGCGGATCAATTTTTTCCCTGCCTATTCCATTTCCCTGCTGCTCTTAAGCATTGCCTATGAACCAACCCAGTTGATGTTGAGTAGAACGTTCTGGTATTCGGGAGCTGCCCTTCACCTGGTGTATACAATTAAACTCATGTATATATGGATGCATAAGGATTTTGAAATTCACCATATCAACCCGGCCTGGTTTATTCCGGTGGTTGGTACTATCCTGGTACCGGTTGTGGGAAAGGCCCATGCCCCGGCGGATTTATCCTGGTTCTTTTTCAGTATTGGAATTATTTTCTGGATTGTATTATTGGCAATAATCTTTAACAGGCTTATATTTCATAAACCCCTGCCCAACAAACTGATTCCAACCCTTTTTATTCTCATTGCCCCCCCTGCAGTGGGTTTTATCGCCTATGTGAAAATGACCGGGAACCTGGATGTATTTGCCAGGATTCTATACTATCATGCGCTGTTTACAACCATACTCCTTTTCTGCATGATTGATAAATTCAAGAATCTAAAATTTTTCATTTCCTGGTGGGCCTACACCTTTCCCCTGGATGCCATTACAATTGCCACATTGCTGATGTACCACCATACCAAATGGATATTTTTTAAATACCTGACTTCGGCATTTCTAATTCTTGCCTGCCTGGTGATCCTGATGACATTGTATCAAACCATCCTGGCAGCCCGGAGACATGAAATCTGTGTTCCTGAATAAAAACCTTCTTGAAATAATCCATCTCAAGGGGCATACTGTTTCTCAATTCAGGCGTTTTTTAACCCCTGTAACCATATTAAAGGAGAAGATATCATGGAAAAATTTCTATTTGTTCTTACCCGGGGACTGGAAGATCCTACCCGGGTAACCCGAACCTTTCAGCTTGCAAAAGTGGCCAAGGAAAGCGGCAGTGAGGTCCATATATTTTTAACAGATGACGCAGTTTTACTGGCCAAACCAGGAATGACAGATCATATCAAAGCGCCTACCGGGGATGAAGCCAATGACTATTTCCCCTATCTTGTTGAAAACAAAGTTCCCATATATGTTTGAATTCCCTGCGCCAAAAATCGCCAGGTTGGCGAAAATGATATTGTGGAGACAGCCCAGTTTGCAGGAGCACCCAAACTCATTGAATTATCCAAAGATGCAAAGGTTTTTACTTTTTAACCCATAAAAAAATCCACCCATAATCAATGCGGCTGCATCCCATGTATGCCGCATTTTTATTTTTTGCAATCAACGCAAAAAATGTTAACATTGGCTTCCTTCAGGGCCGCAGTTATTTCCTCAGACGGATATTGATCGCACACCAGATTTTTCACCTGATCCAGGTCACAAACTTTAAATGATGCGATTCGCTCAAACTTCGAACTATCTGCAATAATGGTAAGAGAGTCAGCCTGGGCAATCATTGCCTGGGCAAGCTGAGCTTCCTCAATACTGAAATCCATAACCCCGGTTTTTGCATCCAGTGCGCCTATGGTCAGAATGACATGGTGAGCCCGGAATAATCCTAGCTGGGAAATAGCAAAATTGCCAAAAGTCTGTCGGTTATCGCCATTGAACTGGCCTCCCAGAAGAAAAACCCGGGGATTATTGGGGGAAAGACTGACGATCCGAGCGATCTCCGACGAGTTGGTAACGATGGTCAGATCAGAGAGTTCAACAAGTTTTTCAGCAAAATAGACTGTGGTCGATCCCGTATCAATCAAAATTGTTTCACCGGAGGAAAAAAGCTTTACTGCCTCGGCTGCAACTTGAACCTTTGCCGCTACATTCTCCCCCATCCGGATGCGGAAGGACCCCTCACCAATGGTTATGGGCAAAGAAGCGCCCCCGTGAATTTTATGAACCTTACCCAGCCGATCCAACTCAGACAGGTCGCGTCTTATTGTTTCCCGTGAGATATTGAGAATTTCAGCTAATTCGTTTACCGTGACGCGATGGCGCTGTCGAATAATATTGGCAATCCTGGCCTGTCGATCACCGGGAGTCATAACGGGAAGGGTGGGATCTGAACCAACCAGAAAAATAGTGGTATTAAAGTTTGAAAAACTAATCAAAAATGCCACAATAAAAGCGCCTATAATAGCTGGCCGCAAAAACGGGATAATGATAAGCCAGATTACTTGAAGTTTTGTAGCTCTAAGGCTTAATGCAGCCTCTTCAAGCACAGGATCAAATTTTTTCAGGCGGGTGCCAACTAAAAGCATCACAAAAGTTGAACAAAAGGAAAACTGCCCTGTAACAACCAGCCAGAAGCTGGGTCCAAGAAATTCAAAACTTATTCCAAAGGTCTCTTCAAGATAAATTCCAGCATTGGTAGCACTCACAATGGCATACAATTTCACCATATCCTGGAGTCTGCCAGTCCCGGGGAAGGTGCTCGGCAAGATTTGGTACCTTGGGAATCAGAGGATTTTCAATTTTATCAAATTCAATACTTTGTTTTGCAAGCAGCTCGCAGACATGCCGGGCAATGCCAAGTGCCCCGGTCAATCCTGTTGAACGTATCCCCCCAAGAGTAATCCAGTTTTGATCATAATTATGTATAATTCTATAGTGTGTTTTATCACTGGCCGACCTGATCCCGGCATAGGTTGCAGTTGTCGGGATATTGGCAAGGGCCGGCAGCATTTCAACTGCCTGTTCAAGCAGGGAGGACAAGACTGCTCTATCAACTGAAGCATCATTTCTGCTTTCCTGCTCCTCTGCAGTGGGACCAACAACAATATTACCAAAAATAGTTGGAAACAGGACGATTCCCTTGGTACGTCTGGTGGGAACCGGTAATATTATGGAATTGAGTAGTTTTCCTGCAGCTTTGTCAAATACAACAAACTGCCCTTTGCGGGGTTTAATTTCAAATTGAGCACTCCCCAGCACATTTTTATCAACAATATCGCCATAAAGTCCGGCACAATTAATAACCTGGCCGGCCCGTACATCTCCCTGGCTTGTATTAAGAAGCCAGTTGCTGCCATCAAACTCCCCGCCAATTACTTCGGCATTAAAAAGCACCCTGCCCCCATTCTCAACAGCCTGCTTTAAATATGCAAATGGGGCTGACCAGGGATCAATAACATACTCACGGGGAATGGATATGGCAGCTTTTGCATTTGCTGAAAGCTCGGGTTCTTTGGCAAGGATCTCTTTTTTACTTAAAAAAGAAAGGTCCTCAACTCCATTATCAAGACCTTTTGCTATAATACTTTCAAATTTATCCTCTTGCTCTTTTGACCATGCAACAACCATTGCACTGCTCTTTAAAAGAGGCAGGTTTAAACTTTCATGGATTTCAAGATACTCTTTATATCCACTGCTGACACATTTTTGTTCAAGAGATCCAACAGGCGCGTCAAAACCAGTATGAAGGATTGCACTATTGCCTTTACTCGCACCATCAAGAATATCCGGTGCCTTTTCAAGTAAAATTACTTTTGCACCTTCTAAAGCCATACAACGGGCAACAGCACAGCCCACAACTCCGCCGCCAACAATTGCGATATCGTAAGCAGAAATTAACGACTTGTTTTCATTGATTTTTTTACCACTCATGACTATTTGGTAACAAATAGTGACCGATTAGTAAACAAAAACCTGATAGAGCAATTTCAAAGAAACTGCTTTTTATTCCATCACACCATTTGCCTGAATTCATCCATGGACCGGCCCCGGATAGCCTCGGCAATCTCAAACACGTAGTCATAGATATGAAGACCTTTGGAAGAAGCAATGATTTCACCGTTTTCAACGCCGATCTGGGCTGCACAATATTGTTTCATCATTTCAATGGCTGCCAGATTGGCTGGAAACCCACCAAAAAGATCCCAGGATCGAAAATAGGGAAAAAAATGCAACTTTCCGTCCTGGATACGGGTATCAATATGGCGCAGGCAGGGCGGGTCAATCAGAACCATGTCAGAAGGCTGGCCCACCTGCATGATCATCTGGTTGTTCCTGTGTCCTTTATGGATATAGGTCCAGATCATCAATTCCATCTGGTTGACATAATATTTACCATTTTCCTTAATCAGAATGTTCCGGTCTTCCCAGATCTCCTTTTCCTGGACCAAAATTTCGGTAAGCGCTTTATAGTCATCCGGCAGATAATCCAAATCGCATTTACAAATCCGCTGGCCATAGGTATATGATTCCCCTTCCTTTTCCTCTCCTGTCATCAGATATGGCAGATAATCATCCAGATAATTTTCATCCACTGGGTCAGGAAATCCCAAAACCGGATTCACCTTGGGCAGCAAAGGTATTGATGCAGGATGGGTGATATGAATGGTGATATGATCAAATTCCAATCGTTTCTGTCCCTCAAATGATCCCCGGTTTATGGTAAAGGCCCGGCCCTTTTCCACACATTGATAAAGGGTCTGAAACCAGGCATCGGAAAGGCTTGTGGCTTTAATAAAAAGCGGTTCTAACATAAAATACTCCTTATAATTTGATTCATATCTTTCTGATCTGGTTTATATAATGAAATTTCCTGTGTGACAACATAATAAAATACAATCCCTGTTTTCCTGTGGTCCTACAGTAAAACAATATATTTTTTCTTGACAAGTCAAAACTTTTAATTTAACATATGAACAATTGCTCATATGAAGAGGTGATAAATGAATATCTGTTCAGAAAAATGTATAAATGAAGCCAAGGTCAACAAGACCCTGAAAAATTTTCCCGACCAGGAAGATATTATAGGAATAGCAGAAATATTTAAAGCATTAAGTGACCCGTCGCGGCTTAAAATTGTGCTGGCCCTTTTAAAACAGGAACATTGTGTGTGTGACATTGCAGTCATCTGCAACCAGACCGAGTCGGCGATATCCCACCAGTTAAGGGTATTAAGGACTTTGAGAATTGTCAAAAACAGAAGAGAAGGAAAAATTGTATATTATACCCTTAATGACGACCATGTGATCTCCCTTATAAATATGAGTCTTGATCATGTAAAACACGAAATATTCAACACTGAAAGATAAGGATTCGGCAAACCAATGAACATTATATCTGAAATTTTAAGAAATTCCTGGGGCATCTACCTGGATGTTTCCGTTTACATGCTCTTCGGCTTTCTGGTGGCGGGCATTCTATATGTATTTTTCAAGGCGGATAAAGTCAAAAAATACCTGGGAACCGGAAAAATCAAGCCGGTTTTTTTATCTGCACTCTTCGGGATCCCAATTCCCTTATGTTCCTGCGGGGTGGTTCCCGTGGCAACAGGGTTAAAAAAGCAGGGAGCCAACAATGGGGCTGCCCTGTCCTTTATGATTGCAACTCCAGAGTCCGGGGTGGACTCCATTGCCATATCCTATGCCATGCTTGATCCTGTTATGACCGTTATCAGACCTGTGGCTGGATTTTTCACTGCCGTATGCACAGGCATTGCCCAAAATTTTCTGGGCAATAATGAACCAGACCAGTCCATTCCTTTAAAGGCGGCTGACCCTTTGAAAGAAACCAGCGGCTGAGGCTGTTCAAGCTCCTGCGACGCAGGAACAACAAAAGAAAATTCCTCTTTACGCCCTCTTTCCCAGCGGCTTATGGCCGGAATTAAATATGCCTATGGCGAGTTGCTGACCGATATTGCAAAACCCTTTATCATTGGTGTTTTTATTGCCGGCATCATTACCTTCTTTTTCCCCGATGATCTGACCCTCTGGGCCAATGACCATCAATTCCTGTCCATGCTGATCATGCTTGGAGCTGGTATCCCCATGTATGTGTGCGCTACATCTTCCACACCCATTGCAGCCGCCCTGATTCTCAAGGGATTGAATCCCGGAGCCGCACTGGTATTTTTATTGGCAGGCCCTGCAACCAATGCCGCCACCATCACCATTGTTAAAAATATTTTCAATACCCGGGCACTTGTGATCTATCTGTCAATGATTGCTGCATGTTCCCTGGCCATGGGATTCTTTGTGGACTGGATTTACAGCTTTCTCGGAGTAAAAGCACAGGCAGTGGTTGGCCAGGCATCTGAACTGATTCCCCATAATATTCAACTGGCAGCTGCCATACTTCTTACGGGCCTGATCATTTATAATATTCTGGTAAACCTGAAACCAAACCCGGCACATTCCCATTAAAATTTCCAGACC
>JAOZST010000071.1:0-3747 GCA_029939535.1 Desulfobacteraceae bacterium | reverse complement strand
CGAACCGGTCAGGACTCCACAAGCTTGTGGCTGTCCTGACTGGTCAGGTCAAGTTCATAGATTTTTTTTAAATCATTTATTTTTTCCAGGTTCGTGTAATGATTGTTCCTCCTTATACAAAACAAAGGATATCAGACTCAATACCATTAATACCAAGCCTGAACCCAGTAACAAACCTTGATAATGAACCCTGTCCAGCAAAACACCATTTATACTGAAATATTTATTTTTTCCTTTTATCAACATACTCCCAAAGAGCTTTTTCAATATGGGAATCTAAAAAAGGTTTTTCATAGCTGTCCAGACGTTTTTTCAAAAATTTATTGGCCACCCTGTCAATGGGCTGACAACCCTTTTCAGACCATTTCTGGTAGTCTTCCCGGTTAAACAGATATGGCTGGGAAAGGTTTTTAAATTGCTGAAAGGTCTTGGGGTGGGTAAGGTACTGGCCTCCAATACCAAGGCTTTTGATGATTTCCACATCAATGGTTTCATCTGTTATTGAAATGGGTTTTAAAATTTTTCGAATATTGGCAATTATCTCCTCGTCGATCAACCATTTTTCAAAACTCATGGAAATATAAGATCCCATCTGGCCGCAGGAATGATAAATAAAATTAGCACCATTACGAATCACTGCGCTCAACATCAGGCTGCCTTCACCCAGGGCCTGGGCATCCGGGAAATGGGAATCGGTTAATGATCCGCCCGTTCTGCATGGCAAATCATAAAACCGGGCCATTTGAATGGTTGCAGAAGCAAGGACAACGGCTTCCGGAGCACCAACAGGTCCTGTGGAGGTTTTCATATCCATTTGTGACGAAGTGGAGCCATACACCACCGGGGTTCCAGGGCTTACCAATTGTGACAAGGTGATTCCAGCCAGAATTTCAGCATTTTCCAATGCCAGCAGCCCGGGCAGGGATACAGGTCCGCTGGCCCCTGCCAGTATCATGTTTGCTATTATTACGGGTTGATTGTATTCGGCCATATCCATGATAACCTCTGCCTGCTCCCGGGAATATTGTAGGGGAGACATGGCATTGACAACAGAAGCCATAACAGGTTTACTTTTTAAAATCTCCTTGCCTCCCCAGACTATTCCGGCCAGCTCAAGTGTGTCAATGGCAGCCGGCCCTGACCCTGAAGCCGCGGAAATCGGTTTGTCACACAGGGTCATATAATTGGCAACCATATCCAGATGGGAAGTATCTGCTGGAATATCAGTGGGCTGAACCATTATGGAGCCGCCCATGGCCAGCTGTTCAGAAGTCTGCACCAGTTTGCAGCAGGTTTTATAATCCTCCAGTGTAGCAGGACGTTGTTCACCAGTGGGAGTGGCAATATTGGGTGCACCCCCTGTGGGAAGACAAATAAAATCATCGCCCCCCACTGAAACGGTATTTTCTGGATTTCTTGCATGGAGTGTAAATTTGGAAACAGTTGTTTCTAAAGCCTTTTTAACCAGGTCTTCTGTAAGATATACCACATCCCCTTGTGTGGAAAAACCATGTTTTTTAAATACTTGTGCGGCTGCCCTGGAATTAAAACAGATTCCCGTATTTGTTAAAATATCCATTGATGCATCATGGATTCGGGTTAGTTCCTCCTGGGTCAATGTCTGCAAACGATCTATCATATTAATTCCCCCTGCTCATCTGTCTTCAATCATTCTAATATTAATACTCTGCATTATTTGTTTATCGTTTTTTGAACTTGTGTATACAGGATTATTTAATTTTGTCAATCAATGAACTCTTTGTGTTTTTACGATTCTATTTCAAAATTCCAACACCAGCCAAAAAGGGTATGTCAACAATGCAATCTTGATCTATCTCTTTACAGACTTTTTTAATATTGCTACTTATCCATATCCTTAAATCTCACCTGGCTCGGGATTCTTCTTGGCGTATTTATTTCAATGGGTATGCCATCAGCGGTGTTGTCATTCTGGGAATATCGGAAAAATCAGCCCTGCTTTCGGTCACTTCAACCCGCAAAAAGCTGTTTACTGTCATTGAATCCGGTATTAAAACACTTGCAGGTCTGCTCCTGGCAGGACTTGGGCTGTTGTTTTTACTGGCTTCTTTATAATTCTGATCAACTTTCTAAAAGCGAGATGTAAATAATAGAACTTTTTATTGGGGCCTAAAATGTCCGATTAATATCCTTGTATAATTTCCTTAACACCTTATAATCAATTATGATAAATAATTCTAATAGGAAGGAATAGACAATGAAGGTTACTGTTTGCGAATTACCCAACAACTGGATTAATTCTAAAGAAGATCAAGAAAAGCTTCATCTCCATCTTGAATCCCAAAAAAGTGATTTACTTTTATTGCCTGAAATGCCCTTTTCTTCCTGGTTGCCACGAAAGAGGGAACCTGATGCTGACGTATGGAAAAAGGCTGTTGATAATCATGATATATGGCTGGAGAGATTAACAGAATTTAATGTTCCAGCCATAGCAAGTTCCCGCCCTGCCATTAAAGGGGATACCATGCTTAATGTAGGGTTTGTCTGGACCCATGAAGACGGTGTGAGAGTTGAAGACTGATCTGTAATGAAACAAATTTTATTCTTATCGTTTCCAGGACTTGAAATACTGGGCGTTGCCGGACCGCTTCAAACTTTTGTTGAAGTTAAAAATCATGGTTGTAATTTAACTGTAAAGCATTGTTCGTGGGTATCAAATAAAAATATAATATTCATTTGACATGTAAAAAACACGTGGAAATTTAAAAAGGAAATGGCTTGATGAACCAAATACTACCAAAAGCAAAGCAGTGGATTGATGAGAAAAAAGACCCCAGAAGTGCCCATTGGCAAGCCGGCCTTGAGGCTGTTATGGATCTTTTTTTGCCTGATTTGGAAAAGGGACGGCTGACACCGGTTTGCCCCCTGGAAGAAAAAGATCTATCTGTATTCAATGGGGCTTTGAGAACCGTGAATTTAAGCCCCGGTATTTTAGCTGCCTTTTTACCCCCCTCTGTAGCCGACCCAATTCTTCCACCGGATTCGGCCGAGGAACTGGTACGCATCAAAAAAGGCAAACCATCCTATAAAATTATAATCCTGAGACCCGGCAAAGAGTGCAGGATACTCTGTGCAGAGATTTCAGAACATGCCCATCGTCCAGGTGTGGACATTTTCCAGTCAGGAGCCTTTTTGGGAAACTTTGATTATGACTCCCAGGATATCTGCATTGCAGAACTGCCAAAAGTTGTCCAGGCCCATGCCTGGGAAAAAGAGAAGTGGCAGCGAAAGGATTATCTGGATTACACTTTAAACTGGTTTGAAAAAACTATATACCTTGACAGGGCAGATGTGAGTGTGGATAAAAACCATTCTTTTTTCCATAGCCCGACACTGATAAATGGTAATCGAATTGATGCGTTGTTCCTGCTTTTATATGAAGTGTTAAAGCAACGTTTCAAGGACGCCCCTGAAGAACTGTGCAATTCATTGCCCAGGGCAGGGAAAAACTCTGAAGGAAGAGAAATAAGGCTTTCGGCCTGCCAGTCCATTGCAGAAACCCATTTACTGGATCTTCTAACTTCGATAAAGACCCTTGATCTTATTGATTTTAAAAATTTTACCAATGCGGAAAACCAGGCATTTAAAAACGAATTTACCAGAACGATCAGAAAATTTTCTTCAGACCTGTTTTCATCAGACCGGGATAAAATGGTATTGTCGTGACTGACCCTCCCCTTTTTGGTGAGAATCAAGTACACTTTTAAA
>JAOZST010000070.1:16918-18046 GCA_029939535.1 Desulfobacteraceae bacterium | reverse complement strand
GATCAATAAGTTTGAAAAAAAAATTTTTGCTTTGAATTCATCCTATTCATTTCGTATCGGCCAGGCATTTGTTAGTGCTGTTACCAAGCCTGGAAAAAATACTGTTATGCTTCCTTTCCGATTTATCAGTTTGATTCTTGAGTTTGTTTTTGCACGTAAGGACAAATAAATTTTTCTATCTCTGACCTCAAAATGAGTTATAGCACCCTTCAAATAAAGGCACCCAAGAATGGATAGATTTGTTCAATCGAGTTCTTTATTATCAAAGGCCAGGCGATGTTTGGATAATGGGGAATTTCATCTGGCCGATAAATTGATTCACGACTATCAGCAAACTGTGAATTATGATCATGTTCCATTTCAGGACGGCCGGGGCAAAAAAAAAATATCAATATCAATAATTATATCATCCAATGGCACGGATGACAGCTTAATAGAATGCATGGAATCCCTTGCCGTACAATCAGACAGTGATTTTGAAATCATAATTATTGATCACAGTGGTTTAGAAAACAATAAAGAGATAGCTCAATGGCGTGCTTTGCTCATATGGTTACCCCAAAATTTTTCTTTGTCTGAAGGATGGAATATCGGGGCTTATTTTTCTAGAGGGGAATATCTGGTTTTTATAAACGGCAATACTTTAATTCACCCTGATTTTATGGAGAATTTGAAAAATGCCTGGTCCTTATTTGATTTTGCTGCCCTGGAAGGAAAAATTGTGCCAAAAATAATTTCCTCTGATTCATGGAATATTTCTTTGGAGCATAAAGATTACCCGGTTCCGCTGTCATTTTTAACCCAGGGACATATTGTAATAAAAAAACAAGTATTTGGAAAAGTAGGAAAATTTGATCCGCTTTTTTCAAGCGGTGCTTTAACTGACTGGAATCGTCGGTGTCAAAAACAATTTCCAGGTATGATTTACTATTGGCCCAAGCTTATTGTTGCAGATGATGCTGCCCTGGACAAAAAAATTTCCAACAAACTTTTGGGAGCAGAAAAAGCCCTGGATGACCTAAGGAGAGGAGAACCGGAAAAAAAAGGGCAGATACAAATTTCTGATGAATTATATCACTCCTGTATTCGAGCCCAGAGGTTAGAGATTCAATTAAATGAAATCAGAAG
>JAOZST010000070.1:15086-16818 GCA_029939535.1 Desulfobacteraceae bacterium | reverse complement strand
CATTTAAAAGTTCTAATAATAAATGCCTTCGAATTGCCTGTATACTGGGCGATCATTTGCATTATTGTCTTGAATTCGATGCACAGCTTATTCCCCTGTATCCCTATAGCTGGAAAGAACAGTTAGAGGTTGAACAACCTGATATGATACTGGTACAATCAAGCTGGGAGTTTTATTCAAAGGGATGGAAAAATTTATTCTCGGGTGACAAAGATCTATTGCCAAAGCTTAAAAATATTCTTGATTATTGTAAAAAAAGAGAAGTTCCCACCGTGTTCTGGGATACTGAATATAGGGACCATTTTCCAATTTTTTCCAAAATTGCATGTTTGTTCGATTTTGTACTGGCAACCGATTCTAAATCCAGGGAATGCTACAGGGAGTTATTGGATTTGAAACGGTCGTTCCATCAACCCTTAGCTATTCAACCGGCTTTGCATAATCCTGTATTGCCAACGGGTTTACTTCCACCGGATAGAAATTTTTCAATCTTGTTTGACGGATGGGCCGATATTCTGGAATGGCCCAACCGATATCAATTCCTCAAGGACCTTTTTTCCAACGGCCTTCATATTGTGGAGTCCAGATACAGATTCGTGGCTAATAAATTAGATGATCTTCCCGAATTCAGGAAACATGTAATGGGGTATTTACCATACCCGAAACTGCTTTCTGCACTCAGATCTTATCGCGTTTATCTCATTTCGGCAGATTCTTTATCTTCTCCGCTTTCTCTGGCAAGAAGAGCCATGGAAGCAGCCGCATGTGGGAGTACAGTCATATATAAGGGTGAAACAAATGAATTTATACCCCATGGAATTGTTACCTATGCTTCATCTGATAGCGAAATAATTAAACTGTGTAGACATTCCCTGGAAAAAAAAGCAGACGGCTCCATACTAGGTCTCAAAATCAGGAGAAAACTTTTTGGCCGGCATTCATACGCTCATATGCTTAAAAATTTGTGTTTCAAGCTGAAATTGGATTACGACTGGGAAGAATATCCTAAAATCACTATGATCACGCCTTCCAAGAGACCTGAATTGTTTTTCAAAGCCATGCAGAATTTTAAAAATCAACGTTATCCGAATAAGGAATGGATTGTTCTGCTCAATTCACCACAAAAGGCAACGGACAAAATTAAGAAAATTTGTAAAGAAGATCCTGATATAAAGATGTTTCAATTACATGAAGAAAAAAATATCGGAACATGTCTCAATTTCGGGATAAAAAAAGCAACAGGCAAATACTGGTTTAAGATTGATGATGATGATTTTTATGGGCCCAATTATATTCTGGATATGATGCTGGAGATTCGGGGAGTCGATGCGGATATTTTTGGCAAGCCACCTGGATTTGTTTACTTTGAGAAAGAGGACGAACTTTTATTACGTAACCAGGGGGCTAATTCACAATACATTTCAGGACGGTATACTGTTCCGGATATATGTGGTGCAACTATTTCTGGGAAAAAGAGAAGAGGAACGCAAATTGAGTTTTCAGAAGATATGAGAGCCTGCGTTGATTCCGATTATTTAATGATGTGTAAAAGTGCCGGATTGAAAATATATTTAAGCAGCGTGTGGGGGTTTTCAGCGATCAGAAGAAAAAATAACCATCGGCACACCTGGAGCGCAGATCATACTGCATTAAAGAAAAACTCAATTTGTTTCGGTAATGAAAATGATATAATAAAAATTATGGGTTGAGAGGAAAAAAAATTGCTGGCCCA